>CAYYNB010000072.1:0-28270 GCA_964472565.1 uncultured Anaerolineaceae bacterium
CCCGCTTGTGGCGGTTTGAACCTGGGAAGTTTGACAAAGTGGGGGTTTTGTAAAACCTGGTCCCCAAACTTACCCCCCCTTTGAAAACGTGATTAGTTGTGAAGGTGCGGTATCTCTGAGATACAGGATAGCACAAACGTTCGGCGGCGGTCTAGTCTTTCGATGGTGAACTTCGATGGCTAACTTCGATGGCTAATAATGATGCGCCTACACCGGTACGGGCAACTTGAGCAAGTCGGGCGATTTCCAGACCCAGCCCGGAACGGTCAAGGTCGACTCCAGCAAGAAACTGTAATAAAACTCCAGATCGATCTGCGGCGGCGCAGCGTGGATGGAAACCTGATGGGGAGCCACAAAATCAAAGCGGCGATCTGTGCTGCGCGCGAGCGGGATTTTGAGCGCCATCGAATGTTCGATGCGCTGCTTGATGACCTCGTACAGATCGTCATCGCCTTTTTCGAGCGGAAAAGAAGGCAGTTTGCCGGTGTGATCGACCAGCAGCCGATCATCAGACTGAAGCAGCGCGGTCAGCGTGGTGTGGATGTGGTGGGGTGTGCCGCTCTGCTGGCGCTCATTTTCGATAATGCCGCGCAACTGGGCAACGGCGGGTTCGATTTCATCGTTGAGAACTACGTAATCGCAGTGAGGCGCAAAGGTCATTTCGAAGCGGGCGCGTTCCAGGCGATCATTGAGCGCTGCCGCGTCGATATTGCCCCGGCGTACAATACGCTCGGCCAAAATTTCGAGGCGGGATGGGGTGACAAAAATAAGCACCGTATGGGCGGCGTAAGCTTCATGGATTTTGGACGCGCCCAAAAATTCGATGTCCGCGATCAAGTCCCGCGAGTCCCGGATGGCGTCATCAATGGTCTGGCGGGGCGTGCCGTACAGATCATTCAGATGCACCCGCTGCCATTCAACCAGCGCATTGGTATCGATCAGATTTTGGAATTCTGCCTGTGAAACAAACCAATGTTCCCGCCCGTGTTGTTCACCTTCGCGGGGGGCGCGCGTGGTCATGGTGGCAAGCTGGTTGAGATCGGGAAAATGAGCTTGGACACGCTTCATCAGCGTATTTTTTCCGGCTCCCGACGGACCGACCAGAACGAATAAAATACCCGGCATAACAGCCCTTTCCAGTGGAACCAAAGACATGCTAACAGTTTAACACGGGGCAGATTGATGGTACAAAAACGGGCCTCTCAACAAGGCCCGTTTGATGCTTAGTTGGTGCTTGCGCTATTCGGCAAGCTGGATTTCGTCGATATACCACCCGTCGCTCACCGCCGTATTGGTGCGGGCGTCGAGACGGAACCGAATTTTGATCTTCTCACCTGCGAAGCCGGAGAGATCGACCAGTTCGCGATACCAGGAGGAACTGGTACCATTCTTGGAGCGAACGGCTGACCAGTTAAAGCCGCCATCGGTTGAAATTTCGGTATAGATGTTGTCACCGCTGGCGAGATAACGGCGTTCGTCATAGGACAGCGCGGGGTAAGTCGTGCCGGCCAGGTTGATCCAGTGGTCGAACATGACCGACATATCATTCTGATGATAGTAGTTACCCGATGGGCTGTCGTGGAACGCCTTGCCCGTGATGCCGAATTCCAACTGGAGCCACGAGTTACCGCTGCCCTGGAAGTATTCGACCACGATGGTGTGCGGGCCAGCACTAAGCGTCAGATCGTAAGTGTCCGGGGTGGAGGGAACACCACGCCCAATCCACTTATCGATCAGCCAGGGGCCACCGTCCACTTTGACACGCACGCCGTCGTCCGACCTGGTTTGAAGCTGGATCTGGGTATTATCGTACATGACGTTGATGGTGCGTGTAAACCGGGCCAGGAAGTAGGTACCGGGATTTGAGTCAGTCCCCCAGGCAATCGCCGCCCCGTTGCAGGTGGGTGCAGAACCCGACCAGGGGAAGGTGATCTCGGCTTCGACGCAGGTCGCTCGGAGTTCGCCGGCGTCATAGACACCGTAGTTGCTCACATCATTGTAGTATTCGGCTGCCCAACCACCGGGACCCATCCGCGCGCCGCTGTTGACCACGCGGAAGGATGGAATACGCGACCATGTACCATCCATGACCCAATAGGTATTAACGGTTTCAACATCTTCGTTGAAGGGCAGCGGGAAGGTGAGTTCGGTCTTGCTCCGATCCAGGATGCTCACATCGTCGATCCAGACACCCTCGGCGGTACGACCATCGGACACCGCGTACACACGGAAGCGAAGGCGAATCTGCTGCCCGACGTAGGGGGCGAGATCGAGCTGGCGGCGGTCCCAGGAGGTGGTGGTGGGATTCGAACTGTAGTTGTAATTACCGATATCTTTCCATCCGTTCCAAGTCAGCCCGTTATCGGTTGATGTGTTGACTTCGGTAATGATGTAGTCGTTGTAGTTGACGTTATGGGCCTCCCAGAAATAGAGGGTGGGCAGGACGGCATCCGTCAGATTGATGGCACCACGCAGTTCAAGAATGCCGTTCGTTTCGTGTTTGTAAACGACACCCGGACTGTCAGCATAAGCGACGGCTCCACTGTGCCGGTTTTCGGGAACGATGGCCCAGGTCCCTTGTTCATACCAGTTAACCGGACCCATTTCAAAGCCGTCACTGAACCCGACACCGCGCGTCGGTTCGTTGCGTTCCTGGAAGCACACATCATCAATCCACCAGCCGTCATCGACTTCGGTGTAGCTGAGCGCGTCGAGGCGGAAGCGAACCATGATCACTTTGCCAATGTACTGGCGCAGGCTGATTTCTTCACGCATCCAGGAGAGGAGGTGGTTATAGCCCCGGTTGATGCTCGTGATGTAACCCGGCGGTAAGTTATTATACTGATAGGTCCAGGCCTGCTTGCCTGCCGGTTTCGAGAGATCAACGACAGTACTCCAGGTTACGCCTTCATCCTGGGAGACTTCCACATAGAGATCATCCGAGCTGCCGAGGTCCCACTGGTGCCAGAAGACCATCTGGGGGTCAGTGGTGCCCGTGAGGTCTAATCTCGACTTCAGCATGAGCGAACTCTCGGTGCTGTGCTGGTAGTCCGCGCGCGGGCTGTCGGACCAGAACTGCGAACCGCTGTGGGCGCTGACGTATTGACCATCTTTTTGTGTGCCGGACTCGCTGGTGTCAACTCCACTGATCAAACCCCAGGAGCCTTCAGGCACCCAGTCACCCCCACCGACTTCCATGTTATCGCACCAGTCGGGGGTAATCACGGTGGTCGGCTCGTTGCGCAGGGTGAAATCGTCAATCCACCAGCCATCGGAAACCGAAGTGGATGTGCGGGCATCGAGGCGGAAGCGGAAATAGATTTCCTGGCCCTTCCAGGTGCTCAGTGAGATAACGGTTTGAATCCAGCCCAGGTTAATTTCGTTGCGGGCGATATAGGTACCCGTTAAGGGGGTCCAGGTGATACGGTCATTGGTTGAAATTTCGGCAAAGATGGCATCGTTATACGCCAGGTTATAACGGTGCCAGAAGACAAGTTCCGGCTCGATCACCGAGTCGTTGACCAGGTCGATGATGCCATCGAGTTCGAGCGTGCTGTTCGACCCGTGCGTATAACTGGCGCTGGGGCTGTCGGACCAGGCCACAAGGCCGCTGTGGGTCTGTTCGTTGCTCAGCGCCCAGGTGCCGCCGGGGATCCAGTTTACTCCGCCTTCCATGTCATCCGCGAAGCCGACCGTGTAACGCTTGATGACGCGTTCCTGAACCGTGATGTCATCGACGTACCAGCCGTCAGCCGTACTGGTGCCCCAGCTATAGAGGATAAAGCGCACTTCGATCAGATCTTTACTGAAGTCGCGCCCTAACCCTGGACCTTCCGCATCGGGATCGCCAAAGTTTTTCAAATCGTAGGTCTGGCGTGCCCAGGCAAGGTCGGTTTCATAGCCGTGAACTTTCACATCGGTCCAGTTACCCGTACCAGCGACAGACACACTGACATAGGCCGCCGTTCGATCCGCAAGATTGTAACGATCCCAGAATTCCAATTTGGGGTTGGAAGAACCGCGCAGGTCGATATAACCGCGCAGAGCCAGGATACAGTTACTCTTGGCGACATAGTTGGCACCGCCGGGGCTGTCTACCCAGGCTTTGGGTGCAGAATGGTAGGCTTCATCGGACAGCGTCCAGTTACAGTCGCCGGTGTCGAGCAGGCCGTCTTCGATCAGGGCCACATGGAGCGATGCCCCACTGCCGCTGTCGAAAAACTCAACGATAATTTCGTTGTCTCCGGCAGCCGGTGTAAAGCTGCGCTCAAATATCGTATTCTGAATGGGGTCCGAACTCCAACTGCTCGGCCAGGTTTCGAGATCGCCCGTGTTGGGTTTATCCTTGCCGACCACCAGATTACCGCCTACCCAGATGCGGATGCCGTTGTTTTTCAGAATACGGAAGGTGTAGCGTTTGTCCTCTAACTTGGCGGTAGCTTTATAACGGGCGTAGTAGTTCTCACTCACGCCGGACATGGGGCTTGAGCCAGAGGCTAACTCGTAGTCGAGCGCTGCTACTGTGTTTTGCTTACCTGTACCGTCCGCAAACGAGGTCATATCGGACAGAAAGCTGGAATAATTCCAATACTCGGCGTTCCAGGTGACATCGAGCAGGTTCTCGAAGTCGTGCTCCCACCAGTCGGGGTTGTTGCCCTGATCTTCAAAGGGATACCCGAAGTTTTGATCGGGAGGCGTCGGGCTGGGACCAGGCGTATTGGTCTTGGTCGGCAGAGGCGACGGTGTGATAGGGGTCGGGGTCGATGAAGGCCCGGTGGTCGGCGTGTTGGTGACGGGCGCTGGCGTATTGGTTTGCAGCATCGGGTTCGACGGTGTATACGATGCGACGGCTGCAACCTGATTCCAGAACTCATCTGCCGACAGGGTATGCCGCGGTTCGACGGTACCCCCGACCAGGTTGTAAACGACGTTGCTAAATACGTTCCCTGCTGCCGGGCCGGTGATTGCCAAAACGGCAATAATCGCCAGTGTCACCAGGGTAATAATTAGCACATACTCGATAAGCGCCTGTCCCCCATGACGAGCCTGGGAGGCCAGATGGAGCCTTAAGGCATTCCATTGATGAGGGCGTGACCCACTAAGTTTGCGGTCAGACATTATAGCTATCCCCTCCTATTCTGACGGGTATAGTTTTGGATGAGCGATACCAGAACACGTCAGTTGATCTCTATCCATTGTAATCCTCAATAGAGGAATAGACTGACTAGCCTTTTATCCTTACTTCTAATGGTACCTGACTCTGCGTTTTAAGGGGGTCATGTTTTGTAGAAGAGTTGTCGGAAATCATTGACAAATGGCCTTTGGCAAAGGCGTCAGGCGGCACTAGCCCGCAAACCGGCAACATGTTAGGCTCATCACTATACTGTATTTAACTTATTTAGTAGAAATGAAAGGTGGCGCTGTGACGGCAAAACTGATTGATGGCAAGGCAGTCGCGGCCCGGATTCGGGGCGAGGTGGCGCAAGAGGTCAAAAAATTAGAAGCGGCACATGGCTTTCGTCCTGGGTTGGCGACGGTTCTGGTTGGCGATAACCCGGCTTCGGCCAGTTATGTGCGGATGAAACGCAAGGCGTGCGCGGAAGTCGGCATTGAGTCGTTTGGATGCGAACTGCCTAAAGAGGCCAGCCAGGCCGAGGTGGAACAGTTGGTGCGAGACTTAAATGCCGATGCGCGGGTTCATAGCATTCTGGTTCAGCTTCCGATGCCGAAACACATCGATGAATCGGCGGTTCTGAGTCTGGTCAGCCTGAATAAGGACGTGGACGGGTTCCACCCGATCAACATTGGGCGGCTGGCGATGAAAGGCCGTGAACCACAGTTTATTCCGTGTACGCCACACGGCGCGATGGTGCTGCTGGAAGAAGCCGGCGTGACGTTTGAGGGCGCGAACGCGGTGGTGTTGGGGCGAAGCAATATCGTGGGGATGCCCGCCGCGCTGCTGCTGATTCACCGCAACGCGACGGTGACGATCTGCCACAGCCGCACCAAAGATTTACCGGCGGTGTGCCGCCAGGCGGATATTCTGATCGCCGCCGTCGGGCGGCCAGAGATGGTCCGGGGCGACTGGGTCAAACCGGGCGCGGTGGTGATCGATGTGGGGTCTAACCAGGTTGAAGATGCAGCCGCCCCGAAAGGCTACCGCTGGGTGGGCGATGTGGCCTTCGATGAAGTCAAAGAAGTGGCAGGCGCGATCACGCCGTCGCCGGGCGGAGTCGGCCCCATGACCATTGCCATGCTGCTTAAGAATACCTTACGTGGGGCGGAACTCGCCATTTCGGGGTGAGATTGATGTAAAATATTGAGGAGGGGGATGTTTGGGACTATTCCCCCTTTATCCGCATTAGCAGGAATAAATTTATGGCTACTTTACTGGTTAAAAATGCAACTGTTTTAGCGACGATGGACGAGGCGCGCCGCGAAATCCCCGATGGCGCGATTTTTGTCCGCGATCAGGTCATCGAGGCGGTTGGAAAAACCGCCGATCTCCCCGCAACCGCCGATGAGGTGCTTGATCTGTCCGATCATGTGGTGATTCCGGGATTGGTCAACACCCACCATCACTTTTATCAGACGCTCACGCGGGCCGTCCCCGGCGCACAGGATAAGGAACTCTTTGATTGGCTGGTGACGCTGTATCCGATCTGGGCGCGCATGACGCCGGAAGCCATTTATGTCAGCGCGAAAATCGCGGCGGCGGAACTGGTGCTGTCGGGCTGCACCACCGCCAGCGATCACCTGTATATGTTCCCCAACGGCTCCAAACTGGATGACGAAATTCGCGGTGTGCAGGAAATCGGGATGCGCTTCCATGCCAGCCGGGGGAGTATGAGCCTGGGCCGGAGCAAGGGCGGGCTGCCGCCGGACAGCGTGGTAGAAGACGAAGCCGCGATTCTGAAAGACTGCCAGCGCGTGATCGAAACGTTCCACGATAACAGCCGTTATGCCATGCTGCGGATCACGGTCGCGCCGTGTTCGCCGTTCAGCGTCACCCAGGATTTGATGCGCGAGGCGGCGAAACTGGCGCGCAGTTATCCCGGTGTACGGCTGCATACGCATCTGGCCGAAACACAGCCGGATGTGCAGTTCAGCTTGCAGCAGTTCGGGCTGGCTCCCGGCGACTATGCGGAAGATGTTGGCTGGTTAGGGGATGATGTGTGGCACGCGCACTGTGTGCAACTGTCACCCGACGCGGTGGAAAAATTTGGCCGCACCGGGACCGGGGTCGCCCATTGTCCCGGCAGCAACTCCCGCCTTGCCAGCGGGATCGCGCCCATCGTGGATATGCTGGCGCATAATGTGCCTGTCGGACTGGGCGTAGATGGATCGGCCAGCAACGACAGCAGCCATCTGCTGAACGAAGCCCGGCTGGCGATGCTGATGCAGCGTGTGAAGGGCAACCCGGCAGCGCTCACGGCGCGGCAGGCGCTCGAACTCGGCACACTCGGCGGGGCGCGTGTGTTGGGGCGTGATGATATTGGAGCAATCAAGCCCGGCATGGCGGCGGATTTTGTCGCGTATGATCTGAACCAGATCGGTTTTGCGGGCGCACTGCACGATCCGGTGGCGGCGCTGGTCTTCTGCACCTCGGCAAACGTGAACTACAGCGTGATCAACGGGCGGGTCGTCGTGCGCGAAGGGCAGTTGACCCCCTTCGAACTTCAGCCCGTGATCGAACGCCACAACGCGATTGCAAAAGCACTGATCAACGGAGACTAGCGGATGAATAAACGGCTCGTTATTCGCGGGGGGCAGGTCGTCACGCCGGGCGGGGTGATCGAAAATGGGACGGTGTTGGTCGAGCAGGGGCGGATCGTGGGCGTAGTGCGCGCGGAAACACCGATCTGGCCGGATGCGGAAATTTACGATGCCGCGGGCTGCCTGGTGTTCCCCGGTGTGGTCGATCCGCACACCCATATTCTGCTCGACACAGGCATTTACCGGACGGCGGATAACTGGGAAATCGGGACGCGCACGGCGGCATGCGGCGGGGTGACGACGGTCATCGATTTTGCGACGCAGTTCCCCGGCATGACGTTTGAGCAGGCATTGGAAACGCGGCGCAAAGAAGCGGAGAGCGCCCTGATCGATTACAGCTTCCACATGATGATCACCGACCTGCCGCGCGATCCGGTTGAGGCACGGCGCTGGCTGGAAGCGCTGCGCGATAGGGGCGTGTCGAGCATCAAACTGTACACAACCTACCGCCCGAATTATTACGCGGACGATGCGCTGCTGCTGCATACGCTGCGCGCGCTGCCGGATAATATGCTGACGATGGTCCACTGCGAAAATGATGCCATCGTGACCGATGCAACCAAGCGGCTGGTTGAAGCCGGGAATACCAGTTGGGCGTATCATGGACAGGCACGCCCGCCCGAAGCGGAAGTCGAAGCGATCCGGCGGGTGATGTATCTGGCAAAAATCGCGGAAAAACCCGTGTATATTGTTCACTGTTCCACCGCTGATTCGGTGCGGCAGGTCGAACGCGCGCACCGCAGCGGGAACTGGCCCCCGGTTTACTGCGAAACCTGCCCGCAGTATTTTGTGCTGGATGACAGCCGCTATACCGCGCCCAACGCGGAACAGTTCATTTTACAGCCGCCGCTGCGTCCGGCGGATTGGCAGGTGGATTTGATCAAAGCAGCGCCCACGCTGAGCGCGGTTTCAACGGATCACTGTGATTACACGCTGGCGCAGAAGCAGGAATATCGTGAATTCACGCGCACGCCGGGCGGTCTGCCGGGGCTGGAAACGGCGTTCGCGCTGACCTATACCTATGGCGTTCACAAACCGGAACAACCGCTGCCGCTGACCGAACTGGCGCGCCTGATGTCTACTGAGCCAGCCAAATTGTTTGGGCTGTACCCGCGCAAAGGGGCGATTGTCCCCGGCGGTGATGCGGACCTGCTGATTTACGATCCGCGCGAAGCATACACGATCAAAGCTGAGGATATGCACACGATAGGCGGCTATACATCCTATGCCGGAATGACCGTACAGGGGCGCATTCAGTCGGTGATGAGCCGGGGGGAATGGCTGGTAAAGGATGGCGCATGGCAAGCGCCAACCGTTGGGCGCGGTCAGTTCCTGAAAGGTGCGCCGTTTGTCCCGCTGGGGCAGGGGGAATAATAAGAGCAATATTAGCAAAAAACGAAGGATGACAGCTTAGTGATGGCGTGGTATCCTTACCTGTTCCGCCGGATTGAACAATTCGGCCTCAATTGTGCGGCTACGGGCATGTTCTGCATGCCAGAAAAATGAATAGTCAGAGGAGACTTTAAAATGCGTAGTTTTATGGGTCGTGACATTTTGTCGCTAAAGGATTTTGACCGGCACGAGTATTTCCGCGTCTTTGAAATCGCGGAAAAGCTTGAACCCTATGCGCGTGACCGCCGCAATGGGGACCTACTTAAAGAAAAAACATTGGTAACGGCCTTTTATCAGCCCAGCACCCGCACCCGTCTGGCAACTGAAGCCGCCATGCACCGCTTGGGTGGGCATGTTACGGGCTTCTCCGATGCGAAGATGACCCGCGCGGGCGACTTCTACCAGGAAGGCATCCAGGATACTGTTAAGATGCTGGAATATTACGGCGACGTGATCGCCATGCGGCACTTCCAGCAGGGCGCGCCCGCCGAAGCCGCGCTGCATGCCAGCGTGCCGGTGATCAACTGCGGTGACGGCTGGGGCGAACACCCGACGCAGATTCTGACCGACACCTTCACGATCTGGCGTCAGCGGGGCACCCTCGACGGTCTGACCTGGGTCATGATCGGCGATATGCGGATGCGCACCATGCACAGCCTGAGCTATGCCCTCAGCAAGTTCGACTCCAAAGTTTATGTAATCGCGCCCGACGAAATGTATTTCCTGCCCGAATTTGAAGCCGAAGTGCGCGATATGGGCTTCAACTTCACCCGCAAGGAACACATTGAGCAGGTGATTGGCGAAGCGGACATTGTGTATATGGAACCCGTTGTCCAGCCCGACTACACTAAGTCACGCGAGGAAGTCAAGTCGGACAAGGGCCGCACTCCCGCCAATTATCAAGTCAACAAGCAACTGTTGTTCGAAAAAGCCAAGAGCGATGCGATTGTGCTGCACTCGCTGCCGCGCCAGGACGAACTCAGCCAGGATGTCGATAACACCCGCTTCCAGCGCTATTGGGTGGAAGCCTACAACGGCGTGCTGGTCCGTATGTCGCTGCTGGCCTTGATTCTCGGCGCAATGGAATAAGACTACAATTTTCCTCCGCTGCCGGAGGGAAATCATTTTACAACTAACGATGAAAATCGATTGGATCGAACCGGGGAAGTTAGCGGCGAGTGGCATTCCGCTTGGCATGCGGGATATTGAAGCGCTGCATGACCAGGGGATGCGGGCCGTTGTTTCGCTGACAGAGCATCCATTGACTGTCCAGCGTGATGTGCTGCCCGATGCCTTTACCCGGTTCGATCTGGTCTATCTGCACAGCCCAATCAAAGATCAGTATGCGCCGGATATCGCGCAAGCCGAGGCGATTATCCGGCATATCAACCAGATGAACGACCAGAACCGGCCTGTGCTGGTTCACTGTTATGCTGGCAGCGGGCGAACGGGAACGATTTTGCACGCGTATTATCTGGCGCATGGCTTGAATTTGGATGAGGCTAAAGCGCAGGTCCGATCTCGCCGGTTTGCCTGCGATTTTGTGATTCTGTCGGATGTGCAGCAAGTATTCATAGAACAATTTGCCAAAAGGAGATAGTTCGATGCAGACCTTTTTAGCTGGCCGTGACATGATCACGCCGGACGAGTGGACGGACGACGAAGTTAATACGATATTTGAGGTCGCTTTCGACCTGAAGCGCAAGCGCGCGCTCGGTGAGCCGCATGCCCTGCTGCGTGACAAGGTATTGGCGATGATGTTCTTCTTCTCCAGCACGCGCACCCGCGTGAGCTTTGAAGCGGGGATGGCTCAGTTGGGCGGCCACGCGCAGTTTATCGAAAGCCGCACCACCCAGATCGCGCATGGCGACACCGCGAAGGAAATCGGTGAAATCGTCGGGCGCTACTGCGATGGTATCGCGATTCGCCAGGTGGACTGGGGCGTGGGCAACCAGTACATCCGCGACGTGGCAAAAAACAGCCGCGTGCCCGTCTTGAATATGCAGTGCGACTGGTACCACCCATTCCAGGCGCTGGCCGATATGATGACCATTTTTGAGCGCTACGGGCGCGATGTGCGCGGCAAAACGCTCAATATGTCGTGGGCCTATGCGTCGAGCTACCAGAAGCCGCTCTCGGTGCCGCAGAGCCTGATCACACTGGCGACCCGCTTTGGCATGAATGTCCGCCTGACCCGTCCGCCGGAGTTCAAGCTGATGCCCGAAATCGAACAACTGGCGGCGGACAACGCGCGTAAATCGGGCGGCAGTTTTGAGATCATGGACGACTTCGACGCCGGATTCAAAGGCGCGCATGTCTGTTATCCCAAGAGCTGGGGCGCGACCATGACCACCACCGATATGGAAGAGTCCAAGCGCATCGCAGGCAAGTATACCGACTGGATCGCGGACGAGCGCCGTATGGCCCTGGCCGATCCCAGCGCGTGTTACATGCACTGCCTGCCCGCTGACCGGAATATCGAAGTGACCGACGCCGTGATCGACGGCCCGCAGAGCGCGGCGTATGATGAGGCCGAAAACCGCCTGCACGTTCAAAAAGCGGTGATGGCGCTGACCATGCGCTAAGGCGTAAAAAGTTCTGGACACGATTGATAAAGCCGATCAGTAATGGTCGGCTTTCGTATCAAAATAGAAATTATATGATCTCAGCTAGAAGGAAAATGATATGTCTGCAAAAACTGCTGTAATCGCCGTTGGCGGAAACTCCCTGATTTTGGATAAGCATAACCCGGACGTGAAACACCAGTGGGAAGCGGTGTATGAAACGTCGAAGCATATTGCCTCGATGATCGAGGCGGGCTGGCGCGTCGTCATTACGCACGGCAACGGCCCTCAGGTGGGCTATATTCTGCGCCGGAATGAACTGGCCGCCCAGGAAGTTCACACCACGCCGATGGATGTTATCGGGGCCGATACCCAGGGGTCGATTGGGTATATGCTGCAACAGGCGCTCTCGAACCGGCTGCGCGAAATCGGCATTCACCGCAATACGGCCACCATCATCACCCAGACGTTGGTTGACCGGCTCGATCCGGCATTCCAGAAGCCGAACAAACCCATCGGTGGTTTTATGAGCCAGGAAGAAGGCAAGAAGTTCGAGGCGGAAGGCTGGACGGTGGTCGAGGATGCGGGTCGCGGGTATCGCCGCGTGGTTGCTTCGCCTATTCCCAAAGAAATCGTTGAACTCGATGCCATCAATACGCTGGTGCAGAACGATTTTGTGGTGATCTGTGTGGGCGGCGGCGGCATTCCGGTGATCCGCGACGAAAACGGCGATCTGAAGGGTGTGTACGCCGTGATCGACAAAGATCGCGGGACCAGCCTGCTGTCGGTGGGCCTCAAGGCGGATCTGTTCATCATCTCGACGGAAGTGCCGCAGGTCGCTATCAATTTTAACAAGCCGGATCAAAAGTGGCTGGACCGCATGACCGTTGCGGAAGCGAAGAAGTATATGGCGGAAGGGCACTTCGCGCCGGGCAGCATGCTCCCCAAGATCGAAGCGGTCCTGAGCTATATGGATCAGGGCGGCACCGAAGCCATCATTACCAACCCAGAAAACATTGCGAAAGCACTGCGCGGCGAATCGGGCACACGGATTGTACACGGGTAAAAGCTGATGTTTGTCTCTGGACTTCAATGTGTACTATGCGGGCAAACCTACCAGCCGGATGAAGTCGAATACACCTGTCCGGCCTGTGGTCAGGCGGGGACGCTTGATGTGTTGTATGATGTCGCGGCGCAGCGGCGCGCGGTAACACCGGACGCGATCAGCCGCAGCACCAACATGACGCTGTGGCGCTACCGTCCACTGATGCCGTTGGCTGACAGTGCGCAGGTGCCGCCGTTGGCGGTGGGCTGGACGCCGCTGTATGAAACGCCACGCCTGGCCGAAAAATTCGGCCTGCGGCAAGTGTGGGTCAAAGACGACGGGCGCAACCCCACCGGATCGCTCAAAGACCGGGCGAGCGCGTTGGTGGTCGCGCGGGCGATGGCGGAAGGCAAAGAAGTCGTGACGACCGCCAGCACCGGGAACGCGGCGGCAGCGCTGGCCGGATTAGCGGCCAGTGTCGGGCTGCCTGCGGCGATCTTTGTACCGGCAACGGCTCCCGAAGCGAAAATCGCGCAGTTGCTAACCTACGGCGCGAAGGTGCTGTTGGTGCAGGGCAATTACGATATGGCTTTCGATCTGGCGGTCCAGGCAGCGGAACGCTACGGGTGGTACAACCGCAACACCGGGATGAATCCTTACACGCTTGAAGGCAAGAAAACGGTGGCTTACGAAATCGCAGAACAGCTCGGCTGGCAAGCGCCGGATGTGGTTGTGGTCAGCGTCGGTGATGGAAATATCATCAGCGGCGTGTATAAAGGATTCAAAGACCTGCATAACCTGGGCTGGATCGAACGCATGCCGCGTTTGATCGGGGTGCAGGCGATGGGCAGCGCAGCGTGTTATGAAGTCTGGAAGCGCGGCGACGATCCCGCCACCATGCAGCCGATCAATTCACAGACGGTGGCCGACAGCATCGCTGCCGATCTACCGCGTGACCGGGTGAAAGCCGTGCGCGCGATTCGGGAAACGGGCGGTGCATTTGTTGCGGTATCCGATGACGAAATTCTGGCTGGGATTCCCGCGCTGGCCCGCTTGAGCGGGGTGTTTGCTGAACCGGCTGCCGCTTCTGCCTATGCAGGCGTGCAGACAGCAATGGCGGAAGGACATATCCGCCCCGAAGATCGCGTGGTGATGATCGTCACCGGGAACGGATTGAAGGACATCAAAAGCGCGATGCGTGTCGCCGGATCAGGCTACCCGGTGGGGCCGGATATGAATGAAGTGGAAAAGGCGCGGGTCGCATTGGACTTGCCGACTTTCCGGTAAAATATCAGTTAAGGCTGCGCCAAGATTTTCTTTACCCCTTCTCCTAGTGAAGGGGAGTCAAACCGGATGATTGGGATGATTATTTTCTTGGATCGGCCTTAAAATGAGGGTATCGGGCGAGGATCAAACCTCGCCCATTGGTGACAAATGGTCGTTTCTTTAGACCCGCTTATGGGTTAAAATTACCTTGGAAGTCAGGTTGGGAGCCGTATGGTAACGCATCCAGTCATCACAATTGTAGCGCCGGTCTACAATGAAGAAGGGAATATCGACCAGCTTTATACCCGCGTTTCGGAGGTGCTCAACAGCACAGGCGACACGTGGGAATTGGTGTTGGTGAATGATGGCAGCTCCGATGGCTCCGCCGAAAAAATGGCCGCCCTGACTGAGCGCGACTCGCGGGTGCGCGTGATCAACTTTGCACGAAATTTTGGGCATCAGAATGCGGTCACAGCCGGGTTAGATTATGCGCGCGGTGACGCGGTGGTGATTATTGACGCCGATCTGCAAGACCCACCGGAAGTTATTTTGCAACTGTTGGACAAATGGCGCGAAGGTTATCATGTCGTCTATGCGGTGCGTTCGGAACGCAAAGGCGAAACGTGGTTCAAAAAATTTACGGCCAAAGCCTTCTACCGCATGATCTACCGCATCACCGATGTGCATATTCCGGTGGATACGGGCGATTTCCGGCTGATGGACCGGCAGGTTGTCAAAGCCTTAAACGCGATGCGCGAACACAACCGCTTTATTCGCGGCCTGACCAGTTGGGTGGGCTTCAAACAGACGGGTGTGTATTACGTCCGCGAAGAACGGGCGTGGGGGAAAACCAAATATCCTTTTAGAAAGATGCTGCGGTTTGCCTTTGATGCCATTACGGGTTTTTCGTTTTTCCCGCTGCAAGTGACGATCTACGCCAGCCTGATCATTGCTCTCATGGCTGTTTTGGCGATCCCGCTGGTGATGATTCTCCGGCTGTCGGGAAGCTCGATTCAATTTGAAGGACAGGCAACCACACTGGTTGTACTTCTGCTGTTGAGTTCGTTCCAGTTGTTCTTTTTCTTCATCATGGGCCAGTACGTGGCGCGGATTTATGACGAGGTGCGCGAACGGCCCCTGTATATTGTGGCAAATGTTTGGGAAAAACAAGTGGATGGCACGGCAAAGCTTGATGAAGCCACGAACAATGATTCAGTAGCAGCAAGGTGAAAACGTTGTGACCGAACAAAACCCAAACGACCTCGATCAAGTGCAGCAGTACCGCAAACTGGTGCTGGAATATGAAGAGTTGGACGAGCAGATCGATGCGCTTTTGGAACGTAATCACGGCGCTACCGAGAAAATGTCCGACGAGGATTTTGAACGTTACCGGGAACTCGCTAATCATCGGGATTATATCTACAACCAGATGAAAGCGATGGAGCGGCGGATTTTGTTGGACGACATGGATAGTCGTTGAAGCTGTTGATTCGCGCAGGTTGATCCTGTTTAAAAATACAGTCTACATAGGAGTATTTAACGTGTCTGAACGCAAACTCATCACTGGCCCAACTTTTGAAGAAATGCTGCATCCGAATCTCATCGATCCTGCCATTCGGGCGAAAGCGAACGACGCTCGCACCAAAGCGCCGCTGGATTCGATCAATCTTTATAATATTTCGTGGCGTGACTACAACAATCAAATTTACTATTTTGTCCTGCCGCCCGAACTTACCGGCGTCGAGACTCCGATTGCGGTGATGTACGGCGCGCGTTTCCCGTCGGGAAGTCACAAAGTCGGCGCGACCTATTCGGTTTTGCTCGAAAAAGAGTTGTTTGGTGAAGTTGATCCCTGGCAGCACACGATGGTGTGGCCTTCGACGGGTAATTATGGCATCGGCGGGGCGTATGTCGCGGGGCGGATGGGCTGCAAGAGCATCGTCGTGTTGCCCGAAGAAATGAGTGCCGAACGGTTCGAAATGATCGAACGATATGGCGCGCAGGTGATCAAAACCGTCGGCTGCGAAAGTAACGTAAAAGAAATCTATGACAAGACCCACGAGTTGGCGCAAGACCCCAACGTGCGCATTCTCAACCAGTTTGAAGTAATGGGCAACTACCGTTTCCATTACTATGTAACCGGCAATACCTTTATTGATCTGGCGCGCGAACTGGCGGAACAGGGGATCGGCAGCGGCAAAGTGTCGGCTTATACCTCAGCGATGGGTAGTTCTGGCACGATTGCGGCGGGCGACCGGATGAAGCAGGAATGGCCGGATCATAAGATCGTTGGCCTGGAACCGATCCAATGCCCCACGCTGGCGCTCAACGGCTACGGCGGACACGATATTCAGGGCATTGGCGACAAGCACGTGACCTGGATTCACAACGTCTTCAACCAGGACGCCGTGATGTGCATTGACGATGTGGACTGCAAGCTGGGCCTGCAAATCTTCGCGGACGAAGGCGGACGCCGCGCGCTGGTGGATCGTTTCCATATGGACCCCGCGCTGGTCGAACAGCTCTCCTGGTGCATGGGTATCAGCAGCATTTGCAATATCTACGGCGCGATCAAAGCGGCCAAACACTACGGTTTTGGCAAGGATGATCTTGTGGTCACGATTGCCACCGACGGCATGGACCGTTATCCCAGCGTGATGGACCAGATGCGCCAGAGTCATGGCGTGGTGGACGAAACCGAAGCGGTGGCGCGCGTCCGCAGCCTGTTCTATGGGCTGAAGAATGACTGGGTTTTCGATGGCACGATGGACAATCGCCAGCGCTGGCACAACCTGAAGTATTACACCTGGGTGGAGCAGCAGGGCAAAACCGTCCAGGAACTGGATGCACAGCGTGATCCGGCGTGGTGGGAACATGAACAGCGCCGCGTTACTGAAATCGACAACAAACTGAAGGAATATCGCGCCGCTCATAAGTAAATCAGGCAAGGGCAATGTACCCGGAAGACCGTGTATTGGTAGGGGTTATCAATCGGAAGCGTGACTTTGACAAAGTCCTGGCTGAAGGTTGGTATCGGATCCCGCAGGGGCGGTTTCCCAAAGGGATTCAGACCGAGTATGTTGCCTTTTTTTTCAGCCAGGCGTTCAAAGAGCTAAACGGCGGAATTCATTTTTATGCGCCGTTTCAAGGGGTAGAACTGGTTCGCCGCCGGGACTTGCTGCCCGAAGAAGCCAGCCACCCCCGCGCCAACGAGCTTTACTACAAAGTGCAGCTTGGAGAACTGCGCCGCAGGGAGACTGCTATCTTGAATCCCACCCGGCGCAGTGTTGCGTTTATCTATACAACATGGGATCGGTTTGAGCAGGCGGCGACGTTGGCCGACCTGTACAGCGAAGCCGATCAGTTCGTGGACCGGATTTTTCACGCGCTGGATCGATCTCATGTGCAAGCCGAGCGGGTTTGGGAGGCGGAACGCGAGGGTGGGGCAGGCCTGCGGATCGAATGTAAGAAGGGCACGATCCTGGCTTCGACGACGCCGCACCATGATCAGGTGATTCCGCTCCATATTTCCGATGCGGTGCCGATCAGTGTTAAAACCATACTGGAAGCGATTGAAGCATCAGGAGGCCCGCTGATGATTTCTGTACCGATTGAAGAGTGAAAAAATGACTTTACTGCTTATTCATGCCAATGTCGTGACCTGGGAAACACCGAACCAGATTCTGGAGAACCACGCACTGTTGATCGAAGAGGGTCGCATCCAACAAATCGGCCCGACAGCAGATTTGCTGGCCCAACATCCAGACGCGGAAACCCTCGATGCGCACGGGCAGCTTGCCATGCCTGGCAACATCTGCGCACACACCCATTTTTATGGCGCGTATGCGCGCGGCTTAGCGATCCCCGGCCCTGCGCCGCGCAACTTTCCCGAAATTTTGCAGCGGTTGTGGTGGCCGCTGGATAAATCGCTGGACGAAAAAGCGGTTCGCTTCAGCGCGTTAGTCTGTTTAATCGACGCGATCAAACATGGCACAACCACGCTGATCGATCACCATGCCAGCCCGAACTTTATTGACGGCAGCCTGGACGTGATCGCGGATGCGGTGGACGAAGCCGGACTGCGAGCCGTGCTGTGTTATGAGGTTACGGATCGGGATGGTACAGCGAAGGCTGAAGCGGGAATCCGCGAAAATGTCCGGTTTCTGCGCGCGGTGAAAGAACGCCCGCTGCTGGCGGCTTCTTTTGGACTGCATGCCAGTCTCACACTCTCCGATGAGACGCTAGAAAAATGCGTTTCAGCCGCAGCGGGATTGGATACGGGTTTTCATATCCATGTGGCCGAGCACGAAGTCGATGAAGAAGACAGCCTGCAAAAATGCGGGGAACGGATTGTCAACCGGCTGCAACGCCTGCATATTCTGGGTCCCAAGACGATTGTGGCGCATGCCGTGCATGTGAACGCGGAAGAACGCGCGATTCTCAAAGAGACGGGCACCTGGGTGACACACCAGCCGCGTTCGAATATGAACAATGCCGTCGGCGCGGCGGCGCTGGATACGATGTGGGCCGAAGGCATCAAACTCGCGCTTGGCAATGATGGTTTCAGCAACAATATGCTCGAAGACTGGAAAGCGGCCTATCTGCTGCATAAGGTGGCAAACCGCGATCCGCGGCTGGCTCCCGGTGATGCGATTGCCTGCATGGCAACCGAAAACAATGCACGTCTGGCCGAAGTCTTTTTCGCGGGGCAGACGATTGGGAAATTAGCGCCGGGCGCGGCGGCGGATGTGATGCTGGTCGATTACCATCCCTTCACCCCGCTGACCCCAGGCAACCTGCCCTGGCATATTATTTTTGGGTTTGAAGCATCCATGATCACTACCACGCTTGTCGCCGGAAAAATCCTGATGCAGGACCGGCAACTGCGCACACTGGACGAGGCCGCTGTTGCGGATGCGGCGCGCGCTTATGCGCCAGTTGTTTGGGAACGTTACCAGCAGTTTGCTCAGCAAACGCTTAAATGAGGGAGGCATACTTCTTTGGAAAACAAGTCGCCAACGGTCATGACTATTGCAGTAGTCGGCGGTACGGGTAAAGAGGGTTCCGGGCTGGTGCTGCGCTGGGCCAGCAGCGGGTATCGCGTTTTGATCGGCTCGCGCGATGCGGCCAAAGCGGATGCCAAAGCGCAGGAACTTAACGGGATTTTAGGTGTAGAAGTGATTCGCGGCCTCAGCAATGAAGACGCCGCCGCTAAAGGCGATGTCGTCGTGTTGAGCGTTCCCTATGCCGCGCATCAGGAAATCTTGCAGTCCATTTGTCAGGCGGTACAAGGCAAAATTCTGGTTGATCTCACCGTGCCTTTGCAGCCGCCCGCTATTCGAAAGGTCTATATTCCTGAAGGCAAAGCCGCCGCCCTGGAAACACAGGCCCTGGTTGGTGAGGGGGTGCGCGTGGTGGGTGCATTCCACAATATCAGCGCGGTGCATTTGCACAAGCTGGATCACGCGGTAGACTGCGACGTGCTGGTTTGCGGCGATGATGCCGACGCCAAAAGCGAGGTGTTCAAGCTGGTTGAAGCTATCCCCGGCATGCGGGCGGTGGATGCCGGGCCGCTGGTGAATGTCGTAGCGGCTGAGGCTTTAACCCCGGTGATCCTGTATATTAACAAACAGTACAAGGTACCAGGAGCCGGGATTCGGATTACAGGATTACCGTGAGCGAACGAAAACAACTAACACTGACGGCCCTAACAGGGATACCGTATATTCAGCCGGGTGATGACCTCGCCCGGCTCATCGTCTCTAGCCTGGAGCAGGATTCCCTGCGGCTGGAACCCGGCGATGTGCTGGTGATCACATCCAAGCTGGTGTCCAAGTCCGAAGGGCGTTTTGTCGATTTGCGAACCGTGACACCATCAGCACGCGCCGTCGAGGTCGGCCAGATGACGAAAAAAGACCCCCGGCTGGTGGAATTGATCCTGGGGGAGTCGTCGGAAATTGTGCGGATGCGCGGCGAAGTGCTGATCGTGCGTCATAAACTCGGCTTTACGCTGGCGAACGCGGGGATCGATCATTCGAATGTTGGCAAAGCAGGTGAAGAATGGGTGCTGCTGCTGCCCGAAAACCCGGATCGTTCCGCGCAGCAGCTTCGAGAGGCATTCGGGCAATTAACGGGCGTGTATCCGGGTATCGTGATCAGCGATTCGCACGGGCGGCCTTTCCGGGTTGGCACGGTGGGCTTTGCGATTGGACTGGCGGGCTTCCCGGCGATCTGGGATATGCGGGGCATGACCGACCTGTTTGGGCGTGTGCTGCGCGTGACCATCACCGGATTGGGTGACGAAATCGCGGCGGCAGCGGGTTTGCTCAGTGGGCAGGCAGCCGAAAGCCGCCCGGTGATTCTGGTGCGCGGCTTGCAACTTCCTGAAGGTGACGGTCAGGCCGCCGATTTGATACGATCTGCGGAGTTTGATCTTTTTCGTTAATTTTTCAGGAAAGGTCAGCCTACCGTCATGAATGCTGCGGGTCTATTTGCTATAATGCAAAGTAGACGCTCGATTCGGCGTTATCAGGATCGCCCGGTGCCGGATGACATCATCCGCCGTTTGCTCGACGCGGCGATCTGGGCACCCTCAGCACACAACCGGCAGCCCTGGCGTTTTGCGGTGATCGTCGATCCTGAACGGCGGGCAGGGCTGGCACGGGCGATGGGGCAACCGTTTCGGACGGATTTAGAAGCAGAGGGGTTAGCGGCTGAAGCTGTTGAGCAGCAGCTGACGCGGTCATACCAACGGATCAGCCAAGCGCCAGCCCTCATTATGTTGTTTCTGAGCATGAGCCAGATGGACCAGCATTCGAGTCTGGTCCGCCAACAAGGGGAACGTATTTTAGCGATACAAAGTGTGGCATTAGCGGCACAAAATCTAATGCTAGCTGCGCACGCAGAAGGGCTGGGAGCCTGTTGGATGTGTGCGCCGCTGTTTTGTCCCGATGTCGTTCGCGCTGAACTCGATCTACCCGCCGACTGGGAAGCCCAGGCGCTTATCACCCTGGGTTACCCGGCTCAGGAGCGAGTTTCAGAAAGAAGCCTGGTCGAAACGAAAACGCTATGGTATTAGATGCCAAAGTTGTCGCATTTGCTGGTGGCGTCGGGGGGGCAAAACTGGTTTATGGCCTCGCCAGGAAGTTACCACCCGAACACTTCACGATTATCGGCAATGTCGCTGATGATCTCGATCTGTTCGGCCTGCATATTTCCCCCGATCTCGATACGGTGATGTATACACTTGCTGGCCTGGCTAACCCGGCGACAGGGTGGGGGATAACCGGTGAGACGTGGCAGACGGTGGAGATGCTGCGGCGTTATGGCGAGGAGGTGTGGTTTAATCTCGGAGATCGGGATTTCGCCACACATATTCTCCGCACACAGTGGTTAAAACAAGGGCATTCGCTGACGACCGTCACCGCGCGGCTGCTGGAACGGCTGGGGGTGCATTGCGCGCTGCTGCCCGTCACCGATGATGTGCTGCGGACGATGGTCGATACAAGAGAATACGGCACACTGCCGTTTCAGGAATATTTTGTCCGCTATCAATGGCAGCCCACCGCACTCAAGGTGTGGTTTAATGGCATGTATGAAGCGCGGGCAACGACCAAAGTTATAGCAGCCATTCGGGAAGCGGATGTGATTGTGTTCTGCCCGTCGAATCCGGTGCTGTCGATAGCGCCACTGTTAGCAGTTTCCGGGGTGCGAGAGGCGTTGGTTGAGCGGCACGGGGTCTGTGTGGCCGTGAGTCCTTTCGTAGGCGGCAAGGCGATCAAAGGTCCCGCCGAAAAGCTGATGCGTGAACTGAACCTGGATATATCGGCGGCGGGTTTGATTGACTATTATGAGGGATTGTTAGACGGATTGGTGATTGATAAGCAGGATCAGGAACAGGCAGGGGGCAGCAATATCCCCATTTTGGTGACGGAAACATTCATGAAGACGGAGGATGATAAGGTTCGTTTGGCGGAAGAAGTGCTTCGTTGGGTAGGGAGTAGGAAATCATGAATATCTGGGCAATTGTCCCGGTCAAACCATTCAATCGCGCGAAAAGTCGTCTAGCCACCGATCTACTGCCGGATCAGCGCGAACGGCTGGCATCGGCCTTGTTTGTTCGTACCGTGAAACTGCTGGTTGCTCAGTCGAATATTCAGGGTGTGCTGGTGGTCAGCCGCGACACCAAAGCGCTGTCGATGGCGCGGGATATGGGCGCTCAAACCGTGCAGGAAAGCGGGAATCCAGAGTTGAATTCGGCTTTGTATCGTGCGACGCAGGTCAGCCGGATGTGGGGGGCCGAAGCGACCCTCGTGGTTCCGGCGGACATTCCCCTGCTGCACGAGGATGACATCGCGGCCATGTTAAATCTCGGCCAATATCATAATTCAGTGGTGATCGCCCCGGATCGGCACGAACACGGCACCAATATGCTGCTGGTGCATCCACCAGGGCTGATCCCCTATTCGTTTGGGCATGAGAGTTTTGCCACCCACCAGCGGCTTGCCCAGGAAAACAATGCTAATGTTTCGCTTTATCATTCGGCACGGGTGTCGCTGGATATTGATACCCCAACCGATCTGGTTGACTATGCTGAATTGGCAAAGTTACTGGAAGAGCCTATGATCGAGGCGCTGGAAGAATGGCCGGTCACGCGCGAGTCCACGCTTACCCCATGAATGGTGGTAAAATCTGGATTTAAATAACGAAGGGCAGGTTAAAACCTGCTCTTCTTGAAAATCTTTAATTTTGGGAGGATCAATTAATGGCTGACCGAGTAGCGATATATTTACAGGATGCTCATCCGCTGGATGAGGCGATTGAATACGTCCAATATGCTGAGCATCGTGGGTTTGAAGCGGTCTGGCAGGCCGAAAGCCGTCTGGTACGCGATGCGATTGTGCCGATGGCCGCCTATGGCGCAACCACCAAGCGCATCAAAATTGGCTCCGGCGTCATCAACAACTGGACGCGCAATGTCGCCCTCACGGCGGCAACCTTTCTCACGCTCGATGATCTGGCTCCCAGCCGGATGATGCTTGGCATCGGCGCGTGGTGGGATCCGCTGGCGCAGAATGTCGGCATCGAACGCAAAAAGCCGCTGCTCGCCATGCGCGAGCATGTGACGGTGGTCCGCGATCTGCTGGCGATGAAAAATGTTACTTATCACGGCGAGTTCGTGCATGTCACCGGGATCGAACTGGACATCGTGCATGGACGGCGCGAACCTCGTCACGTTCCGATTTATATCGGCGCGACAGGCATGCAGATGATGGCGTTGGCGGGCGAAATTGCCGATGGCGCGCTGCTAAATTACCTCGTATCGCCGGCGTATAATGCGCAGGCATTGGAGCAGCTCGAAAAGGGTGCCAAACTTTCGGGCCACATACTGGACGACATTGATCGCCCGCAGTTGGTGGTTTGCTCGGTGGATCATGACCGCAAACGCGCACTGAACGGGGCGCGTAAACTGGTCACACAGTATCTCGGCCAGCAGCCCCATATCATGAAAGCCAGCGGTGTGAGCAGTGAACTGCTGGATGAGATTCATCAGGTGCTGACCTGGCCCGCGACGGAAGAACAGATCGAACGCGCGATGGAACTGGTCCCCGATGACGTGGTCCAGTTGATTACCGCGTCCGGTACGCCCGACGAAGTGCGCGCCAAAGTCCGCGAATATGTGGCGGCAGGCTGCACGTGTCCGGTGTTGTATCCGCTGGGCGACGATGTGCGCCTGATGATCGATACGTTTGCCAGCGGCTATAATGCGTAGTTTTTGGCTCAAGGGCGGGGCAGACAAACCCGCCCTTGATTCTTGCATGGGCAGGGAAGTATGACCGATTCTTCACAACAGCCGAGTTCCAAATGGTGTTTTGTGTGCGGCGTGCAAAATACGTGCGGGCTGCACATTCGATTTTTCGATGATGGGCCGGGGCAGGTCATGGCGCGCATTACGCTGGATGATCAATACCAGAGCTATCCCGGTATTGCGCATGGCGGCATTTTATCGACCATCCTCGATGAGACGATGGGCCGCGCGGTGTTGTCCAACGGCGACACCAACGACAACATCCATCAGGCGCGTTTTATGTTCACCGCCAAAATGGAGATTCGCTACCGCCGTTCGGTGCCGCTCAACCAGGAATTTATCGCACGGGGGCGCATTGAAAATGATCGCGGGCGTCTGGTTACAGCCAGCGGGCAAATTGTGCTGGCGGATGGTACGGTAGCCGTTGAAGCGACGGCGACACTGGCCGAGATTCCCCCGGATCAGATCGCCCAGATGAGTCTTGATGATGTAGGCTGGCAAGTCTACCCCTGACCGGCATGAAAAAATCCGCCTCGCGTGTGCAAGCTGCCAAACAAGCGCACCACCAGCAGTTCCGCGCCTGGATCATTCTGGCGCTCACGGTGGGAAGTGTCGTATTGGTTTATCTGGCAATGAGCCTGTCCGCCAGTGATGATCCCCTGCTGATGCCGCTGGACGACACCTATATTCACTTTCAATATGCCCGCCAGTTCGCGCAGGGCGAACCGATGGTGTACAACCCCGGCGATCCGGCCACATCGGGCGGCACCAGCCTGCTCTACCCGCCGCTGCTGGCGGTGGGCTATGTATTGGGATTCGCCAACTGGTCACTGGCCTATTGGGCGCTGGCGGTTGGTATCGCCAGCTTTTTCGCGTCGGCGTGGCTGGTTTATCTCATTGCGCAAAACAGCCCGCTCGATGACGAGGCCAAGCCTCGTCACAGTTACGCGCTGGCGCTGGCGCTGGCGTTTGCCCTCTCCGGCCCGTTTGTCTGGGCGGCGCTCAGCGGGATGGAAACCACGCTGTTTGTGTTGAGCGTGCTGCTCACGCTGTATGCCTACCAGCGCAATCAGTTTCGCACAATTATTGCCGCATCGGTGCTGATGACGGTGATCCGGCCAGAGGGGAATCTGCTTGCCGGGTTGGTCATTCTGCTGCTCATTGCTCGCCGCGCGGTGCCCGCTGATTGGCCGCGCGGACTGCAACGGATAGGTTGGTATCTGTCCCCGTTTTTCGCCGCCATGATCCAGCCGATCATCAATCTGGCCGCGACAGGCAGCACCACGTCATCCGGCATGCAGGCGAAATCCCACCTGTACAACACGGGCGCGCCCGTCTTCGAACGAATCAGTGATGTGTTCGAGTTCTGGATCCGCCTGTGGCGCGAATTGCTGGTGGGCGGCAGTCCCGATTTCGGCGTGTATACGTCCTCGCTGCTGTCCGAAGTCGCGCTGGCGGGGCTGCTCATTGGGACGTGGTGGGCGTGGCGCAAACGCCGCCTGAATCCCGCCGTGCTGATTCTCGCCTGGATTATCGTCCTCAGTGCCGCCGTAGCGACGCTCGACACGGCATTCTGGCAGTTCAAACGCTACCAACTGCCGATCATGGCGCTGTTTTTCCCGGCAGCCGCCTGGACCGCTGCCGCGCTCGGTGATCTGATCGAGCAGCGGATGAAATTACGCTGGCCGCGCTGGATTGTTCCCACTCTGATCCTGCTGCCCTCGTTTTTCACCACGATCACCTTTGCGCGTAACTACCTGGAAAATGTAACCGTCGTGCGCGATCAACAGGTGCTGATGGCGCATTGGGTGCGGGATAATTTGCCGGATAATGTGCGAATCGGCGTGCATGATGTGGGATTAGTGCGATATTTTGGGAATCGCGCGCTGTATGATGTCGTCGGGCTGACCACGCCGGGACCGTCCGAAGCCTGGAGGCAGGGGCCGGGCGCGATCTACGAAACGATGGCCCACAGCGAGTATCGCCCCGCTTATTTTGCGATTTATCCTGATGTGCAGGGGCTGGGGTATCTGCTCAACGCGGGCGTGTTCGGAGAAGTTTTGGCCGAATTCCCGGTGGGACTGCCGCCGCATAATGTCGCATCCGCCACCCCCTATCAGGCCGTCTACCGCGCGGACTGGTCTACCACCCACGCCGAGGAGCAGATCGCGCAGCAGACGACACTCGACTATGTGAACGGACTGGAACTGGTGGACGCGGTGGACGTAGCGCATCTCGACAGCGAAGCCCAGCACGATTATAAGTGGTGGTTTGGCGACGCGACACCGGGCTTTGTCACCGAAGTCTACAACCATCTCACGCTGGCCTGTGGGCTGGAAGGTGAAGATTGCCGCGCCACCGACGGGGGCCGGATTCTGACGGGCGGCGAAGAATTCACGCTGCACACCATTTCCGGCGAAGATTTGCTGCTGGTGACGCGGGTGCATGGCCGGACAAGTGTCCTGCTGAAAATTTACGTGAATGACCGGCTGGTGGCGCAGCGTGTCCAGCCTGCTGTACCGGGCTTTTGGACCGAAATTGTGAGTTTCATTCCCGCCGATCAGGTTGGCCCGACGACGCGCGTCCGCATCGAGCCGGACATTGTGGACCCTGCCGCCGATGCGTATATTCCCTATTATCACTGGGCCTATCAGGGCGAATTTGAGCCAACGCAGTCCAGCGAAACACCGCTTGCCACCTTTGACCCGTCCGTCCAGTTGTTGGATCACGACGTCGCTTTAGCAGACCATCAACTCCGGGTCGATCTCACATGGCAGGGTGCAGCGCCGGAAACTGGTGACGGCATTGTGTTCATTCATTTGTATAATGATATACATGTAAAACCCGTCGCCCAGCTTGATCAACGTCCGATGGGGGGCGTTTTGCCACCGGGCAACTGGCTGCCGGGCATCCTGCACGACTCATACACCCTGGATTTATCCAATGTGCCGCCGGGAACCTATACGGTAGCCATCGGCCTGTATGATGCGCGCAGCAAAACACGCTATGCCGTGTCTGGATCGCCCTTCGATCCTGAAGCGGGCGTTGGGGCTGACCAGGATCGTTTATTTATTGGCAAGATTACGATTGAGGAGTGATGCTGTGGAAATTAGTTTCTTATTAAATGGGGAAGCGTTCACCGTCGAGGCTGAACCTAATCAGAGTTTGTTATCCGTTCTCCGTGAAAACGGGGTATTGGGCGTGAAGCACGGCTGCGAAACCGGCGAATGCGGCGCGTGTACCGTGCTGCTGGATGGCAAGCCCGTCACCTCATGTGTGATGCTGGCGGCCCAGGCCAATGGACACGAAATCACGACGATTGAAGGCATCGGCGGTGAACAGGAACGCGGGTGGCGCGGCTCTGAACCGCTGCACCCCTTACAGGTTGCGTTTATCGAAACGGGCGCAATCCAGTGCGGTTACTGCACGCCCGCGATGATCCTGGCGGCCAAAGCGCTGCTGGATACCAATCCCTCGCCCAGCGAAGCACAGGTACGGGATGCGCTGGCGGGGGTGTTGTGCCGCTGCACGGGTTATGTCAAACCGGTGGAAGCGGTGCTGCGCGCGGCGGCGGTGATGCGCGGCGAAAATGTGCCGCCGATTGACGGTGGCGAAGCGATCCCCGCACCGCCGGGCCTGTTTGAGCCGCCGCAGGATGTGCTGCCGCCCGATATGGAAGACAGCAGCGCGGGGGCAACCAGTGTTCGCACCCAGGTGCTGCCCTATATGGTCGTCGCGCCGGAAGTCGATACGCGGCAACAGGTCGGCAAACCGTCGCCTAAAGTGGATGCGCGCAAACTGGTGCAGGGCAACCCCGCGTTTACCGATGATATTGAACTGCGCGGGATGCTGGTCGGTAAACTGCTGCTTAGCCCACACGCCCACGCCCAGATCACACATATCGACGTGAGCCAAGCGCGCGCGCTGCCCGGTGTTCACGCCGTGCTGACCTACCAGGATGTGCCGCGTGTCGCCTATACCACCGCCGGACAGAGCCACCCCGAACCCGGCCCGCACGATAATTTCAGCCTCGATTCGCGGATGCGTTTTGTCGGGGATCGTGTCGCGGCAGTCGCGGCGGAAACCGAAGAGATCGCGCTCAAAGCGCTCGAACTGATCGAAGTCGAATATGAAATACTGCCCGCCTTTTTTGACCCGCGCGAGAGCATGAAACCCGGCATGCCCATTCTGCACGATGAGCCGGAAAGCTGGCATATCGAAGACAAAAGTCGCAATCTGGCTTCAGTCATCGAATGGGAAGTCGGCAGCGTCGAAGAAGGGTTCAAGCAGGCCGATCGTATTTTTGAAGCGACCTACTACAGCCCCAAAGTACAGCAAACTCCTATCGAGCCGCATGTGGTGGTGACGTGGTGGGATGAGGATGATCGCCTGGTGATTCGCTCCAGCCCGCAGGTGCCG
>CAYYNB010000073.1:0-22775 GCA_964472565.1 uncultured Anaerolineaceae bacterium
ATCGATGGTGTCGGCTGGGGGTGGGTCCGCGCGTTGGATGTGGCGCTGCAACCCGAAACCGAGAGCGATTTGATTCCGATTCATTAACAAGGAGCGAGGTTGATGCTGCAAATTCTGCTGTTGGTGAGTCTGTTGTGGACGGGCGGCTTTCGCCAGTCGGGGGACAATATTCTGTTTTCCGCGTCGCCGGATGTGGTCCAACCGGGCGGGACGGTGACGCTGGTATGGAAAGTCCCTGATACGTTCGAACAGGTCGATCATGTTTCGGTTGAAATGAGCCACCCGATTCTGACTTCTATGCCTGATCGGTTTTCTGATCTGCCGCTCAGGGGATCGCTTTCGCTGACGGTCCCGGCGGATTATTATGATCA
Organism: uncultured Anaerolineaceae bacterium; assembly: GCA_964472565.1. GTDB lineage: Bacteria > Chloroflexota > Anaerolineae > Aggregatilineales > Aggregatilineaceae > DATAMF01. The sequence continues at coordinate 372 of CAYYNB010000073.1, forward strand.
GGCTGTTTTTCGCCTGTATCCTGAAAAGGCAGACGATACGCGCTACCGCGAGCCGGATGGCATGGTGATTTTTGCCGAAGCGGTGGTCGAGGTGGATGATGGGGTGGAGGTGATCAAACTGCGCGCCGATCCCAACCCGGCGGAACGGAACAGCGGCGTGCTGATCAGTTGGGAAGTCGCCGGGCTGGACCCCGAAACGCCGTCGGTTTCCTTGTCTTACTACCGGAACGATGGCCTGTACGAACAAACCGAGTTATTCCCCCCGGTGGGCACGACGGTGATCGAAATTCCGCCGTATTATACCGAGACGTTCGGCGTCTATCTGCGCGCGCCGGATGTGATGACCGGCAATACGCTTGAGATCGACATCCGCTGCCCGTTCGATGAATACCTCGCGCCGCGCTGCCCGTATACACAGGAAAACGTCGAACTGCTGTACCAGCGTTTTGAGAACGGGGCGCTGTTTCGGCGCGGGGCGACGGTCTACGCGCTGTACGATTACAGCACCTATTTTGAATTTGTGGCGGATGACAGCGTGACACTCGATCCGGCGCTGACGCCGCCCGCTGGATATGTGCTGCCGGATGCGATGTTTGCCAGCGTGTGGCTGGAGTATCAGGAAGCGTTGGGGTGGGCGGTGGCGCGGACCAGCACCTATGAGACCGCCTTTGAAACGTATCCGAGTACCAGCGGCAAATATCGTGTGACGGCGAACCTGTTTTACCTGCCGACGGGTGAACTGGTCGATGCGAATGCGCTGCGGATTTATTGGAGCGTGGTGGAGTAATACGATAACTCCCTTCCCCAGATCAGCATCATGGGGAAGGGTAGTTCTCCGGTTAACGAATGGTGCGCGCGTGCAGCACTTCGGTACTGCGTACCGTGCGAACCTGGGCCGCTTCGACGGTAACAACATCAAGAGTTTGGCCGTTGAGTGTGAAAAACTCCACTTCATAGGCCTGACCTTGATTGTAAACATGCACAACAGTTCCTATATCGCCTGTTTCTAGTCGATAGTCGGGCAAGTCCATCGTCAATACAACGCGCTCATGTTCTTTAATCATGCGGTTTACTTTCTAAGGGATAGGCCGTTATCAGCCGCGCCGCTGTTTTTCCAACCTCTATAATCCAAACCGTACGGATCTTAGGATTCCGTCCATCAGGTGTAATCAGCTCACTCTCAACTACAAATTTTATACCATGAGAAGTGGTTGACGCGCTAGCTACTTCATGGCTGTGGGCGTGTCCAAGTAGCGCTTCTACCAGAATTTCTCCTTGTTCAGCCGAGAAGCCGAAGTTGGTGAAAAACGCTGCTTTTGCACGTCCATCAGGATGGGTTTCAGACAGTAAATAGTCCTTGATTTTATCCTCGGTCACGAAAGCTTTTTCGACATTTGGAAGTTTCATCTCTGGCGCGTTTCTTCCGCCAGCGCGTAGGCTTCGTGCAGCAGCGCCAGCACATCTGTCGCGGTGACGCTGGCTGCTGTGCCGAGCATCAATTCGGCGCGGACTCCGGCCATGCCGTGCAGCCATGCGCCTACCACTGCCGCATCAAACGGTTCCAGTCCTTGAGCCAGCAGGCCCGTGATCGCTCCGGCCAACACATCCCCGGTCCCGGCGCTGGCGAGGGCGGAGGTGGCAAAAGGCAGCAGCGCGGTTTGTCCGTCCGGCGCGGCGACGACGGTAAACGCGCCTTTCAGCACCACCACACACTGCCATTCCGACGCGCCCTGCTGCGCCATCTGAACCCGGTTCGCCTGGACTTCTTCGGTAGTCAGATTCGCCAGCCGCGCAAATTCGCCGGGGTGGGGCGTCAGGATCGTGTTGGTGGGCACCAGGTCCGGCCAGTTGTTCATGCCCGCCAACAGATTCAGCCCGTCCGCGTCGATCACCAGCGGCGGCAGATGCGCGGCATCGGCGGCGGCTTCGGCTTCCAGCGGGATGAAGCCAATGGCGCGGGCGCGGCGGATTTCTTCTTTAGGCTGGAGCAGTTCGCGCAGAAATTCCCCGGTCACGTCTTCGTGGCCCCAACCCGGCCCCAGCAGCAGCGCGCTGTAGCCCGTGATTTCCTTGCGCAGCACACGCACGGCGGCTTCGTTTAACACGCCCATATCATGCGGCAGCAAAATCCAGGTCGCTTCGGGCAGCATGGCGGCCAGCGTCGGGATGATGATCTGCGGGGCGGCCACTGTGACCAGCCCGGCCCCGGCCCGGTATGCGCTGCTGGCGGCCAGATACGCCGCGCCGATATAGTTCAGGCTTCCGGCGACGACCATTGTTTTGCCGAAGGTTCCCTTGTGGCTGCTGCGGCTTCGTGCGGGCAGGCGCGATCCCGCGTCGGCGGCATCCACCAGGATCAGCGGGATGCTCTCGATTTCTTTGAGTTTGGGCGGCAGGCCGATGTCCGCTAGATGCAGCACGCCCACCGCTTCCGCGCCGGGGAAGACAAATAATCCCGGTTTGGCCGCGCCAAAGGTGATCGTTTCGGTGGCGTGGAGTGTATGACTGTCCAGTTCGCCCGTGTTACAGTCCAGTCCGCTGGGGCAGTCCACCGCCAGGACGATCGGGGTGCGGCGCAGATCGTCCTGATCCGGGTCGGCGGGCGTGATATAGGTGGGCGTGGGACTCTCCGTGCGGCGGATCGTCAGGGCTTTGTGCGCGGCCTTGAGCACGGCGGCGGCATCCCCTTTCAGCGGCAGGCGCAGGCTGGTGCCAAACAGCGCATCGATCACCACGTCTGCATTGGCGACCATATTTTGCAGCACGCGGTAGGTTGGTTTGTCGTTTTCGGTGTCGGCCAGAAACAGCCCTGCATCCCGCGCGGCGACAAAGACCTCGTCGGACTCCTCGCGCGGCTGGAGCAGAAACGCGCCCACCGTCGCCTCTTCCAGTTCTTCTTTTAAGATGCGGCTCGCGACCAGGCCATCCCCGCCGTTGTTGCCCGGCCCGACCAGGATCGCGATCCGGGGTTGCGGGATGCCTATCACCAGTTCTTTCACGCGTTCGGCAACAGCGCGGCCCGCCCGTTCCATCATCGCGCGGTAGCTGTGGCCTTTTGCGTTCGCCGCTTTTTCAATCGCGCGCATCTGTTCCGTTGTGACGATCTTCGGCATTCGGTTCCTCCAGTTTTCGATGTCACCCCAATGATAGCGCTTTTCGGGCGAAGGTGGGAGCATTTTCGTAGAGGAATCGTCATGTGAGCGCACAGCACCGTGCTAGGAGTAGAGCTAACATACAGTTGAGAGGAGTATACATCGATGAACAAGCAACGCTTAATCACATGGTTCTTGGTTGGAAGCGTGCTGATCGTCGCGCTGCTGCCGGGCGGAAGAGTCACGCCCGCCGCCGCCCAGACGATCTCGCCGTTTGATCTGCGAACCAATCCGCTGTATCTGATCGCTTCCTACTACAACGCGATCACGCTGCGCGACTATACCCGCGCTTATAATTACTGGGAAGGCCACCCCCCCGCGAATGCGACCTATGCCCAGTTTGTGCAGGGTTTTACGGGCGTGCAATCGGTGCATGCACTGGCCCGGCTGCCCTTGACTGTCGAAGGGGCGGCGGGAACACTGTATGTGAGTGTGCCGGTGGTGCTGCTCTCGACGCTGCAAACGGGCGCACAGCAGATTTTCGCCGGGTGTTTCCAACTCAGCAAGCCGAATATGCCTGTCGGAAATCCGCCCGTGATCGACTCCAACTGGCATTTGAACAGCGCCGTCTTGTCCGCCGCGACCAGCGTGGATTTTGTCCAGGCGGTGAATGCCTGCACGCGCGTCGAGTCGTTCCCCACTGCCGGACAGATCGAAAATCGCACCACGCCGATTGATTTGATCAATTCCTACTACGATGCGATTGCTGCCAAAAACTACACCCGCGCCTTCAATTACTGGCAGGGCGGCGCGCCGGGTCAAACCTTCGCGCAGTTCTCGCAGGGCTTCGCTGCGACGAGTGAGATCGGGGTGATCGTGGCGCTCGATTTTCAGATCGGCGCGGCAGGTGGCAGCACCTATGCCGCTTCACCGCTGCTGATTCTGTCCAAAGCGAACGGGGTGCAGCAGTATTTTGTGGGCTGTGTGGTGGCGCGCCAGTCGAATGTGCCCGCCGGAAATCCGCCGGTGATCGATCCGAACTGGTATTTGTATAACGCGAATACCTACGCTGTGACGAGTCGGGATGTGGCGTTGCAGCAGGTGTGGACGGTCTGCGCGCCGTAGTAATCACGACCGAAACAAGAAATGTAGAGTATCTCTCCCTCTTTCCAAGACGTAAAATTGACCAGAGAGAGGGAGGGATAATTCAAGGTAGTGGTGAACTATCGACTGATGGCCGTTTCTTATCTCTGGCGAAGACATATTTCTGCTGTCGTAGGGTAAGATTGGTTTCCCTTGATATGGGCGGTTCAAAATTAGAAGACAAAATTCTTCATTCCCATCCATTTTTATTGCATTGCAGATGACTTTTACTGTTTCTATAACTTCTTACTTCAAGGCTTTACCCTCGATGATGGCTACTGATCCGTGATATGGATGAAAATATGAAACGTCATTTTATTGTCTTCATGATTCTACTGGTAATCGCAGTATTGGGACACAGGTCACTCGAAGCACAGGAGAACTGCCTGAAGCCTGATGTCGAACTGCATTTCGATCCCAGGCAAATCGATACAAGGTGGAGTGGGCTAAACGCAACATGGAGTGCGGATGGTACCCAAATTTTAGTTGTACAAACCAATAACAACGGTGGTCAAGTCAGGATATATGACGCATACACAGGCACTCTGAAATTCGCACTGCCTCCATTCGAAAGTCGCGTGTATGCTTTGTGGTCTCCCGCCAATACATACATTTCGACTGTGAGTGACGGTCAGGTGCAAATATGGTATGCAGATACGGGTGAACTGCTGCCTACAACATTTGAACTCCCATTTAAGGTACCAGGCCTACTTTGGCACCAGGATGAACAGCGCCTTTTCATGTATGAATACGATGGATACCTCGATCTTCATGTGTACGATATCTCGACGGGAAATGAATTATTGGTGCTTCCCCATTCTAACGGGATCCTATCTGCTAAATTCAGCCCGGACTATTCGCAATTGTGTACGTTTACTCTTAATGATGGTCTGCAATTGCATGTCTGGGATACTGAAACCGGCACTCAGCTCTACACTCTATCTTCACCAGGCATAGGAATCGGCGCTAATACGCTTTTGTGGCAGCCGGACAATACCCATATTTTGACCAGCACTAGGATGAACTTGCCGCAGCAGCAGGTGCGCGAATACATTGAGTATAACGATGTCACAGACGCAGACGGTCTCGCGTCGGGACTCAATCAGGCTACGATCACAATCTGGGATGCGGCGAGCGGTCAATCCCTCTACTCATTTGTCGAACACATCACCGCGCGAAGTGGAACCATTGCCCAATGGAGTCCTGATGGATCACACTATTTAACATGGTCGTTTGGTAGCTCAACGGTGACGATTCGAGATGGTGATACAGGAGCGATCAATCGCCAACTGGTTGCGCCGGGCGGATTACTTGAAGCACGGTGGGGACCAGATGAGTCAGTCGTCCTTGGGATCGAACTTCGCCCGATTGATCGTCAGTGGTTTGAAGAAGGAGCATTCAATTATTTGATGTGGGATGTTGATTCAGGTAATTTGATCTCAGCACGAACATATTCTTCCTGGGATTGGTACCCACCACTCTGGAATCCTCGGGCAACATACGGAGCCATACGCTATCGCGATTCGGCACAATGTGCCACTGAAGACGGAGCCAAGGGGCCACCTGGTTCCGTATACGATTTCGAATGTCCGATGGAGATCGTTATTGTCGACTCATTCGGCAGTGAAATAACGCGCTTGATACATCCAGTGCATGTTTACCATGAGTATTGGAATCCAGCCGGAAATCGCTTTCTAACCACTGACTACAATGGCACACTCCGCATCTGGACAATTGACGACGCACGCTAGGGAGAAAAGGATAGGGGGGATGGTCGGTATCATGAAAAGGCGCTCCAAGACAAACCGCTAAGTTTAGCCGGAGCACCTTTTCATATCTCATCGGTCAAAATGTCATCACTACCCAATTCGACAGTTAATACGCGTCTAAATCCACGAAATACGCCGACGCCGCGCGATCCAGCAAATCTTTCGTCAACTGCGGCGGCTGGTTCAGATAGCGCGCAATGTCGATGATCTGATCCACGATGTCGCGCGGATGCACGGATCGCAGGTTCCGGTTGTGTTTCATGTACCATTCCTGCACGAGATAGACCAGCCCCTTCTCGTCATATGGCACGCGGCGCGCATCGCACACCTTCTTGAAGATTTCGCGGAACTCGTCGTGGCTGGGATCGCCCACTTCGATCTTGTGCGGAATACGGCGCAGGAACGCTTCATCGACCAGATCGGCGGGCGGCATGTTCGTGCTGAAGACGATCAGCACATTGAACGGAATTTCGATCTTGCGCCCGGTGGAAAGCGTCAAAAAGTCCACGCGGCTTTCGAGCGGCACGATCCAGCGGTTGAGCAGATCGCGCGGGCGGACCTGTTGGCGGCCAAAGTCGTCGATCAGGAACATGCCGCCGTTGGCTTTCATCTGGTAGGGGGCCTCATAATATTTGTTGATCGGATCGTACACGAGGTCCAACCCGGCCATTGCCAGTTCACCACCGACCATGATCACCGGGCGGCGAATGCGCAGCCAGCGGGCGTCGCGGCGTTCGCCTGTGGCTACCGATTTGCGCTGGGCTTCTTCATCATCGGGCAGCGGTTCGTGGTTGATGTTGTCGAAGACGCGGATCACCTGCCCATCGACATCCACCGCGTGCGGAATCCACATCGGACTGCCGAGGATCATATTGCCGATGGCTTTGGCAATCGTTGTTTTACCATTACCGGGCGGGCCGTACATAAAAATCGCTTTGCCGGAGTTCACGGCGGGGCCGATTTTGCCGAACATCTTCTCATTGACGGTCAGCCCGGCCAGTGCTTTGTCCAGCGTTTCTTTGTGGACGGTCATCCGACCGCGCGCCTGGGCGTTCATCGCCGCGACATACTGATCCAGTGTGACGGGGCAGGGGCCGGCATACTGTGAACGGGCGAGGGCTTCCTGGGCTTTGTCGATCCCCTTCGCGGTGATCACATACTCAAATGTGCCCGCGCCGAGGCCGCTGCCGCCGCGTACTTCCAGGAACTTTTCGCGCTTGAGCTGTTCAAGCACATTATCCACGATCCCCGTGAAGGGCAGGCGGAGCTGGTCGGCGACCTGGTGGCCCGACAGATACCCGCCGAAATACATAATTTTGATGGCGAGATCGGAAAGAATGCCGATATTCAGGCCCGTTTCGTTCACCGTGCGGACCGGCGGCGGTGCCCATACGCCGGGTTTGGCGGCGGCGGGACTTTGTGGCGCAGCGCGTTGTGGCTTTGGCGGTGGTGGTGGTGTTGCAAAGCGGTTGGTCATCGTCTGTACTCCCCAAGCAATCGACCCACGTGTAAGACTTCATTCTCCGTATTATAGCAGTGCATCGACAAGCGCAAATAGGGCACGCCCGCTGCATCGAGATGTTTGGTCAGCCGGACATTGTTTTCGCTCAGATACCCGTGCAGGGCGGTGGCGTGGGCATCGGCTTTAGCGGGATTGCCGCCCACGCTGAAGCTCAGAATCGGCCCCTGGTGCGCCGGATCGCTGGGCGTGATGACGGTATAACCCCGCGCGGTCAAATCTTCCATCGCGATCTGTGTCAGGTGTTTGGTCCAGGCGTCGATATTCTCCAACCCCAGTTGGCGCAAAAACCGGACACTTTCGACCAGCCCGAACATGCCTGGGATGTTGACCGTGCCCATCATAAAGCGGAAGGCTCCTTCGCGCGGGGTGACCTCATATTTCAGCCAGTGTTCCCAGCCTTCGACGCTCACCGGGCCGATGGGGCCGAAGTGCATCTCCTGGCAGATGGCGCGCCGCACGTACAGAAAACCCTGGCCGGGCGGTCCCATCAGCGATTTTTGCCCGCCCGCCGCCAGAATATCGATGTGCATGGCCTGTACATCAAGCGGCAGATGCCCCGCCGCCTGGATCGCATCCACGGCGAAGAGAATGCCCCGTTCGCGGCAAAAGGCCCCGATAGCGGCCAGATCGGCGCGGTGCCCGGAGAGAAACTGCACCGCGCTCACCGCGATCAGCCGGGTGTGGTTGTCCACCTGGGCGGCGAGTTCATCCAGCGACGCACCCCAGGCCGGCGACTCCGCCTTACGGATTTCCACGCCCGCCCGCTGCATCGCCATCCAGGGATAGACATTCGATGGAAATTCCACATTGCACAGCACGATATTATCGCCCGACTGCCAGTTGATCGACTGCGCGACCATGTTCAGCGCGGTGGACGTGCTGGGTACGCCGACGACATCATCCCACTGTTCGGCGTGAATAAGCTGCGCCATCTCGGTGGAGAACATCACAAACATATCTTCGCCGCCGGGCGCATAAAAGGACATCGGGTCTTCGGCCAGCCGTTCCGCCACCTTGATCATGACTTGCTGCGCGGGGTGGGGGATGGGCGAAATGCTGGCATGATTCAGATAGGTGAGGCGCTGCGCGATAGGAAATGACCGGCGCACCGACTCTAGATCGTAGGCTGGAAGATGAGACACAGAAGAATCCTTTCAGGATGAACAAACAATCTATGAAGGATGATTATACCTCTTCCTGCGCTTCTGGAGATTGACAATTCCCAGACAAAATGGTTAGGAGTTCAACTAATGAATATATGGCGGTTTTGAACCTTTTCACGTCAGGGATATGAACGGGTGTTCTAACTTTTGCCTAATAGTTAAGAGACATTCATCATTTTTTTACGAATCTCTAATGTTAGCGTAGGTTGCGCGTCGGAAAATCGGATGTTATACTGAATTCGTTCTTGCTTTACCACTTTTTTACATTTTGGGGAGTGCTAATGATTGACCGCATCCAGTGGTTGGGGCATGGTAGCTTTCGCATCGAAGGCTCACCACTCACATATATCAACCCCTGGCGAATCGCCCGCAGCGCATTTCATGCGGACCTGATTTTGATAAGTAGTGATCAATATGAGCATTGTTCTCCTGCCGATGTTGAAAAGCTGTGCGGACCCGATACAGTGGTGGTCGCCAATGCCGAAGCGGCGGCAGCCCTGGGCGGCGATGTGGTCGTTTTGCGTCCCTGGCAGTGTTTCAACGTGGGTGCCGCGCGGATTACAGCCGTTCCCGCCTATACTTACAGCCATCATCACCCGGTGTCCCAAGGTGGACTCGGGTTTATTATTTCTTTAGGGTACTATGATATTTATTACGCCGGTTTAACGGATGTCGTGCCGGAACTTGCTCATATCCGCGCCGACATCGCCATTCTGCCCGTTGGGGCAGGCCAGGGTACGATGGACACGGAGCGAGCAGCCGACTTCGTTCGCCAGATGCAGCCGTCGCATGTCATCCCCAGTCACTGGGGCACCATCAGCGGCACCAATCTCGACGTTCAGTCTTTTGTTCGCGCCCTAGACGGTCAAACTAATGTTATGACCTTTGAAAAAAATCGTTAAGACACTTAAACTTAGTAGTCCAACAAAATTTGCGGTCATTAAAATTACTTGACCAATACAATTCAGGTTCTAAAATAGATTTTTTTGTTTCACCCAATATAATTTTTACCCTGGGTGGCGTGTGATCAAGATATTTAAAACCTACCCAAATAAACTTAGCGAACTAATGCTTTGATCACCTCGTACACCGACTCTAATAAATTTACTGGCACTTAGACATTTTTAGTAGTACCCCAATAGTAGGCGGCATTCCCAACCGGAGCCGCCTTTTTTTATCGGTACTCAAGGGTGAACTTCGCGCTTGAAATAGAAATAAAGCTGGGTGGTGGTGCGAAACAGCCCGCATAGTTCCCACCCCCGCTGGCCCCAGTCGTTTAGCTCGGTTTCGCTCATCGGGCCGCTGCCCGCTTCGAGCGGACGAAGCACCTGCTTGTATTCCCATTGAACCGGATCGCGCACATAGACCAGCGGGACGGTCGGCTGTGGGACGCTGAAACCTAATGGCCGCACCATGTGATCACCGCACCAGGGCTGGAATCTGCTGCGGTGGGACGATCACATCGATCAGCCCATACGTTAACGCCTGCTCCGCCGTCAGAAACGTATCCCGATCCATATCGCGGCGTAATTTTTCGACGGGCTGCTGCGTGTGGAACATCAGAATTTCCTCGACGCGCTGGCGCAGCCGCACAATTTCTTTCGCCTGAATATCAATATCCGTTGCCTGGCCCCGCGCACCCCCTAAGGGCTGGTGCAGGTGGATCGTCGCGTTTTGCAGGGCACAGCGCCGCCCCGCCGATCCGCCCGCCAGCAGAATCGTCCCGAAACTTGCCGCCAGGCCGAGCGCTACCGTGCGGATCGGGGCGGTGATCTGCTGCATGGTGTCGTAGATCGCCAAACCGGGATACACCAGCCCGCCCGGTGAATTGATGAACATCTGAATTTCGCGCTCCGGGTCCTCATAGTTCAGCACCAAAAGCTGCGCGATCACGCTGTTCGCCATCTGATCATCGATCTCGCTGCCCAGAAAAATGATGCGTTCCTTGAGCAGCAGCGAATAGATGTCGTAGGCGCGTTCGCCCCGCGCGGAGTTATCAACCACCATCGGAATATTCATTGTTGCTCCTTTAATTGCGGTGCAGATAGTCGCTCCAACTGATGACGGGGTCCGCCTGCACCGGAACGGAAACGGGCACCGAGTCGGGATAGTAGCGGGCGAGATAGGTCAGCGCGGAGGGCAGCGTCCAGCTATCCATCAGCGCGTAAATCTGTTTTTCCTGCTGCCACAGGCTGGCCTGCGGTAAATGCTGATCCAGGTAGTCCTGCACCTGCTGGAAGGGGAGTTCGATGGGCGGGACGAACAGCGACGAGACACCGTTCACCAGCAGATGTTCAAGCTGATCGCGCCGTTCTTCCAGCGTTTCGATCTGCGCTTCGACATCATCCAGCAGCGATTGCAGGATCGTTTCAAACAACTGCTCGTTATTTTGCTCTTTGAGCATCAGTTTGATCTGGCGCAGCGACAGACCGAGCGCTTGCAGCCGCCGGATGCGCAGCAGGCGGTGAACCTGGTCCGGGGCATAGAGTCGATAGCCGCTCTCGGATCGGGTGGGCGTGACCAGCCCTAATTTTTCATAATGGCGCAGCGTTTTCGTGGTGATTCCCAACATCTGCGCGACTTCGCCAATAAAAAGATGAGAAGCCATAACCGCCTCCATTCGTCTGATAGTTCAGAGTATAGAGGTTGTCCTTAGGGCAATGTCAAGAGGGGAAAAGGGCTGAGGAGGTGATTCAGCCCTTTCTGATGCATTTCTAATCCACCGGTACCAGCGTGCGGAAGGGCAGGCCGCGATCATCGGCAATCGACTGCACGGCCCACCCGCTGATGCCGTCCGTTGTCTGGACCTTCCACCACACGTAACCATCCCCGGAACGCGGCCCGCCCAGAATGGTAACGCGTGATCCGCCCGGTAGTTGGAAGAGCAGTTGGCCGCTGACCATCGGATCGCCGCGCAGATTCAAGGTTTCGGTGCCTGTCGTGCGCACGACAGCCGAATCGCCCGGTTTGAACAGCGGTCCCCACTGCGGCTGCATGATCGATCCGAGCAGCGGTGTCAGATCGCGCAGGATATTATCTGCCGTGCGCAGATAGGGTGTTCCGGTTTGCCCCTCGGCGGCATAGGTGACGATCAGCGTTTGATCGCCATAGTTATCCCACACAAAATCGAACGCGCTGATCATTTCCGTCACGGCGGCGGGCGTGGTCTGGTTCATGGGAGCCAGATAAAGCTGTGATCCCGCGCTGCCTGATCCGGCGAATGTCACCGCGCCGTTGGCAAACTGCTGGGCCTGATCCATCGTTTCGACTCCCGCCGGAAGTATGACCAGCGGCTGCACCGACAGTGAATCCGGCTCGACGCGCAGCACCTGACTGCCGCCGCTCACGATGATCGCATTGTTATTGATGTTCCACTGCGCGAAGCTGTAACTTCCCAGCAGCAGCGTGCTGTCATTCCACAGCGGAGTCGTCGCGCCGCTGGTGATATTCACCCGGCTGAAGGCGAAATTATCCTGTATTTCAAGTCCGGCCAGCACTTCGGTGCCGTCGGGCCGCCACAGGATCGGCCCTGTATACAGACGGTTGGCCGGATCATCCCCGTATACACTCGATTCGAGTTGAACCGGATTGCCGAGGGCATTCCGCATCCACAGCCCGTCGATGGCGGAGTTTCCCGCGCCGGGTGTATAGACCGTATAGGCCAGCCAGTCTCCCGCCGGAGCATAAGCCAGGGATGTAACCTGCGCTTGCAGCATAAACGGCACACCGCCCACCACCATTTCGCCTGCCGGGGTGATATAGGCCAGGGTGCCATCCGGTGCCACGTCGAAAGTTTTGACTCCGGTTGGACTCAGCGTTACCTGTTCGGGGACCGTCATGCCGTACTGCAAGCGCCACACCTGCATCACACCGCCCGTATCCGGTCCGAGGTAATACAGCGTTTCGGGCAGGTTGTCTACGCCCTCGATGGCTGACCCGGCGCTGCCTCCGGTCCCCGTGATCGTATGTCCGCTGCCATCATCCAGCGGCGCGACGGCGGGCGGATTGGTGCGCGTTGGGGCGAGCGTCGGCGCAATCGTATAGGTCGCGCTGGGTTGAAGCGTCGCTGTCGCTGTGGCGGTAGCGGTTACTGTAACGGTAGCGGTTGGCGCGGGCGTGGTGGGCTGTGGGGTAGGGGATGGAGTTGGCGCAGACGTGGTCGGACTTGGGGCGTGGGTTGCTGCGCCCAGAGTCGGCACCTGGGCCAGTTCGACAGCCTCGGTAACAGTGGGGGCCGTGTTGGTGATCGGGATCACCGTGCGCGGCGTGGCCGTGACGATCACCGGCGTGGATGGTTCTGCCTCATTCATATTCAGATTGCAGCCTGCGAGCAGGCTGGTTATAAACAACATCAGCAGCAGACGAGTGCGCATAGTTCGTACTCCTGAGTCGGGATAGTGGGCCGAGTATACCGCAGATAAGGACGGGGTTGGTGATGTTGGGCGCGATTATTGGCGATATGGTTGGCTCCGTTTATGAAAACGAGAATATCAAATCCACCGACTTTGTATTGTTTGGGCCATACTCCCATTTTACCGATGACACCGTTCTGACGATTGCCGTCGCCGATGCCGTTCTGTGCCGCCGCTTCCATCCCCACCCCTGGATCGATGCTTTTCTCGCGCGCAGATTATACGCCACCAAACTTAAACAGTATGCGCGGCTCTACCCGCAGGCTGGTTATGGCGCGTCGTTTGAAAAGTGGTTCAAAAGCGAGACGCGGCGCGGCTACGGCAGTTATGGCAATGGGTCGGCGATGCGCGTCAGCCCGATTGGGTTTGCCTATGGACAACTGAAAACCGTGCTGCGGGAGGCGAGTCTCAGCGCGGTTGTCACCCATAACCACCGGCAGGGCATCAAGGGCGCGCAGGCTGTCGCGAGTGCGGTTTTTCTGGCGAAAAGCGGCGAGAGCAAAGCGGGGATTCAGCACTTTATCGAGCGGCGCTTTAAGTATAATCTTCACCAGCGGCTGGATGACATCCGCCCCGGCTATCGATTCGACAGCTCCTGCCAGGGGTCCGTGCCGCAGGCGATCATTGCTTTTCTGGAATCGGATGATTTTGAAGACGCGATCCGCAAAGCGGTTTCGATTGGCGGCGACAGTGATACCATCGCCTGTATCGCGGGCGGGATCGCCCACGCCTACTACCAATCGATCCCCGCGTCCCTTGCCAGCCGCGCCAAACTGCTGTTGGATGGCAGTTTCAAGCCCGTCTTTAACGAATTTAACGCTCGTTTTGGGAAAAACTATTCCTGAGCTTCCCCTCCCCAAAATTTCCTGGAGAGGGGTGCCCGCGTTATTTAACGATGTTGAGCGGAATCACGTTTTGCGATGACATGAGGGTGACGCTTACCCGTGCTGCGACGGTTTTCGCCAGATTAAGGAACGCCTGTGCCGCCGCCGAATCGGGGTCTTCCGCTACAATCGGATGCCCGGTATCACCGCCCACGCGCACGGCTGCGGTCAGCGGGACACGTCCCAGGAACGGCACGCTGCGATCTCTCGCGAGTTCTTCACCGCCGCCTTCGCCAAACAAATCGCCCGCCATATTTTCGATCACACCCAGGATCGGCACATTGAGCTTTTCGAACATGGCGAGGCCGCGCCGCGCATCATCAACCGCCACACTCTGCGGCTGGGTCACGATGATCGCGCCGGTCAGCGGGACCGACTGCGCAAGACTCAGTTGCGCGTCGCCGGTTCCGGGCGGCAGATCAACCACCATATAATCGATCTCACCCCACATCACATCTGCAAAAAACTGGCGAATCGCGCTGTGCAGCATCGGGCCGCGCCAGATCATGGGCGTGTTGGGATCGGCCAGAAAGCCCATGCTCATCACTTTGACGCCGAAAACTTCAAAGGGGATCAATTTCTGGTCGGGCGTGATCTGCGGCTGGGCAAAACCCAGACCGATCATCTTGGGGATGTTTGGCCCCAGAATATCTGCGTCCATCAGGCCGACGCGCGCCCCGGTCTGCGCCAGCGCAACAGCGAGATTCACGGCGACGGTGCTTTTACCCACGCCACCCTTCCCGCTGCTGATGGCGATCACGCTGCGCAGCGGGACGTTGATATGGCCGAAAATGCGGCCATCGGTGGGCACATTCGAGTCCCATTTCACCTGCACATCCGTGACGCCGGGCACGGCCAGTACGGCGTTCCGCACATTCCGCATAATCACGTCTTTTAAGGGGCAGGCCGGCGTTGTCAGTACAATACTCATATGCGCTACGCCATCCTCACTGAGGGTCAGATCGCGCACCATGTTTAAAGTCACGAGATCGCGGTGGAGTTCCGGTTCCATCACCGTGCCCAAGGCCGCCATCACCTTATCATGTAATTGTTGATCGGTCACTTTCCATACCTTTCTTGTAAAACCGTCGCGCAGATTATAACACAGTTGTGTTCCGCGAAGACTTTCAACGTATTATAAAGCAGCAGTGATTGGCGCATTTGATTTGGATCAAGAGGGCACCATGAAACGGATATGGATTTGGGTAATCGCCGCCCTGCTGCTGGGGGCATGCGGCGACAAAACGGAAGAAGGAACCACACTCCAGGGGCCGGGCGGCAAAAGCCAGCCCACCGCGACAGTCCAGAACACGCCCGTTCCAACAGGTTCAGCAAGCGGTTTCACCGGGCGGCTGCTGATTCGGAAAGGCCAGCACTTTGAAATGCTGGACCTGGAGACAGGCGAAATCACCTCGTTTGAAACCGAGGACGTGGCAGCCTTTGGGCCGGTCCAGTTGAGCGCGGATGCAAAACGCGGCGTTTTTGTGGCGTATCCCGATTTTGCGCTGTTGGACCTGGAAGCGGGCGAGGCGATTCTGATGGATAACCCCGGTTCGACCACCCTCGGCATCGGCATTTCGCCGGATGGTAAACTGGCCGCAGGTTTAACAGGGGGCACCTACCGCACGCAGCTTTTTTATTATAACCTGGATAACCCGACGCCTGAACTGGTCGCGGGCAGCACGCAGACGGCTTATGGCTGGTTTTTTAACGCCGACTCAGATTTGATCTGGTGGGCAGCGAATGATCCCACCGTGATTCAAAAGCTGGACCCGGCGACAGGTGAATCTGCGCCCTGGGAAGAAACAGAAATACGGCTCCCCCACACGTTTGGGCTGGCGGTTTCGCCTGACGAGACGCGGATCGCCAATATCCCGGTGGTTGTCACCCAGGGACCCAACGGCCCCATTACACCGGCGGAGTGTTTCGACTCGACAGTGCAGATCATCCAGCAGCCCGTCAACCCTACTGATGTGATAGGGGAGGCGGAGACTGTTTATACCGAAACGGGCTTGATCGCCTCGGCCCCCACCTGGCTCGATGATGAACATCTGCTGTTTGTCAAACTGGGCAGCGGGACCTGCGGGCGGATCGAGGGCGAAGCGGAACGCACGATCATGCTGCTTGATCTGAATACGGGCGGCGCACCCCGTTCTGTCGCCGGGCCGCTGGGCAATGCGCGCGATCAGAATGACGCGGCGCAGTTGTGGGGTGGGCAGCTCGGACACCTCTACTCGCTGTCGCCGGATGGTCGCTATGTGGCCTGGATTGGCGGGGAATATGATGAGGGCGTTTCAACCATCCAGGTGACGGAGATCGAAACGGGCGAAACCACCGAAATTCTGCGCATCACGGAAGATGAAGCGAATGATGCCGGGGACTTTATCGAACACTATATGCTGCGGCAGGTGGTGTGGCTGGCAAAATAGCCTGATCAGAATCAGACTCTAACCAGGATCGCACGTTGAGCGCTTTCGCACTTGGGCCGCCTGCGTTACAATCTGGATTGAATAAATAGAAACCATCAAGGATTCCGCAAGGTTGGCCCGACCAAGTTCTACTGTTCATACTCCCGTCACTGTTCCATCCCCGCAGATGCCCATCATGCTGGTGCTAGCGGACAGTGACCGCAAACTCTGCGCCGACCTTCAACTTCAACTCGAAGATGAAGGTTTCGGCGT
The DNA here is from genome assembly GCA_964472565.1 of uncultured Anaerolineaceae bacterium. Lineage (GTDB taxonomy): Bacteria > Chloroflexota > Anaerolineae > Aggregatilineales > Aggregatilineaceae > DATAMF01. The sequence goes on from CAYYNB010000073.1 coordinate 17,038, forward strand.
GTTGGTGACATACAGCGCCAAACAGTGTCAGAAGGTCGTCTACGATCAGCGGCCTCAACTGTTGATCCTTGATGCCAGTTTCCGCGACCTCTGTCACCGCATCAAACATGACGACTCGCTGGGCTTCCTGCCCATCATCATCCTGTCGGGTGACGATGATGACGCGGACGCGGCGCTGCAAAAGCCGGTTGATCCGGCTGAACTGCTGTCCACGATTCGGCTGCTGCTGCGCGTCAAACGCCAGATCGAGCACCTGATCCATGAAAACCGTAAGCTGGTCGAAGCATCGCAGGCCGTCGAAGTGCTCAAAGCGGCGATCATTCGCAACGTGTCGCATGAATTCGGCACGCCGCTGGTCCAGGTCAAAGCCGCGATCTCGCTCCTGAATGAGGATGTGCAAAAGGTCAACAACCGCGAACAGATCAAACTGACAAATATGGCGGCGCTGGCGCTGGGGCGGTTGGAAGCGGTGGTCGATAATCTGCGGCAGTTGGCGCAAACCTACAACTTCAGTACGTCGCCGGTGGTGGTCGAAGAAGCCGCCGATCTCGCGATCCGTATGGTGGAGCGCAGTTGGGCTTCCCGCGAGGCCAGCACGCGCATCGAAAAGTATATTCAGACCGGGCTGCCGTTTGTGCTGGGCGACAAGCGCGCGATAGCCCGCCTGCTGCAACTGCTGCTCGACAACGCACTGAAGTTCAGCCCGCCGGATAAACCCGTTTATCTTCAGGCGGAGTACGACGCGGAACAAGTCTGGATCGGCGTGCAGGATTTCGGGATCGGGATTCCGGCCTCCGATCACCGGCGCATCTTCGAGGCGTTTTATCAGGTGGATGCGTCCACGACGCGTAATTATGGCGGCACGGGGACCGGACTCGCGCTGGCAACGCTGCTGGCGCGGGGGATGAATACCCAAATCGCGCTCAAGAGTAAGGTGGGCAAGGGCAGCACGTTTTCATTTTGCCTGCCCATTTCGAATGGGGATGAGTTTTAAGCCTGTCTCCCGGCTCAGTCACGGAGCTTTTTGAAGATGTCGCGCACGGGCAGCGACAGGCCGGGCAGCACATCGCCCCCGGTGAGTGTGCCATCCTGATCGAGCAGGGAGGTCGAGCTATCCGAGCCGTAGGCCAAAACCGTTCGTGTCGCCGGATAGATCACCCAAATCAGCCGCGTCCCGGCATTCAGAAAATCCAGGACCCGCTCATGAACAGTATCTGCTCCATCACCGGGTGATACAACCTCCACTGCCAGATCAGGCGCGCCCTCAAAATATTTAGGGGATGTTGACTTTGTGAGCCGTGTTTTAGAGATAAATCCCACGTCCGGCGCGCGCACAGTATACGGATCACGCGACAGGATAAAGCCTGTTTCGGCCCCGGTGAGTTCGCCTAAGTCGTGGGATTCGACAAAACTCATCAGCAAGTATCCCAGCCATAACGATACGACCCCATGTGCTTCGCCCGTCGGTGCCATCGCAGTCGGAACCCCCCTGATCAGTTCAAGCCCTTTTTGATCTCCAAACTCGGTCCAGAACTCGTCGGCAGTATATAAACGCGCCTCGATAACCATCGGCCACACTCCCATTTTATGCTTCACTTCTATTATAACGCGCTTCGATAACTCCCCCTTTGCCAGTGACTAAATTTCCTTTATAATTAGGCTCCGCATCAGGGGAAGTGGCGGAATTGGCAGACGCGCATGACTTAGGATCATGTGGAGTAATCCGTATGGGTTCGAGTCCCTTCTTCCCCACAGCGCGGGGCGCAGTGTGTTGCGCCCCGTTTTTGTGCATAAGACTTCTGTAAGAAGAATGGCACCTCTCTAGCCACCCATGATATAATCGCCGCTGGCGAGACAGCGAAGGATTGGATATGCAGACCGAGCATCTCGAGAACCACACAGCCCGTATTACCGTTGAAGTTGACCCTGAGCGCGTGGAAAAAGCCTTGCGCCAGGCCGGGCGTAAAATCTCTCAAAAAGCCCGTATTCCGGGTTTCCGCCCTGGTAAAGCGCCTTACGAAATGGTTGAGCGCGCCTTTGGCCGCGAATACATTTTGAACGAAGCGCTGGACACCCTGGGACAGGAGATCTACCGCGAAGCCCTGGATGAAAGCCAGATCGAACCGTATGCCCCTGGCAGCCTGGAAGATATTCAGACTGAAGGCGGCCTCAAGCTGACGTTTGTTGTTCCCATGCGTCCCACGATTGAACTGGGCAACTACCGCGAAGAAATCCGCGTGCCCTACGACGTGGAAGAAGTGACCGATGAAACGTTCAGCAAGGCGCTGGAAGAAGTCCGCCAGAGTAATGCCGTTGTCGAAGACGTCGATCGTCCGGCCCAACTGGGCGACCAGATCACCTTCGATCATTTCGAAGTGGTCGTGTTGGCGGATGAAAAAGCCGAAGCCGAAAAACCCGCCGAAGAAAACACTGAATCGGAAGCCGAAGCCGCCAGTGAATCCGACGACGCCGAAGAAGAAGACGAAAACGGCGAACGTCTGTTGATCCACCAGCACAACTTCGAACGCGTGCTGCGCGACGATGACGACGATCTGTTCCCCGGTTTTTCGGCGCACTTTGTCGATGCGAAGGTGGGCGACGAACTCGAATTTACGCTCACCCTGCCGGAAGATCACGACGTGGAAGACCTGAAAGGCCGCACGCTGCGCGTGGAAGCCGTTGTTGAGAAAATCCAGTCGCGCACCGTTGCCGAATGGAGCGACACCCTGGCGGAGACGCTCAGCGAAGGGAAGCTCAAGACGATGCTGGAATATCGCGTCGATCTGCGCCAGCAGTTGGAAAACCAGGCGAAGTACAACGCCGATCAGAAAGTCGCTGATGAAGCGATGAAAAAGCTGGTCGAACTCGCCGAATTCCACTACCCGGAAGAAGCGGTGCAGGACTACGCGAGCGAGGTGCTGAACGAACTCGATAACATTCTGCAACAGCAGGGCCTGCGTCTGGCTGACTATATGCGCATCATGAACAAAACGGAAGACGATCTGCGGGTTGAATACCGGGATCGCGCGGTTGAACGCCTGGAGCGCTCGCTGGCACTGTCTGAATTTGTCAAACAGGAAGGACTGTTGATCACCGATACCGATGTGGATTCGGAGATCGAACAGATGACGACGCTGCTTGGCGGTGAACAGTCGGCCCAGTTCCGCCAATTCCTGACGACGCCGCAGAGCCGCTTCAACATTGCCAACCGGCTCGCCAGCAACCGCGCCTTTGCCCGCCTGACGGCGATTGCAAAGGGCGAAAACCCGCCGGTTGAAACCCCGGCGGAAGAACCCGAAGTGGTGTCGGACACTCCCGCGGAGACAACCGACACCGAAGCGTAACGGGATACTGATAAGGAGCAGAAGATGGACCTCTACAACGGCCTGATTCCGATGGTCATCGAAACCAGCGGGCGGGGTGAACGGGCGTATGATATTTACTCGCTGCTGCTCAAAGAGCGAATTATCTTCTTGGGCACGCCGATCAACGATCAGGTTGCCAATCTGATCGTCGCGCAGTTGCTCTTTTTGAACCGGGAAGACCCGGAAAAAGAAATTCAGATGTATATCAACTGCCCCGGCGGCGTCATTTATGCGGGCCTTGCCATCTACGACACCATGCGCCAGATCAGCGCCCCCGTGATGACTGTTGCTGTCGGCCTGACCGCCAGCTTCGGCACGGTGCTGCTGACTGCCGGGACCAAAGGCCGCCGGTTTGCGCTGCCCAATGCTACGATCCATATGCACCAGCCCTGGTCATCGGGCGGCGGTGGTCAGGCGTCGGACATTGATATTCAGGCCCGTGAAATTCTGCGCCAGCGCGATCTGCTGAACGAGATTTTCGTAGAGCGCACCGGGCAGCCGCTGTCCCGTATTGAAGAAGATACGGACCGCGACGTGTATATGACCGCCAGGCGCGCCGTTGAATACGGTCTGATTGATGGGGTGCTCGAAGCGCCCGCCAAAGAAAAAGAAGCCAGCAAAGACGGCGAAAAGGTGAAGGCAAAGTGAGTTATATGCTTGGACCCCAACGCTGCTCTTTCTGCCGCCGGACCGCCGATAATGTCGGCCAGTTGATTCCGGGGCCGGATGGTGTCTTCATCTGTGATGAGTGCATCCATCTGTGTTACGACATCCTGCACGGCGACACACGGAGCAGCGAGAGCAGTGATTTCCATATCGAAAATGTCCCGACCCCGCGTGAGATTCTGGCAGAATTGAACGAATATGTGATCGGGCAGGAACCGGCCAAACGCGTGCTGTCCGTCGCGGTGTACAACCACTACAAACGGGTGAATGCGGGCGGCGCGATTGCCGATGTGGAACTCGATAAAAGTAATGTCCTGTTGATCGGCCCGACGGGCAGCGGCAAAACGCTGCTGGCCCAAACGCTGGCCCGGCTGCTTGATGTGCCCTTCTGCATTTCGGATGCCACGTCGCTGACCGAAGCGGGTTATGTGGGCGAAGATGTCGAAAATATCCTGCTGCGCCTGATCCAGGCGGCGGATTTTGACATCGCCCGCGCCGAACAGGGCATCATCTATATCGACGAGATCGACAAGATCGCGCGCAAGTCGGGCGATAACCCCTCGATCACCCGTGATGTGAGCGGCGAAGGGGTCCAGCAGGCGCTTCTTAAGATCATCGAAGGGACGCTGGCAAATGTGCCGCCCCAGGGTGGACGTAAACACCCGCACCAGGAATTTATTCAGATCAACACGAATAACATCCTGTTTATCTGCGGCGGGACCTTTGATGGCCTGCACGATATTGTGGCGGAGCGCGTCGGGGTGAAGGGTTCGCTGGGCTTCGGCACGGCGGGTTCACCCGATGATCGTACCCGGAGCGCGCTGCTGCACAAGGTCGCGCCGGAAGATATGGTCAAGTTCGGGCTGATCCCCGAACTGGTAGGCCGTTTGCCTGTTACCACCGTTGTGGATCCGCTGGATCGTGAAACGTTGATCCGCATTCTGACGGAACCCAAAAACGCGCTGGTGCGCCAGTTTACACAGATGTTCAGGCTGGACGATGTGGAACTGATCTTCACGCCGGATGCGCTTGAAGCCGCCGCCGATCTCGCCTTCAAACGCGATACCGGGGCGCGCGGTCTGCGCAGCATTCTTGAAGGGTCGCTGATGGACGTGATGTTCGAAGTGCCCTCGCGTGACGATATCAAGCAGGTGATTGTGGATGCTGACGCCATCAACCGCGAGGCCCGCCCCAAGATCGTCCTGACGGATGATCAGCAGTTGGAATGGGACGAAAACGGCAAACTCGAAAGCGCCGCCTAGTCTGTAATCAGGCTGACAATAGGAACCGTCTCTGGCAAGCTCAGGGGCGGTTTTTGTTTGGCATGGCGTATAATAGGATGCAACTTTGACTTGTGGGGGAGTATCGCTGATGTCTGTTTTACGCTCACGCCATCCGCTTTCGATTTTAGAATTTGTGTTTGAACTCAGCGTCGGCGTGGTAGCGCTGCTCACTCTGCTGACGGACAGCCGCCTGATCAGCGATCTATGGAGTCATATCGGCCAACCCTACCTTTTTGCATTGGTGGCTACCGCTGCTGTCACCTGGTCCGGGTTCGACAGCGGCAAATGGCGGGAATGGACTTCGGCAGAATCGAAAGCGGCGGGGTGGGGCTTCCGCAATGGCTTCTGGCTGGTGGCGCTGCTGCAAGTCGGGCTGTGGAATCTGGTCCGCTTCCACAATGCGGACGCCGCCATCTGGCCCGCG
>CAYYNB010000073.1:22785-28022 GCA_964472565.1 uncultured Anaerolineaceae bacterium
AGAGACCTGGAGGGCCTCTTCACGGTCGCCCAGGTCCCCGGGGCGGGCGTAGCGGTGGCGGAGGCCGTTGCCCAGGTTGTTGAGCAGAGCGGGGCGGTTGGGCGAATTGGGCGGGGGCAGCTGCACCGCTGCCCCAATGCGGACGCCGCCATCTGGCCCGCGCACCTGTCGCTGGCTGTCACGCTCGTGCCCCTGCTCAGCCGGCTGACACCCCCGCCGCCCGATTATCAGCCTCCTGCCGACCGGCTTTCACCTTTTGTGGGTATCACCGGCGCATTGATTCTCGTGGTATTTTTCCTGACTCCTGGCGATCTGCTGGGTTGGCTGGTCGCATTTTATGGCGTGCTGCTGATCCCGCTGGCGGGTATTTATGTGCTGGGTTCTACCCTGTTTCCCAAGCAGACGTGAAGGACGCTGCTTGTGCGCGATCTTCACCCCCTTTTGTTGCCCCAAAGCCCCATATTAAACATAATTAGTGCCTGCGCATAAAAGGAGCGTCTTATGGAACTTCCACTGCTTTTAGTCATCATTATTTCCGCGTTAGTGTTCAGCATTGCCAGCCTGGTCTATTGGCGGCTGATCAAGCTGCTGATTTTTGTGGTGCATGTGGCCGCGTTTGTCGCGGGCGTTTATGTGGTCCAGGACTACAACAACGGCGGCGAATTTTTCCAGGGCCTTTGTGTTGGTACCGGCATCTATCTCGCCCTGCTGACTCTGGTTTTGGCCTGGAACCGGATCGTGATCCTGGAAAAGGAAATCATCCGTTTGGGCGGCAAACCCAATACACCGGATTACATGGAATTTATCTATAACCGTTTGTTCCGGCGTGAGAAGAAGAAAAATCAGGACAGCGGCAGCATTCTCCCCCCGCTGCCTGATGAGGTGAAGCAGTGAGATTAGAAGGTATCCTGCTCGATCTGGTGCCGTTTGACAACCGCTTTGAGGAACACCAGGTCGAATGGATGAACGGCCCCTCGCGTGATTACAGCGGTTGGCGTGATGGTTTTATAACCCGTGCCGGTTATCAGCAGATGCGCGAGCAGCAGGCGCAGGAACCCGCCTCTGCGACGGATCGCCTCCGCTTTGGGCTGTTGACCAAAGACGGTGTTCCGATTGGGGCGTTTTCATTGCACAGCCTGCGCCCGTATTACCGGCTGGCCGAAGTCGGCGCGATGATCGGTCATCCGGCTTATTGGGGTGGGGGCTTCGGTTCCGATGCCATGCTGTTGATCACGGAATATGGTTTTTGCTGGCTGGACTTCCAGCGGTTGTATCTGGTCACGATGGGGCATAATCTCCGCGCCCAGCATCAGGTCGAAAAATGCGGTTATACGCTTGAAGGTCGGCGGCGTGATGCGTCGTTTCATGAAGGGTATACGGATTCCCTGGTTTATGGTCTGCTGCGCGACGAGTGGCCGGGGTATAACATCATGGCGCAGCGTTTGAAACTGCACGAAAAAGCGCGGCAGCACGGTTATGCTTAAGGAGCGAGTATGATCTTGGAGGGGCTGTTACTCGATCTGGTGCCCTACGGCGCAGATTTTCTGAAACACGAGCAGGAATGGCACAATGGCCCGATGCGCGTTTGGTGGGGGCTGGATGGGCTGCTGAGTGAGGCCGGTCTCCGGCAGCGCCGCGAATTTTTTGCTTCCCTCCCGTCTGCTAGTCAGGTCCGTTTTGGGATGCGGGCCAAAGATGGCAACCCGATTGGTATGTTTGTGCTGGCGAATATCGACTACTACCACCGCACCGCCGAAGTGGGCGCGGGGATCGGCGATCCCCATTATTGGAGCGGCGGCTTTGGCTCCGATGCCATGCTGCTGATCGTGGAGTACGGTTTCCGCCAGCTTGATCTCCGCCGCTTGTGGTTGACTACCGCTGGGACGAATTTCCGCGCGCAGCGCCAGATCGAAAAATGCGGCTTCACGCGTGAAGGGGCGCGCCGCCTGGAATTACTTGCAGTTGACGGGCGCGGCTACCAGGATTTTTTGTGGTATGGCCTTCTGCGGGAAGATTGGCCGGGCCGCGATCTGATGATCGAACAGTTGGGTTTGCGAGAAAAAGCGCGCGAACGCGGGTATCTAGACTGAATCGAAAGGAATCTGTTTATGGCCGAAGAACGACTCGCCGCACTGCTCCAGAATCATCTGGCCCGCTACCCCCACATGGAATTGTGGGATGTCTATAAGCTGTTCCATCAGGCCACCTTTGGTCCTGGACACGCCATCACCAACAAAAAGGCGGCCCGCGAATATCTGGAAGAAGAGAGTACGCAGGCCGGGGCTGCGCCGCCCCGTGAACCGCTGGTCGAAAACATCCATCCCGACGGGCTGATCGTGCGCCTGCATCTGCGCCCCTATCTCGCCTACCGGGGATCGCTGAAAATTCTGTTAGAGGCGTTTATCCGGTCCGCCGATCAGGTGCGCGGTGAGCGTGATCTGATGGCGTGGCGCTGGTCCAAGTTTCATGACCTGTGCGCGCCGGGCGAACCCTATGCCGGGCGTTTTGACCGCCGCGAACTGGCTCTTTTTGGGCGGATGCGTGCCCGTGAGCTGTGGCCCGCCGTGCATCATTCGCCCGCCTACAACGAGGCGTATAATCCGGCCTACCGTGTTCTGACTCGTCAGGAAGCCGAAGCGCTCTGCCGCAAAATCAATGTCCCCTTTGATGTGGTGTAACGTTGCCTATCTTCCCTCGCTAGTCGATTTAGCGAGGGAAAATCATAGAAAAGTGGGTGGATTAAACTATGCATAAAGCATCTTGGTTTGATGCATTGGTAGCTATTGCACGGGTACCTGATTTGGGGCTTGTTATCGATATGGATGGAACTATCAGCCCTATTGTGCTCAAGCCGGAAGATGCCTTTGTGACAGCCCAAAACAAGGAATTGCTCGAAAAACTTAGAACAAAATTAGAGTTGGTGGCAGTTCTGTCGGGCCGTTCAGTCGAAGATGTTGTGAAGCGTGTTAATCTCCCCGACTTAGTTTATATCGGTAGTCATGGGCTGGAACAGTGGAACAAGGGCCGGGCTGAACTTATGGAAGCAGTTTTTCCCTTTCTTCCCAAATTTGAAGCCTTGATTCAGGATGTAATGCCCCGCTTGGTTCCTGATATGCAGGTCGAAGATAAAGGGATTACGGTTTCGGTGCATTACCGTCAAACACAGAACCCCACCGTTATTGAGGATAATTTCCAACCATTGATGGCTGCGTTAGCCGAGAAGTATGGTTTAACGCTTTACCGGGGGCGTATGGTATTTGAATTTCGCCCTCCGATTGCGGTAGACAAGGGAACAACAATCCGCCAATTGGTATCTGACTATCGCTTGAAAGCTATAATTTATCTTGGAGATGACACAACGGATGTGTTTGCCTTGCAAGAACTTCGCAAGCTGCGGGCGACAAGGCAATGTGAAACACTGGGAATTGGTGTCGAATCGAGTGAAATGCCTTCGGCCTTGCGCGAGAACGCTGATTTTTTGGTTAAAGGTGTACCCGGTGTTGAAGAATTTTTAGGGCAGTTAGTTAGCTTGCTTTCCAAATAACCGCTACAGGGCGGTTAGGCATCCACCCTGTAGATCGGGATTGTAGCGCTTTATCTCAATCTATCGACGATAAATGACCAATGTTGGGTTGAGCCTCAGATATATCTTGAACATCGGGCAGTTGTACTTCTTCACTCCAACTCTCACAAGATGGCAGAATTTTTCCTAATGGTGAATTTTTCTCCACCCCGTTTTTCTGAAAGACGATAGCTCTTATGAAATTATCATAACCTTCTAGATCATCAATATGCTTGATGTCACGTGGCATTTCTAGCGTGAGCAAAATTGAGAATGTATCTGTGGGTTTGACGGCTTTATGAATCGTTTGCCAGTTATCAATCAAGTATCGGACGCTTGCACAGGTTGCTGCCGACCCTGTGCCTGCACACAAAAATACGGTTCTGTTGTGTCCCTCTTTGGAACCAATCGGTTCTAAGAACCGTTGAATAATAGCAACTTGCTTTTCTCCTTTTTTGTATTTTTTAGTTTTACGACCTTCTATTAGTTTGTTTTTAAATGTACCCTGAACACCGATCACACTGCGTATGCCATTAACTTTTTTGAAAACGTAGTCTGGACTGCAATTTTTCAGGTAGCTTTGGGAATAGATGTTATAGGTGCCATCACCGATCAGAATCAAATTACGCACCCCATTTTTATCTCTTTCGTCTGTTTCCCTTTTCATTTCGGGTTGTGTATGAGGGCTAATTCTGATGTCGGGAATTATCTTCGAAAAAGCGAAAAATGGTTTTACAATAAAACCCTCTGGTAGCCACGCCAGTATTCGTCTATGAAATAGATCGTGGATTTGCAGCGCTGCTTGATATTCCACAAAATTAATTGCGGGGCCATAATAACCTACTGTGATGTCTTCTCCTTCGACTCCTGTTGTTCCACCTTCTTTGATCTCTAAACGTGACAGATAGATGTCAACTTTATGAATAGATGGCTTTATGCCAAAAAACTTAAACAACTGCTGCCTGTTTCTGACAAATAATGCAAACAAGAAAACCCCTGGAACGAGTGTTAACAGGTTTGAAGCTATATTCACGAGAATTTGGCCGATCAAATTACCCATAAGAATTGCTCCTCATTGAGTTTTGGTATTAGTCGATTTAAGTATACTTGTAACCCCTGTATCAACCAAATTGATGTTGCTGTTGACAGTTGACGTTATGTGGTGTTGTTGGTGGATGGGCGCGTTACGCCGCTCTTGCTGCGCCCGTTTTTCTCCCCTTCCTGCTTGCGGAAAGGGTTCGCTTTTCCGCGCCCAGCAGATTCAGCCGAATCCCGCCCCATTCAACCTGAATCCGCACTCCATTAAGCTTTGGGCGGACGGTACTTTTTCGGGAGGGTTCGTCGAACACGCACAAGCGATAGGTATTGACGTGGAGATTACCACTCGTTTATCTGACCGACCAAGTTTTGAAGTGATCCCCTGGCGGTGGGTTGTTGAACGGACTTTCGCCTGGTTAAGCAATTATCGTCGATTGAGCAAGGATTATGAGTATTGGGTGTATACCTCCGATGCCATGCTCTATGCCTCAATGGTTCATCTTATGGTTCGGCGATTAGCCCGCCTTCAGAGTATGGCTTAACTTTTTAAGGCCGATCCAAGAAAATAATTCCCCATATCCTCTCAGCTCGACTTTGCACATCTTAACAATTAGACCGTTGGGCGTTTTCCGGCGAG
>CAYYNB010000074.1:0-27888 GCA_964472565.1 uncultured Anaerolineaceae bacterium
TGCGTTCTCGCGTCGCGAAAAAACAGGCAGTTTCCCCTCAAAACGCCCCAAAAGAGGTCACAAAGGGGGGGTGGGGGTTTGACCCCCACGAACCGAAAACAAACCGTTTCAAACGGCAATCTAAACCGCCCAGCCTTTTGCCCGTTCGATGGCCCGCTGCCACCCGCCGATCAGCATGTCCCGTTCGGCGTCCGACATGCGCGGCTCAAACGTCCGCCCGACGCGCCACTGCTGCGCCAGCGTTTCGACGTTCGGCCAGAATCCAACCGCTAATCCGGCCAGATACGCCGCGCCGAGTGCTGTGGTTTCGATCACGTCAGGCCGCTGCACCGGAACACCCAACACATCCGCCTGAATCTGCATCAGCAGATCGTTCTGCGACGCGCCGCCGTCCACCCGCAGCGCGCTGAGCGTAATGCCCGCGTCCTGATGCATCGCGTTCAGCACATCCCGCGATTGCAGCGCGATAGCGTCCAGCGCCGCCCGCGCGATATGCGCCCGCGTGGTTCCGCGTGTCATCCCGACCAGTGTTCCCCGTGCATAAGCATCCCAGTGCGGCGCGCCCAGCCCGACAAACGCCGGGACAAAATACACGCCATCCGCGCTTTCGACGCTGCTCGCCAACGCCTCGACTTCTCCCGCGTTTTGGATAATTTGCAGCCCATCCCGCAGCCATTGAATCGCCGCGCCCGCGATAAACACGCTGCCTTCCAGCGCATACACCGCCGGATTTCCGTTCAGTTTCCAGCCCAGCGTCGTCAGCAGCCCGGTTTGCGATGCCACGCCGGACTCGCCCGTATTCATCAGCACAAAGCTGCCCGTTCCATACGTGTTTTTCGCCATGCCCGGAACCAGGCACGCCTGCCCGAACGTCGCCGCCTGCTGGTCGCCCGCTACGCCCGCCAGCGGAATCGCCGCTCCGAACAGATGCGGCAGCGTTTCCCCGTACACCTCGCTTGATGCCCGCACATCCGGCAGCAGCCCGCGCGGAATGTTCAGATGCGCCAGAATCTCGTCATCCCATTCGTTGCGATAAATATTGTAGAGCAGCGTTCGGCTGGCGTTGCTCGGATCGGTGATATGCAGTTCCCCTCCGCTCAGATTCCACAGCAGCCATGTGTCCACCGTCCCAAAGGCGAGTTCGCCCGCGTCGGCCCGCTGCCGTGCGCCCGGAACATTCTCCAGCAGCCACGCCACTTTGGTTCCCGAAAAATACGCATCCGTGACCAATCCCGTTTTCTCGCGGATCACGGTATCGAACCCTTCCGCCCGCAGCGCATCACACATCCCGGCGGTTCGCCGGCACTGCCACACAATCGCATTGTGGATCGGTTCGCCCGTCGCCCGATCCCAGATCAGTGTAGTTTCGCGCTGGTTGGTGATCCCAATCGCCGCCACGTCCGCCGCGCTGATTCCCTTCTGATCCAGTGCCGCGCGTGCCACGTCGCGCTGCGTACGCCAGATGTCATGCGGATTATGTTCGACCCATCCCGGCTTGGGGAAAATTTGCGGAAATTCCTGCTGCGCGCTGGTGATCGGCTTGCCGCTTTCATCAAACAGAATCGCGCGTGAACTTGTGGTACCTTGATCCAATGCCAAAATGTATTTCGCCATCTGCCTACCCTTTCAAAATAGTCTCGCTTGTTCATTATAGTGCAAAAAAAAGACGCCCAGCGCATAACCTGAGCGTCTTTGGTTTCCCTATTTGTCAGAGCTTACTGCACACACGAACTCGGCACGTACCCGTTTTTGTACCCTGCCACAAAAACTTCGGTCCAACTGCTGCCATCATCGGCGGTTTTGGCTGTCGGATTGACATACCAGGTCTGCCCCGCGCGAATCCGGTTCTCCCCGACGGGCGATCCGGCTGGACTGTCATACACCGGCGTATCACAGGTAATCGTGTGAAGCTGGAATCCGGCTGGAATCGGCGCGCCCTGATACGGATACTCCGGCAGTCCGGCGCAGGTTCCCGTATTCAGATAGACGAGTTCTTCTGCCAGACCGTTCCCCGCCGAACTCACAATTTTGACGATCAATGGATTCCATTCGGGTGCTGCTGAATATCCGGCTATCACGCCGCCCGGCGCATTGGATGAGTATCCTACCGGCATGCTTCCGACTTGATAATACAGCAGCTTGCCCGAGCCATCGGTGATGGTTACTTCAATGGACTCTATCCCTACGCCCGTATTATCTCGATCATAGGTAAATGAGTAGGCCAAGGGCACAGATGCACTCAAACAGTCGGGCACGATAATAATGTTGGTGGACACTGCTTGAGCAGGCTGATAACCAACCCCCAAAACAGCAGCAGCAATTAAAGCGAAGACGATGAATTTCAACTTCATACTCGCGGCTCCCAGGAATTAAACAAGATGGTATTTGCATTATAGAGGATAATCCGCCGCCTATGTTGCTAAAAAGCTGCAAAAAACCGCGCAGTGGGCTTTCTGCGCGGCGATAGGGATGGTGTAAGTTTCACTTGATGCGCGGCAGGCGCACGTACACCTGATCGTGCTCTACCTTCAGCCGCAGCAGCGGCAGCCAGTGCGACTGTAAGGGCGATTGCCCGCCACCGACATAAAACCCGGTTTTTAAGCTGTACCGCGCACCCGTATTCGGGGAAGTGATCTCGCCATTGAGGACTTTGCCGTGTGCCATCGAACGCGCTGTCATCGGGCAGCGATCTTCGAGCGCATACAACCCGCTCTCGCAGACGATGATCAGAATGGTGGATTTCCCGATGTGGAAGGACTTTTTCCCCCGTTTCGGGAGATCGCTGAGCGTGCAAATGAACTCGTAGCCTTCCGGCGCGGATACGACTGCCATCACCCTCCTCCTTCCTACCCGCTGCGTGTGCGCAGGAGCCGGATCGATGTGCAGAGGGTAGGCTGCACTTCCTTATATTCAGTATAGCATAGCTGTGCATCCCTGAAGCAGTATCATTCAGCATTTTGGGCAGCCCATCGTGCTCGTGATAAAATCTACAAAGTTTCACGTTTTTTTGAACGAACTAAATCGCCGGAGAATAGTCTTATGGCCTACGCCGATCTACGCGCCTTTGTCGCCCGCCTTGAAGCTGCCGGCGAACTCATTCGCATCACCACGCCGGTCAGCGCCCACCTCGAAATCACCGAAATTACGGATCGGGTGAGCAAAGGTCCGGCGGATCAGAACAAGGCGCTGCTTTTTGAAAATGTCGAAGGCAGCGCCATGCCGGTGCTGATTAATGCCTACGGCTCCGCCAAACGGATGGCGTTAGCGCTCGGCGTGGACGATCTCGAAGACCTCCGCCACAACCTCGGACGCCTGATCGATCTCAAAATTCCCCAGGGTTTGCGCCCGATGGCAAAACGCGGCCTGGAAATGGCTGGCGCGCTGCGCAGTCTCGGCCTCGGCCCCAAGCGCACCAAAAACGCCCCCTGCCAGGAAGTAGTCATCACAGAAAATCCATCCCTGGACATTCTGCCGATCCTCACCTGCTGGCCGGATGACGGCGGTCCGTATATCACGCTGCCGCAGGTCATCACCCGTGATCCCGTGACCAAAACGCGCAATGTCGGCATGTACCGCCTGCAAAAATACGACAGCCGCACACTGGGTATGCACTGGCAGCGGCACAAAGGCGGCGCCGATCACCAGCGCGAAGCCCAAACCGTCAAAAAAGATCGCATTCCTGTAGCCGTCGCGTTGGGCGGCGATCCGGCGCAGATGTGGTGCGGATCCGCGCCCCTGCCGCCGAACATTGATGAATATCTGCTGGCGAACTGGCTGCGCGGCAAACCCGTCTCCTTTGTCAAATGCATCACCCAGGACATCGAAGTTCCCGCCAATTCCGAGATCGTGATCGAGGGTTATGTTGATCCCAACGAGCACCGCGCCGAAGGGCCGTTTGGCGATCACACGGGTTTTTACACCCCGCCCGATCGCTTCCCGGTGATGCACGTCACCGCCATCACCCACCGCGCCAACGCTATCTACCCGGCAACCGTCGTGGGCAAGCCGCCGATGGAAGATTACTGGATGGGCAAGGCCACCGAGCGTTTGTTCCTGCCGCTGATGCAGTTATTCATGGGCGAAATTGTCGATGTGAACATGCCCGCCGAAGGAGTCTTCCACAATCTGGTGATCGTCAGCCTGAAGCCGCGTTTTCCCGGCCACGCGCAAAAAGTGATGTACGGCCTGTGGGGTTTGGGCCTGATGATGCTCGCCAAAGGACTGCTGATCGTTGATGCCGATGTGAACGTCCACGATCTGCAAGCCGTAGCCGAGCAGGTGTTCAATCATGTCGATTGGCGACGCGACATCACGCTGGTCGATGGTCCCGTTGATCAGCTCGATCACTCCGCCATCCGCGATTCCTACGGCGGCAAAATCGGCATTGATGCCACGCGCAAACCGGACCGCGCATCTACCAAACCCTGCGAAGCGATCCACGCCGAACGGATTGCGCATATCGCCAGCGGAAGTTTTTTGATCTGGCGTAATCAAATAATTATCGCCAAAGTGGATAAAACGCGGCACAAGGTACACGATGTGTTTGCCGCGATTTGGGACATCTGCCCCACTGTGAATCTGATCGCGCTCGATCACGCCGTCAACCTGGAAAATCTCTCGGATGTCGCGTGGCGCGTCCTGGGCAATGTCGATTGGCGGCGCGACATCCAGATCAGCGGTGGCCCCGTCGATCATTTTGCGCCTGCCGACGCCCCGCGCGGCCAGATCGCCATCGACGCCACATCTAAAGGTCCCGAAGACGACCACCCGCGCGGCTGGCCGCAGGAAATCGAGATGAGCGCGGACATCAAATCGCTTGTCAGCGCGAAGTGGGTTCAATACGGTATTTCATCATGACCAACGAAACACACATCCAACACCTGATTCAGCAGGTCATCGACTTGCAGCTTGTCCCCGCCGACGATCTGCCGCTCACATATTGGGAAGGGCAGGCGCAAGTGCCCGCCTGGGTCGAACTCGTCCGCATCGGCGCGCCCGCGATCCCGTACTTGCTGCCTCACCTTGACGATGCGGCGGTCTGCGGTGTGCTGCGCGAATTTGGTGATCTGGCGGTTGAGCCGCTGCTGCGTACCCTGGACACCGCGCCCGACGATCAAAAATCGGACCTGCTCGTGATTCTCGGCTGGCTGGAGTCATCCGATCCGCGCATCAATGAAACCTTGCTCCGGCTGGCCGATCA
Source organism: uncultured Anaerolineaceae bacterium (assembly GCA_964472565.1). GTDB lineage: Bacteria > Chloroflexota > Anaerolineae > Aggregatilineales > Aggregatilineaceae > DATAMF01. Next base: position 5,201 of record CAYYNB010000074.1, read on the forward strand.
CTCCGACCCCCTGATCCAGGATGTCGCGCTGGCCGGACTCGCCACCCGCCACCATCCCCAGGCTTATGATCGCTGGGTGGACAAACTGAACCAGCAGCCCGAATTTTCAACCCTGCTCTTTGCGATTCAATCGCTGTCGGTGCTGCGCGATCCCCGCGCCGTCGATCACCTGCTTCCGCTCTTGGATCGGGACGATGTGCGGCATGTCGTGGTGTTAGCGCTCGGCAGCCTCGGCAGTCCGCGCGCCGCTGCTGCGCTGCGTCGTGCCGCCGAACGCGAAACCGACCCGGCCATTCTGGATAATATCAATTGGGCGCTCGCCCAACTGAACAAGGATGCTTGACTTGATGGAACAAACCCGCCCATCTTCTGATGCTTTTACGCACAAGCTCAAGGTTTTCCTCGACCTCGTGCGTTTCGAGCATACGATTTTCGCGCTGCCCTTCGCCTATATCGGCATGGTACTCGCCGCCGAAGGACTGCCCACGTTTTGGGAATTGATCTGGGTGACGGTGGCAATGGCCGCCGCCCGCACCTTAGCCTTTGCCGTCAACCGTCTCGCGGATCGGACCTACGATGCCCGCAACCCGCGCACCATGAACCGTCCCACTGTCACCGGAGCCATCGACACCCGCACAGTGCTGCTTTACGCGGGTGTAGCGCTGGTTGTGCTGCTGGTCACGGCGGCGATTCTCGATCCGCTGGCGCTGAAATTAGCCCCGTTCGCGGTGCTGTTTCTGATCGGCTACAGCTTTACCAAGCGCTTCACCGTGCTGGCCCATTGGGTGCTCGGTTTCACCGATGCGCTGGCCGTTGGCGGCGGCTGGATCGCCGTGCGTGGATCGTTTCTGACCACCGACGATCTCCCCGCGTGGCTGCTGATCGGCGCGGTGACGTTCTGGATCGCTGGCTTCGATCTGATTTACGCCTGCCAGGACTACGATCACGACATCGCCGAAGGGCTGTACGCGTGGCCTGCCAAATATGGAATCGCCAGCGCGCTCACTCTCGCCCAAGTGAATCACGCCATCTTTCTGATTTTCCTGGTGCTGGCCGGACTCGCGGCGGAACTCGCGTGGCCGTACTATCTCGCCGCCGCCCTGACCGCGTTGATGCTGATCTACGAACACCGGCTTGTCTCGCCTACGGACCTCAGCCGGGTGAACGTCGCCTTTTTTAATATGAATTCCTACATCGCGGTGACACTGTTTGTGGGAACATTCGCCGCGCTCTTGATCGTTTAACGCACAACGGAGGATTTTATGCGGAAGTACCTGTTTTTGATTATCGTTTTCGCGCTGGTGGTTCCGGTATTCTCAGCGCCCCAGAGTCATCCCGCCCGCGCCCAGGATACCGTCACGCTGCGCATGGGTTTGATCCCGATTCTGGATGTGCTGCCATTTTATGTCGCGCAGCAGAACGGCTACTTTGAAGAAGAGGGATTAAACGTCGAACTGATTCCCGTCAGCAGCGCCCAGGAACGCGACCAGTTGATCCTGTCCGGCGAGATCGACGGCATGCTCAACGACCTGATCAGCACGGGCATTTTTAACCAGGACGATCCCTTCATTGTGATCGTCGCCCAGGCCCGCCGCGCTTATGAAGACGCGCCGCAGATTCGCATCCTGGCCGCGCCGCGCAGCAATATCACGCTGCCCTCCGAAGCCGCGAACTTCCAGATCGGCATTTCCGAAAACTCGCTGATCCACTACATCACCCAGCGCGCGCTGGAAAATGCGGGCGTCGATGCCAGCACCCTCACCTATATCGCGGAACCCAATATTCCGGTGCGCTTCCAGCTTTTAATGGAAGGCAGCATGCAGGTCGCCACACTGCCCGATCCGCTGGCCCAGGCCGCGATTGAAGGCGGCGCGATCCTCATCGCGGATGATACCTCGTTGGTCGAGCAGCAGTTCAGCCAGAGCGTCCTGAGCTTCCGTAAAGTCTTCGCCGACGACAATCCTGACGCGGTGCAGGGCTTCCTGCGGGCATGGATGCGTGCCGCCGCCGACATCAACGCCGATCCCGAAGCCTACCGCGATCTGTGGCTGGAAAACACGAATGTACCCGACAGCGTGCGCGACACCTATGTGCTGCCGCCCTTCCCCACTTACGACATCACCCAGCCCGCAGCCTGGGACGACACCGTGAGTTGGCTGGTCGAGCAGGATATTATCGACGACGAGATCGCCTACGAGGACAGCGTAGATAGTTCGTATCTGGACGCGATCCGTCCCGCCGACGAAGCCGCGCCCGAAGCCACTGAGTCCGCCGAGGGCTAAAATCAGTTAGGCAGGTTGTTGCAGTCAGCCCAACCTGTGGGGAGCAGCTTTCACCAGGAGGAAAAACGATGAAAATCAGGCTTGTGTTGATCATGTTATTCTTCACACTGCTGCTCCCTACCACGACTTTTTCACAGTCAGGCCGCTCACCGATCTCGCCTGCTAACGCCAGTCAAGTTGTCGAACTGCGTCGTATCGGGCGCGGCACAATCAGCAAAGTAGAATGGTCCCCTGACGGTTCAACACTGGCTGTCGCCGGATCAGTCGGGGTGTGGCTCTACCCTGCCGACGATCTGGGCCAACCGCCGCGTTTGCTGGAAGGCCATACCGAGCGCATTCTTGATCTGGCCTTTAGCCCAGATGGTATCCTGCTGGCAACCGGGAGCGCCGATGGCACTGCGCGAATATGGGATGTCGCTCAGGGAACCACGCAGCAAATCTTGAATCCCCAATCTGAAGAAATGGAATGGGTGCATACTGTAGCATTCAGCCCCGACGGCAAAACGCTGGCAACCGGGAGCAGCTATCGAACCGTCAATTTCTGGGATACCGCCACCGGGACCGCGCAGCCTTCACTGGACGATTTTTGTGGACTATATCCCTATTCTCTGGCCTACAGTCCCGATGGAACGCAGTTAGCCTGCGCGGGAAATGCTGACCGCTCCGATTTCCGCTCCGGCGAAGTCGCCATCTGGAATTTTGCGACAGGCACCGCCGCAACTATCCCGGCTTCATCCGTCTACGACGTCCAATTTAGTCCCGATGAGAAATATATTGCTTTTTCCATCGAAGTTTACGATCCTGAAATGCCGCAGGTCCAGTTATTAAATGTTGCAACGGGAGATATTAAAACCGTCTGCGTCTCAGCTCTGAGCGATTATCAGAGCCGGAATGTGAGCATTACTGCCGATGGGTCACTCCTTGCAGCGGCATGCTCATCCGGGCTGACGATCTGGGATATGAAAGCGGCAGCAGTTCGTACGGTTGTGACCAATCAGCCTGTGACGGGTGTGGCATTTAGTCCGGCAGGTGATCGCCTCGCCTATGTGGTTAACAACACACTCATCGTTAAGAATCTGACCGCCAACAGCGAAGAACAGGTATTTCACAACGCGCCTGTAACCAGCTTAGCCTTTACACCCGATAGCACAATGCTGCTTGTAGGCCGTGCGAATGGGCTGGTGGAACTACGCGATAGGACGACAGGCGAATCGCAAGTATCCTTGCGCGAAGCAGATGGCAATCCGATTTACGCTATCGCCATTAGTCCCGATGGTTCGATGGTCGCCGCCGGACACATGATGGCCAAACGTGCTGTCATCGAAGTCTGGAATGTCGAAAACAGACAACGTATTGCCTCCCAGGAAATAATGCTGCTCAAAGACACGCCTCCGGCCTTTGCTTTTTCTGCCTACAGCCCTTCTCTAATGCTGAGTTGCACAGATTTTGTCGAGGAAAAAAAGACCGTTATCAGTATCTGGAATGTCGAAAAAGAAAGCACAAGCCAACTGCTTCTCGATCCGCTGGACGATTGTCAGGGCCAGCTTCTTCTGCTGCGCCCTGATGATGTGCAGCTTGTAAGCGCTAGTGGAACTACGGTTCGGGTTTGGGACATGATCGCCGCCCTGATCAGTGCTCAAATGCCGGTTAATCAGCAGGAAGCCATCACCGTCTTGGCCCGGAATCCTGCGGCTTCTCAGCTTGCCATCGGAGCGTATGTGCCCATGCTGGGCGGCGGCGCATCTTCCCTCTATCTCTGGGACATGCAGCCGGATTCACAGCCTATCATGCTGCTTGATGCGACACAGGACTCTCAGATGGTCTACAGCCTGGCTTTTGCGCCGGATGGCAAACTGCTGGCAATTGGCAGCGGCGCAAAGTTCCTCGAAACGGGATCGGATATACAGCTTTGGAATGCAGAAACCCAAACAACAGCCGCTACTCTATCCGGTCATCACGGCTCGGTAGCCGCCTTAGCTTTCAGCCCTGACGGCACGCTTCTCGCTTCTGGCAGCGCCGATGGCACTATCCGCTTATGGGGTATTCCATGACACTTACCAGCACCACCATGATCGCCCTGGACGATCTCACTTTCCGCTACGGCCCGCGCAGTATGCCCGTCTTTGACCATTTCAACTGGCAGGTGCAGCGCGGCGAAACGTGGTCCATCATCGGCGCGTCAGGCGGCGGCAAAACGACGCTGCTCATGCTCCTCGCCGGGTTGCGCCATCCCACCGGCGGCACACTCCACGTGGGCGACACGCTGATTCGCCGTCCCCGCCCCGAAACCGGGCTGATCTTGCAGGATTTCGGGCTGCTGCCCTGGGCGACGGTTTGGGATAATGTCGCCCTGGGGCTGCGCGTGCGTCGATTTTACGGCGCGGACGGCAAACACGCCCCCCGTTCCGAGCCGATCCCCTCGCGCGGGCAGGCGCGGCAGATGGTCGAACAGTGGCTTCGCCGCTTAAATATCCACGACCAGCGCCACAAGTTTCCCGGTGCGATCTCTGGCGGGCAGCGTCAGCGCACCGCGATTGCCCGCACCTTGGCGCTCAACCCCGATCTGCTGCTGATGGATGAGCCATTCAGCAGCCTGGATGCGCCTACCCGTGAAGACCTGCAAAACCTGATTTTACAGTTGCAGGCCGAAATGAGTCTCACCAGTGTGATCGTGACGCACGCCATCGAAGAAGCGGCCATTCTAGGCAAAAAAATACTCGTCTTGCAGCCGCCGCCCAACACCCAACCGGTTATCGTGGATAATCCCGCTTCGGGTTCGCCCAGTTATCGCAGCACACGGATATTTTTGGAAAAATGCAACGAACTACGCCTGTCTCTCGGCCTGAACGTCTAACCGCCGAAGTCACACTCGATCCGGCGGCGCACCATGTCCGCCAGATTGCCCGCGATCTGCTCAAGCGCTTGCTGAACTTCGCGCTGGCGATCGGCATCTTTCTGCTGTGTTGGATCGCGCTGGCTTACTATCTGGATCGCTACTATCTGGATCGCGACAAAATGCCGTTTAACATCATGCCCTACCCCTGGCAGGTGTGGCCCGTGTTTGTCGAAGAGATGCACGGCCCGCTCTATGATCATCTGGTTGCCAGCACGGAGCGCGTACTCAAGGCGATTGTCGTCGCAGTATTGGTAGCAACTCCCGTCGGCCTCGGCCTGGGACAGATTCGCGTCCTCAACCGCATTTTCGGCCCGCTGATCGCCCTGGTGCATCCGATCCCCAAGATCGTCTTTCTGCCCGTGATCCTGGCCGTGTTGGGCGTCGAAGAAAAGTCAAAAATCTTTCTGATCTCGCTTATCCTGTTTTTTCAGATTCTGGTGGTCGTACGGGATGAAGCCGCCAGCATCCGCCCGGAATTGATCCAATCCGTGCGCTCATTGGGAGCAGGACGGCGCGCCCTGTTTCGTTATGTGTATTTACCCGCCTCGCTGCCCGCTGTGCTTACCGCCCTGCGCATTTCCATCGGCACCGCCATCGCCGTACTTTTCATTGCCGAACAGTACGCGACCAAAGAGGGCCTCGGCTACTATATTGTCACCAAAACATGGCAGCGCCTGCGCTTCGAGGAAATGTACGCCGGGATTCTGGCGATGTCCCTGCTCGGTTTGGCGCTCTATAGCATCGTGGATATTCTGGAGCGTATTGTGGGCCGCTGGCGTCACGCGGGCGAAGCATAATCCCTGAAAGGAAATTTCAATGGACGATAAAGTTCTCCGTGATCAACTGCTCACGCTGCTGCGCGGCGGTAACGCGCATATGTCGTTTGATGATGCTGTAGCGAACTTTCCGCTGGAGCAGATCAACACCCGCCCGCCGAATGTCTCCTATTCGTTCTGGCACCTGCTGGAACACATCCGCATCGCGCAGCGCGACATCCTGGATTTTACGCGTAACCTGAATTACGTCCCGCTCAAATGGCCCGACGACTACTGGCCGCATCCCGGCGAAGAAGCCGATCCCGTGCGCTGGAACCAGACCATCAACGACTTCCGCGCCGACCTGAAAGCCGTCGAAGCTATCGTGCTCGACCCCAACACCAATTTTTTCGCCGACCTGCCCCACGCCTCCGGGTATACGGTTCTGCGTGAGGTGCTGCTCGTCGCGGATCACAACGCCTACCATATCGGAGAATTTGCCGTGCTGCGGCAGGTTGCGGGCACCTGGCCCATTGAAAGTTAACCATATGGATCATGGCGTGACCATTCAAAACATGTTCGGGCGCATTGCGGGCCGCTACGACCTCATGAACCGCCTGATGACCTTCGGGCAGGATCGGCGCTGGCGGCGTTTTGTCGTGCAGCAGGCGCAGCTTCGCCCCGGTGACTGGCTGCTGGACATCGCTACCGGAACGGGCGACATCGCATTCGAGGCGCGGCAGCAGGTAGCCAAGCTGTGCATCATCGCCGCCGATTTCACGCTGCCCATGATGCATGTCGGCCAGCAGCGCCAGGGCGCGGACGCGCTCGCGTGGCAGGCCGCCGATACATTGGCGCTTCCCTATGCCGATCAAACTTTCGATGCCGTGACCAGCGGGTATCTGTTCCGCAACGTGAACGACATTTCCGGCGCGCTGCGCGAACAGCTTCGCGTCCTCAAACCCGGTGGGCGGCTCGTTACCCTGGACACGACCCCGCCGCCGCACAACCTGCTGCGTCCGTTCATCCAGTTCCACCTGAAATTCGTGATCCCGACGCTGGGGCGTTTGATCAGCGGAGACGCTGCTGCCTACCAGTATCTCCCCGAAAGTACACTTGGCTTCAAAACGGCGGAAGAACTCGCCGCGTTGATGCGTGCGGCGGGTTTAGTCGATGTACAATATAAACACTTTATGTTCAGTACAATGGCCGTTCATTGGGGACTAAAGGAGAAGCACTAGCATGAAAATCAGCGCTCGGAATGTAATCAAGGGAACCGTCGTCAAAGTCACGCATGGGACTGTCAACACCGAAGTCCTGCTTGAACTTCCCGGCGGCGCGCAAATCGTCTCCATCATTACCAAAGAATCTGCCATGAGTCTGGGGCTGGCCGTAGGCAAACAAGCCTATGCCGTTATCAAAGCATCCAATGTCATGATCGGCGTGGATGATTGACGCGCTCTATGCCCAAACGTCTCATTATCGGCATCTCAGGTGCCAGCGGCGTAATCTATGGCATCCGCTTACTTGAAGTCCTTCGCCAGGACGCATCCATCGAAACTCATCTGGTGCTGACGGACGCCGCTAAAGTAACCATCGCCCAGGAAACCGAGTGGAAAGTGAGCGACGTGGAAGCGCTCGCCGATGTCGCTCACAAGCCGCAAAACATCGGCGCAAGCATCGCCAGCGGATCGTTTTCGACGCTCGGTATGGTCATCGCGCCGTGCAGTATCAAGAGTCTGTCGGCGGTTGCCAACAGCAACGCCAGCGATCTGCTGGCCCGCGCCGCCGATGTCCAATTGAAGGAAGGACGTCCGCTGCTGCTGGTTGTGCGCGAAACACCGCTGCACCTCGGCCACCTGCGCCTGATGGTCCAGGCGGCGGAAACCGGCGCGATCATCATGCCGCCTGTGCCCGCCTTCTATAGTAAACCCCAGACCATTGATGCGCTGATTAATGGAACAATCGGGCGTATTTTGCTCCGCCTGGGAATCGAAAACGATCTGTATTTTGAATGGCTTGGTCTGCGAGGCAAAAATGGCTGAAATCCCCCTGCTCCCCGACGATATGCGCCCGGTATTGCGTGATTTTCTAACCACCCATTCCACCCTCGCCCTGGCGACGGTAGGTGAATCCGATGGGCGGCCCCAAGTCGCCGCCCTCTTTTTTGCCAGCGACGATCAGTTCAACCTTTATTGGATTTCCGATGCTGACAGCCGCCACAGCAAAAACATCACCAGTTGGCACAATGTCGCCGCTACCATCTACGAGCAAACCTGGAACTGGGCCGGAATCAAGGGGCTGCAAATCGAAGGGGAAGCCGAAGCGGTTCACGATGCCGACGAACACCAGCATGCTCTGGAAGTTTACAAAGCCAAATTTCCCTTTGTCACAGATCGTTTTGCCGAACTGATCGAGTCCAGTGTGGTCTATGTCCTGCGCCCGCGTTGGATGCGCTGGCTCGATAACGAACGGCGTTTCGGCTACAAACAGGAATTTTCACTGGATGTGAAGGCGATTTAACACCGTTTTTACAATTTTCACGTCCGAACGTCGCTATACTCTGAGCTGGCATTATTGTTTTGGTGGGAAAGGTATAGCGGTGGAAACCAGCGTTGTTGAATTGTTCCTGGCTCTTGGCATCATTCTGGTAGTCGCGCAAATCGGTGGGGCAGCCGCCCGCGCTATTGGGCAGCCACGTGTCTTTGGCAAGCTGCTCGCGGGTATTATTTTAGGGCCGAGTCTGCTTGACTTTCTCCACTGGTCTACGTTCAGCGATCCGGAACAACTCGACACCGTGATCATGTATCTGGCCGAACTCGGCGTGCTGTTTTTGATGTTTACCGTCGGCCTCGAAGTGCATTTACAGGAACTGCTCGCGGTCAAAAAAGTAGCAATCACGGGCGGCATTCTCGGCGCGGCGCTGCCAGTTGCTATCGCCATTCCGATCACGGTGGCCTTTGACCATTCCTTCGAAATGTCGATTTTTGTCGGCGTCGTATTGGCGGCCACATCGGTCAGCATCTCGGCGCAGACACTGCTTGAACTCGGCCTGCTGCGCACGCCGGAAGGCTTCGGCCTGCTGGCAACCGCTGTGGTGGATGACATCATCGCCATCCTGATGCTCTCCATTGTGATCGCTACGCTTGGCCCTGACTCGAATGCCTCCGCCGCTGACCTGATCTGGATTTTCGTCCGCATGATCTTATATCTCGCGGGCGCGCTGGCGGTAGCGTGGTTCGCACTGCCGCGCCTGTTCAATTGGATCTACCGCCAGCCGACCCTCGCGCCGCGTATCACGGCATTCGCCCTGATCACGGCGCTGCTGTTCGGTTGGTCGGCGGATGTGCTCGGCGGGGTCGCGGCGATCACCGGTGCTTTTATCGCGGGCATGGGCCTCAGCCAGGCGAGTGAGCGTATCCGCCACGACCTGGAAGCGGCGATCCAGGGCATTTCTTATTCTTTCCTGATGCCGATCTTTTTTGTCCATGTCGGGCTGCTCACCAATCTGCGCGAAATTGCGCTTGAGGCTCTACCCTATGCGGGACTCTTGCTCCTGGTGGCCGTTCTGGCGAAAATTACAGGCAGTGCCATCGGTGCGCGAGTGGGCGGCTTCAATACGGCGGCCTCGCTGCGCCTGGGAGTCTGCATGATCTCGCGCGGGGAAGTCGGCCTGATCATTGCGTCGTTGGGCCTCTCGCGCGGGCTGCTGAGCGAAGACCTGTTCCAGCCGGTCTTTCTGGTCATTCTGCTCACCACTGTCATCACGCCGCCGGCAGTCCGCTGGATGTTCCGGCCTCAGCCCGAACCAACAGCCAGCGCCATGACGGCCCAGCAATCTGAGTCCTGAGGCTGCGCCACTATTCTCTTGACCCCATCCCCCCTTACCCCTTCCCTGAGGGAAGGGGAGTCAAACCGGATGAATGGGATGATTATTTTCTTGGATCGGCCTGACATGCTGCGCGAACACGAGGAGCAAAAAAATGGCAAAAATGGTCATCATGATCACCGCCCAAATCGAAAAGGGAGTCGCCGTAGCCGAAGCCTGGGAGAAGGCAGGTGCGTCGGGCGTCACCCTGATCGACAGCTACGGGCTGCACCATCTACGCGAAAAGAGCAAGGCCCTCGAACTGCCGCTTTTCGTCTCGATGGCAAGCGTCCTGCGCCAGATCGAACAGACCAATATCACCATCTTCTCGGTGGTCGAAAATGATGCGACAGTCGAGAAGCTGATCAATGCGGCGAACGGCATCTTAGGGGCGCTGGCGAGTCCGCATACGGGGGTGGCCTTTGTGCTCGACGTGGATCGCATCATCGGCATTCCCAATACCCCTCCTCGGCCCTGATGTATAGGAGGCGCTAACAGACGCGTCTGAAACAAAAAGGGCGGATCGGGATAACAACCTTTTTCTAACGCGCTGTAGGTAAGAAACCGGTTAAAACAGGCTACTTTTTTAACCTTAATTGGGATAAAAGTAGCCTTAATTGGGATAAATGTGGGATAGATTTAGCCTAAATGCGTCCAGATTTAAGTTAAATCGGCGGGGATTCAGCTTAATTACGCCGCAGCGAAATTCACCTGGATTAACCGTCCCGTTTGTTTTAAACTAGAGGGGGGGAGCGAAAAATTAACGAGGCGATTCGTGAATTGCCCCTACCAACCTCACCCCCTGCCCCCGCTCCAAGCAAGTTGGCTATGCGTTACCCACCAGTGGGTGGTGGGAGAAAATGGGCGGCGTGCGGTTCACCCCTATCCCCCGGCCCTTTTCCCCGCGCTCGGAGAAAGGGGAAAAGTGAGTGGGGCGTATGGCGATACGCCCTTACAACGAGTCGTTGAGCTGCGCCCCGACGAAAACGGCAATTATCGCTGCTGGTGATCAACTTTCATCAGGTAAACAGGAATGGATGACGCGCGGAATGAGGGACGATGAACCAACCGGATAACCTTTCTATTCTCGCCCTGATCCCGGCTTATAACGAAGCCGGACGCATCAGCGCGGTGATCGCCGGGACGAAAAGCCATCTGCCCGTGCTGGTCATTGATGACGGATCCAAAGACGACACGGCGGCTGTCGCAGAGGCCGCTGGCGCAAGTGTGCTGCGGCAGATTCCGAACCAGGGCAAAGGCGCGGCACTGCAAGCCGGTTATCGCTGGGCGCTGGATCAGGGTTATCAGGCGGTCATTATGCTGGATGCCGACGGCCAGCACGATCCTGCCGAAATTCCGGCCTTTTTAGCGGCCTATGCTGCCCGCCAGCCCGACCTGATTATTGGCGAGCGCAATTTCACACAGATGCCGTTCCCGCGTAATCTCTCCAACACGATCGGACGCTGGACGTTTTCGCGCGCGGTCGGCCAACCGATCAAAGATAACCAGTCCGGCTACCGTCTGCTCAGTCGCCGCCTGATGGAAGCGATGCTGACCAGCAGTGAGCGCGGATTTGAATTTGAAGTCGAAATGATTGTGCTCGCTGTCGCGCGCGGCTGGACCGTCGAAGGGGTGCCGATCCGCACGATCTACGAGGGAGCAGGCAGTCACATTCGACCGCTGGCGCACATTGCCAACTATTTTCGTATTCTGCGCCGCACCCGCGCCATGATGCGGCAGGCACGCGGCGAACCCGTCAGGCCGGGATTAGCGCCAGCCTGGATCATGCTCCAGATGCTGCTGGTTGTTGGCGTGATCGCCTTGTTTGTCGTGCTGTCAGATGATGATTCGGAAGAAGACGATTCGCCCGCAGGCACAGAAGCGCCTGAGGGGGTGATAGTGCTGGAATTTGAAACGGAGGGCACACCGCCGCCTGCCGTCACATTTATTCCGCCAACACCCGCGCCGACAGAAACCGAAGCACCGCATACGGACGAGATGGAAAACCTGTTGATCGACCAGCCCGTACCGGATTTGGTCTTCACCACGCTCGACGGCGATTCGATCCGACTGACTGACCTTCAGGGTAAGGTTGTGATTCTCAATTTTTGGGCGACCTGGTGCGAACCGTGCAAGGAAGAAATGCCCCTGCTTCAGCGGTTGCAGGATGAGCGCGGCGACGAAGTGCAGATCATCGCCATCACCGATCCGGAGTCCAACCAGAGCGAAGCGGCGATCCGCGCGTTTCTGGACGCTTACAAGCTCACACTGCCGGTTGCATTGTGGCCCGAAATCGATATGTACCGGATTTTTGAAGTGATGGGTTTTCCCACCACCTTTGTGGTAGATCAAACGGGGAACATTCGTTTTCACCTGTTAGGCACCCTGCACGCCGCCGATCTCGTCTCTTATCTGGAACAGCTCGGTGTCTCATGGACGGGTTAAGCACTGCTAATTTTGCTGCTATTGCCTTTGCGCTGGCGTCGGCAGCGGCCTGGGGCGCGGGCGACTTCAGCGGCGGTTTAGCGACGCGCCGCACCAATGTGTTCAGTGTTATTGTGCTGATGCACGCCGTTGGGTTACTGTTTCTGGTTTCACTGGCGGTGCTCACGAACGAACCAGCGCCATCTACCGCCGATCTGATCTGGGGTTTTGGCGGTGGGCTGGTGGGCGGAGTTGGTTTAGCCGCGCTCTACCAGGCGTTGGCACGCGGTCAAATGGGCATTACCGCCCCGCTGATTGCCGTACTCGCTACCGGCTTTCCGGTGATCGTCAGCCTGGTGCTGGAAGGTCTGCCACAGCTTACCCAACTGGTGGGTTTTGGCCTGGCTCTACTCAGCGTCTGGTTTATCTCTCGATCCGAAGATTCCGGCGGACGTTTAACCGGCATTCGCTTGATCCTGCTGGCCGGGGCAGGCCTGGGCGGTTTTGCGATTTTGATCCATCAGGTAAGCGATCATGCGGTTTTCTGGCCGTTGGTCGCTGCTCGAATTGCATCTACCACCTTGATGTTTGCGCTGGCCTATTCTGGCCGCCGCGTCTGGTATCCGCCGCCCAAACTTGTGCCGCTGGTGCTGGTAGCGGGCCTGCTTGATGTGAGCGGGAATATCTTTTTTGTGCTGGCGGTGCAAGCGTGGCGACTGGATATTGCAGCGGTCCTATCCGGTTTATACCCGGCAATCACCGTCCTGCTGGCATGGGTGGTGCTCAAAGAACAGATTTCGCGCGCCCATGCCTTGGGGATAACGGCGGCGATTCTCTCCATTATTCTCATCGCGCTCTAGATATTTCCTCTTGACACAGCCTAACCTGTGCCTTTACAATGCACCTTATTGAAAAACTTTTTCAATAAGGTGCATTGCAATGCAAAATCGAATGGAAATGTTGGCGGACCAGTTTCGCGTCCAAGGACATAAACTCACGCGGCCTCGGCGGATTATCCTAGAAGTGTTGTTAGCTGCGCATAAGCCGCTGCTGCCAGCAGAACTTCTGACCGAAGGCCAGCGCTATTATTGTGACCTGGGATTGGTCACGGTTTACCGCACCCTCGAATTGATGGAAGGTATGGAGCTGGTGCGCACCGTGCATGTGGCTGAAGGGTGTCACGGTTATGTGCTGGCGACCCCCGGCCACACGCATCACCTGGTGTGCGAACGCTGCCATGCTACGGTCGAGATTATCGGGTGCGAACTAGGCGATTTTCTAAACAGCGTCGCCGAACGTACCGGGTACACCATTACCGGACACTGGCTCGAAATTTCCGGGTTATGTGCGGAATGCCAGAAACAGTAGTTTTTTGCTTTTGTCTGTTCCCATAAGGAGAACTGAATATGTCACGGATCATGAGCTGCATGATTATTCTGCTGATCGTCCTTTCTGCCGCTGCGCCCGCCGTACAAGGCCAGGAGACTCAACTGCATGTGATCGCAAGCACGAGCATCGTGGCCGATGTTGCGCGGGCCGTAGCCGGTGATGCCGCCGTTGTCGAGGCGCTGTTTCCGTTGGGCGCGAATGCTCACACGGCGGAACCCTCGGCTCAGGATGTGGCCCGCCTCAGCGATGCGGACCTGGTGCTGACCGTAGGGATGAATCTTGAAGAAAATTTGCTGGCCGTGCTCGCAGAAGCGGCGGGCGACAAGGTCGCGTTTATTTCACAATGCGTTCCCGTCCTGCCAGTGCCGGAACAGTTTGGTACCGCACACGAAGAAGACGAGCATGAAGGCGAAGCGCATGATCACGAAGGTGAAGCGCATGATCACGCCGATCTGGAAGCGTTGTGTGCCAGTCACTACGAAACCATCAAAGGCACCTTTGGCTTAACAGAAATTGCAGCCTCTCCCGACGCGATGGGACCGCTGTATGCAGTCGAATGTCCCGGACATGAGCATGAGGGTGAAGAACACGAGCATGTTCATGAAGCGGGAAGCTGTGATCCGCACGCCTGGACTGATCCGGTGAATGTCGCTTTGTGGACGCTAACCATCCGCGATTTATTGAGCGAACGCGATCCGGCGCATGCGGATCAGTTCGCCGCCAACGCGGATGCGTATCTGGCCGAACTTGCCGCCGCCGATGCGGAGGTGCGGGCCGCAATTGAGAGCATTCCGGCTAACAACCGCTTCATCATTACCAATCACCATTCACTTGGCTATTTTGCCGCCCGCTATGGACTGAGCATTGTGGGCGTCATTATTCCTGGCGGCAGCACGACTTCGGAGCCATCGGTGCAGGAAACACTCGATCTGATCCAACTGGTGCAGGATTATCAGATTCCGGCCATCTTCGCGGAAAATGTAGCCAGTGACAGCCTTGCCCAACAGATTGCGGAGGAAACCGGCGCACAAGTGGTCACACTCTATACCGGATCGCTAAGCGAAGCGGGTGCAGGGGCGGACACTTATCTGAATTACATCCGGTTTAACGCCCAGACTATCGCTGACGCGTTGAAGTAATTCGAGGAAAACCGCATGAATACTGCTCCATTGATGCAAGTCAACAACCTGACCGCCGGTTATAACGGAACTCGTTCACTCGAAGGCGTATCGTTCGAAGTCTATCCGGGCGAACGGCTCGGCATCATTGGTCCCAATGGCGCGGGCAAATCGACCCTGTTTAAGGCTATCGTCGGGCTGCTGCCGCACAATGGAGCAATTTCGATCAAGGGCGAAACGTGCCAAAAAAGCCATAGCATGGTCGGCTATGTGCCGCAGTACGAGGCGATTGACTGGAAATTTCCGGCGAACGTCTGGGACGTGGTGATGATGGGCCGCGCGCGGCATATCGGGTATATCCTGCCGCCGCGCAAAGCGGATCGACAGGCGGTGCATGCGGCGCTGGAACAGGTCGGCATGTGGCCGTTGCGCAAACGCCAGATCGGGGAACTCAGCGGCGGGCAGCGGCGGCGCGTTTTCGTGGCGCGGGCCTTAGCGCAGGAAGCGAACGTGCTGCTGCTGGACGAGCCGTTCAGCGGGATTGATGCACAGGCCGAAGCAGAAATTTTTGAGGTGCTCGATCTGCTGCGGCGGCAAGGGATTGCGGTGATGCTGGCGACGCATAATCTGATGCAGGCGGCCACACATTACGACAAACTGCTGCTGATCAATCATGGGCGGTTGGTGGCGTATGGCAAACCGGGCGAGGTATATACACCGGAAAATCTTGCTACGACTTTCGGAGATCGAATTATGCTGTTCCGCGAGGGTGATCAATATGTGATGGTGGCGGATAAACCATGCCATGATCATAACGAAGAACAGCTCGAACACCAGCATTGAGGTAGATGGTTATGGTTCTGGCTGACGGATTTTTCACCACCCTGAAATTGGGGTGGATGGTGCTGCTGCATAATATCGACACGCTGATTCTGGCTCCGCTGCGCTACGATATTCTGTCGCGCAGCCTGGAAGCCGCGATCATCGTCGGAATTGTGAGCGGGGTGTTGGGAACCTATGTCGTGGTGCGCGGCATGGCGTTTTTTGGTGATGCGTTAGCGCATGCCATTCTGCCGGGCGTGGCGTGGATGTACCAGCGGACCAAAGGCGACAGCGACGGCCTGTTTTGGGGCGGACTGATCGCGGGGGTGCTGGCGGCGCTGGGGATCGGGTATCTGACGCGGCACGAAAAAATCAAGGAAGATACGGCGATTGGTATCGTGTTTACGGCGATGTTCGCGCTGGGCATTGCGATGATTTCGCGCATCGAGAACTACACAGGCGATCTGTCGCATATTCTGTTTGGGCAAATTCTCGGCGTGTCTGAAAATGATCTGAAGCTGATCGCCGGATTCGGGGTAGCAGTAATTGTCCTGATCGCGCTCTTTTTCAAAGAGTTTATGATCGTCTCGTTTGATCCAACCCTGGCGAAAACGCTGCACCTGCCGGGCGAATGGTTCCGGCTGCTGCTGCTGGTGATGATCGCGGTCACGATTGTTGTATCGCTGCAAACGGTGGGAGTGGCGCTGATGGTCGCGCTGCTGGTCACGCCCGCTGCAACCGCTAACCTGATCAGCAAACGGCTGCTGCCGATGATGGTGGTGTCGGCACTGATCGGCGCGGCGTCAAGTGTGCTTGGGTTTTATGTATCGTACCATAAGGATATTCCAACCGGCCCGGCGATTGTGTTGTCGGCTACCACGATTTTTGTGGTGGTGTTTGGCGGACAGCAGATCGCCCGCTTCATCGGACAACTGATACCTGCTAAATATCACTGGGCAGAAACCTAGCCCAAATTGGGCGCGTATAGTATGATAAACTTCCGCGAGGTGAGGATAGAATACTATGGACCTGGGACGCGCCATTTCATTTCCATTCGATGATCGAGATTGGCCGGTCAAGACGCTGGTCGGCACGCTGCTCTGTTTGATTCCCTTCGTCGCGCTGGGGTATCAGGTTTCCGTCGCACGAAATGTGATCCATAATCGTAAAAATCCGCTGCCGGGCACGGATGAAATTGGACAGGTTGTGACCGATGCGATTATGGCGACGATTGCCAGCATGATTTTTTTCCTGCCGCTGAGCCTGGTAGTCTGTATGTTTCTGGTCCCGACGGTCTTCACCGGCAATTCGGATGTCAGCTTTATTCTGTCCTGCCTGGTGCTGCCGTGCCTGGTCATTTTTGGCATTCTGTATGCCATTCCGGCGACGGCGATGTATTGGGCGGGCGTGATCCGGTATGCGCAAACCGGCAATTTCTCTGAATTTTTGCAGGTCGGCTCCTTGTGGGGCGATGTGCGCATGTATTTCAGCACGCTCGTGCTGCTGCTGGCTTATTATGTCGCGGTTACACTGGTAGCAGTGATCGCAGCGCCGTTTCTGCTGTTTACCTGTGTTGGTATTTTTGTGCTCGGCTTCGGTTATATGGTGATGACCGGACATCTGATTGGGCAGGCGGGACAGCTTATTATGCGTGAAGAAGGCCAGGGCTAGGTTATGGCACGAAGTGTATCAACGATTATCATCTGGGGTGTGGTGGCGTTTCTGCTGGCAATGATGCTGACCTCGCCAACCGGCGCGGTTGCTAACGCGAACGGCGCGGTTTTGTTTGGGATTGTCCTGGTGCTGACGGTTGCGGCTACACTCAGCACGCTGGCAATTTGGGTCGGCGGTTCCAAGCGGGAAGAGGCAGAAGGACACGTCCACCATCTAGCCAAAGCCAAACGCGCCTATTCAAACCGGGTCGAGCGGTTGTTGGAAGACCTGGACGATAACGAAATTTATGAACTCGAACAACGACTATTAGAAGGCGAGCAGCGGAGACAATCACGATGACCAGCCGATGGTTAGCAACAGGAATTGTCTGGTTTCTGGTATGTACCATTTTGGCGATTGTGCTGACCTCTTCCACAGGGCCAGCCGCGAATTCGTCGGGCACGGCGATTGCCCTCACGGTGATTCTGGCCGGGGCAGCAGTGCTGGCTACGTCCAGCATCTGGGGGCAAGATGAGCAACAGTTGGGCGAAAAAATGTCGTTCAGTAAAGGGAAGCGGGTGGAGTCGGGCCGCGTCCAACGCCTGATCCAAGACCTGAGCGATGACGAGATTTATGAACTGGAAGCCACTTTACTGGCGCAAGAAAACCGACATAATCATCACCATTCTTGAACAGGAATGAGCCGTGATTGATTTAGCACGCGCGATCAAATATCCATTCAAAGGCACTAACGCCCTGACGAAAACGTTCGTTGGGGCGTTGTTGTATGTGTTCTGGCCCATGTTTTTGCTCACCGGCATGATTCTGCTGGGCTACCAAGTGCGCATCATCCGCGATGTGATCCACGGGCGGGACGAGAGCTTACCCGAATGGGACAATATGGGCCGCGATTTTACCGACGGACTTAAAGTCTTTCTGGGAAGCGTGCTGTACTATCTGCCAGCGATTGTGTTCGGCGCGGCGGGCGCAAGCCGTATCTGGGCACTGTTGAATGACATGCTCTCGAACCTGAACGTGACTAATCTGGTTCTGGGTGGTCAAACAAAAGGCATCGAACGGAGCGACATTGGCGTGATCTGTCTGCTATTCACGCTGGCGATGCTGTGGCTGGTGATCAGCGCACCGCTGATCATGACGGCGCTGGCGCGGTATGCCGAAACTGAGGAATTCTCCGCTTTTACCAACCTGACGCGCAACGCGCGGGATGTCTGGGCGCAGCGCAGCACGGCCAGCATGCTGATGCTCAACCTGTTCGCGCTGGGCGTGGTGACACAAGCCATCAGCGCAGTTGTATCGCTGTTAGGCATCGGGTGCATTATCAGCATGTATCTGCAATACATCCAGTTTGTGGCAGTCTGCCATCTGGGCGGGCAGTGGGGGGCAGTGCTGAAAGAACGACGCCCAGCGCGCAAAGTGATTCGACCCATCAAACCGCCCAAACGATTGTAGAATCCATACAGCCGGAAATGGTTTGCAAGCGAACGCACGCTTTTTTGATTCCCCATTCAAAGACACTCATCAAAAATAAACTTAATGCTGTGTTAAAATTCTATATATAATCTTAGTCACTCAAAATAATTTATATCTTCAAGCCGCTCCATGCCGGAAGGAGTATGAAGATGGGAACTGAACACGAAATTGACCTGAGTCTGCGGAAATTTGTTGCCCCCGAATTTGTCTTTGGCGTCGGGGCACGTCATCTGGTGGGGCGGTACGCTAACAATTTCGGCATTCGGAAAGTGTTAGTCGTATCCGATCCGGGGGTGATGGCTGCGGGATGGACGCAAGAGGTGATCGCTAACCTGGAGGCGGAAGGACTAATTCCTGTTCTTTTCTCGGATGTAAGCCCGAATCCACGCGCCGAGGAGGTGATGACGGGGGCCGATGTCTATCAAAGTTATGCATGTGATGCGATTGTGGCGGTTGGCGGGGGCAGCCCGCTGGATTGTGCCAAAGGGATCGGCATCGTCAGTTCAAACAAGCGCCATATTCTGACCTTTGAAGGCGTGGATCAGGTTGATGTACCGATGCCGCCTTTGATCTGCATCCCGACAACGGGCGGGACATCGGCAGATGTTTCGCAGTTTGCCATCATCTCGAACCGCCAGGAACGGGTGAAAATTGCGATCATCAGCAAAGCGACAGTGCCCGATATTGCCTTGATCGATCCGGTCACGCTGACCACCATGGATCCCTATTTGACCGCCTGCACGGGAATGGATGCGCTGGTACATGCGATTGAAGCTTTTGTCTCGAATGCGAGTTCGCACTTTACCGATCTGTATGCCCTGGAAGCCATCCAGTTGATCACCCAAGCGCTGCTGCCTTGCATCGGCGATCTGGATGACATCAACCTGCGGGGCCGGATTATGCTCGGCAGCCTGAAAGCCGGATTAGCCTTTTCGAATGCCAGCCTGGGGGCGGTTCATGCGATGGCCCACAGCCTGGGCGGGTATCTTGATCTGCCGCATGGCGAGTGTAATGCAATGCTGCTGCGCCATGTGATGGACTTTAATTTTGGCGTTTCATCGGAACGCTACACCCAAATTGGAAATGCAATGGGAATTGATCTAAGCGGGCAAACGCAAGCCCAGAAAAAAAAGAGTATTCTGAACGAAGTCCAACGGTTATCCAGCGCGGCGGGCATTCAGTCCACGCTGGAACAACGCGGGGTGAGCCGGAGTGATATTCCGCCTTTAGCGCAAAAGGCATTAAAAGATCCGTGTATGGTCACGAACCCACGACGACCCAATCAACGCGACATCGAAGTTATCTATGAGGAAGCGCTTTGATGACTACGCAAGATGATTGGGATGCTCGGCGCGAAAAGATTATTGGCCTGGGCGAAAGGTCAACGCATAAGAGCTACTATCCCGAACTCAAACGCCGGTTGGATGAATTAGAGCGTTTTCGCACCCTGTTAGATTACAGCAATGATGCTATTTTTTTGGTCGAATCACCCTCCAACCGGATTATTGATATTAATAAAAGCGCCTGTGAACAGGTAGGTTGTGAACAAGCGCAGATGATCACCGCCGGGCTGGACCAATTTATGCCTGCCGACATCGCCGCCCAGATTTATGCCCGGCTGTGTGATGAGACAACGACTGAAAGCGCCGGTACGCCGATTATGACGCAGTTCCACGCCGCCAACCGCGAACCGATGCCGGTTGAGATCATGGTTCAGCGCGTCATGCTGGGGGGAAATGTCTACGGCATTCTCGTGGCACGGGATATTTCCAGCCGGTTAAAAATGGAAGAAGTGCTGCGCGAAAGCGAAGAACGGTATCATCATTTGTTTGAGGGCGTGCCGATTGGCCTGTATCGCACGACGCCGCAGGGCGAACTCGTGGAGGCGAATTCAGCTTTTGCCGACATGTTCGGCTACTCGGATCGCGCGGTGCTGCTGGCGACGAACGTGTACGAATTATATGTGGATGTGCGCGAGCGTGAACGCTGGCAAGCGCTGATCGAACAAACGGGCCTGGTCCGCAATTTTGAGATTCAATGCCGGTGTCTGGATGGAACTCTCATCTGGATTCATAACACGGCGCGGGCGGTGTATGACGACAATGGGGACATCGTTTTTTACGATGGGAGCATTGAAGACATCACCGAGCGTAAACGTATCCAGCAAGAACTGGAAAACCACCGCCAGCACCTGGAACGGATGGTCAAGGAGCGGACTGCCGCATTAGAGCAGGCCAATGAACAACTGCTGGTGCTGAGCCGGGTGAAAGATGAGTTTGTCTCCAATGTTTCGCACGAACTGCGCACCCCGATCACCAATCTGAAGTTACGCCAGTATCTGCTCACCAAACATCCTGACAGCCAGCACGATCATCTGGCGGTGCTGCGGCGCGAGATCGAACGCCTGGAACATATCATTGAGAGTTTGCTGTATCTTTCGCGGCTGGATCAGGATCGGGTGACCTGGAATCCGATTCCCCTTGATCTTAATGTGCTGGCTGCGCAGTTTGTGAATGACCGCCAAGCGCTGGCGCAACATCTGAAGCTAGACCTTACTTTTTCCGGGCAGCCTGATCTGCCGCTGGTTAGCGCGGATGTCGCGCTGTTAGAACAAGCGATGAGTGTTGTGCTGACGAATGCCTTCAATTACACTCCGGCGGGCGGCCAGGTGCGTGTCGGCACCCGGATAGGTGAGCGAAACGGCCAGCTTTGGTCCGGGGTGGCGATCAGTGATACCGGGCCAGGCATTTCGCCGGAAGATCAAACGCATCTTTTCGAGCGATTTTTTCGGGGCACAGCAGCCCGCGAATCGGGTGCGCCCGGCACCGGTTTAGGGCTGGCGATTGTGCAGGAAATCATCAACAAACACCAGGGCTGGATCGAAGTGATCAGCGAAGGCATACCGGGGCGGGGTACGACCTTCATTTTGTGGTTTGGGGTGCAGCACCGGTGACGCTGGCGGGCAGCGCGCGGACGTAACGCTGCGCACTGCCCTTGAACTGCACACCCGATCTGACTGGTGTTTTTTCTCCCTCAGTTTTGGAAGATAAAGCGCAGTCCACGGTTGAAGGCTTCAGGTTTGTTGCCCGCATGCCGCTCACCTTCGATGCTGCGCGCTTCCATGATGAGGCCGGTATAACCGCGATCCTTCATCGTCTGCATGAAGGCCTCAACCGGATGGGTTAAACTTTCCGCGGCACCCACACTCAAAAACAGCTTAACCGGCAGATCGGCGTGGTTCGCGGCGTATTCGGATTCCTGCGTGAAGGCAAACCGGTTCCCAAACGTGACGGCAGGACTGGCTGATACATAACCGCTGAAGAGTTGAGGGTCTTCGAACATGGCATAGAGCGTAAACAAGCCGCCAAACGAACTTCCCATCAGAACGCGGCGGGCCGGATCAGCCGGGTATTTGGATTCGATGAAGGGAATGAGTTCTTTTTTGAGAAACTCAAGAAATTTGGGCGCGCCGCCGGAATCGGCAATGGAGGGGTCTTCGACAGGCGTGTAGTCCATCGCGCGCAGGGCATCATAGTCGGGGTCGGGACCTGAATAAGTGATGCCAACAATGATCATTTCGGGAACAAAACCATCGTAATTGAGACCCCCAAAAATCGAATCGAGCAGCTTAAAATCCCACTGACCATCGAGCACATAAAGGACGGGATATTTTTTGGTTTTGTTCTCGGCATATTCATCGGGGAAACGAATGTAAATATCGTAGTTGTGCCCGGTTATGTCGGACTTGAGGGCTTTGATTTCTGAGTCTGGAATGATCACATTGTTCAGGAGCGAACTGCACGACTCCTGATCTTTGCTGGTACATTTGCTGGCAACCAAAAACATGAGCAAAACACCGACAACGAACAGATAGAGACGGGGGGAAAACGACATAGGACCTCCTTAGTGGCCGCATCTTTGCGCATTTTCGATTCAAGCACAATCCTAGAAAAGGAACAAGGCCGATCAGGAGTCACCCCCCGCCCCCCC
>CAYYNB010000075.1:0-27474 GCA_964472565.1 uncultured Anaerolineaceae bacterium
GGGATCACTCAGAAGATCAACAAAACCCCTGTTTTTCACCTTCTGTTTTCCCTCAAGTAACCACTCAAGGGGGGGTGTTTTTTTGAGCCAAGATCAACAAACGAACTCATCTAGGCGAGAGATTGTTGATCTAAGGTAGACCTTAGATCAAACTTAGGTTCACCGAAAACACCCCCCCAAACAGTATCTTAAAACGCTTCCACCTCAGGATACGCCTGCTTCAGCGCCCCCACCACAATCCGCTAGTAGTCCAGCGCGTAGCCTTCCGTCTCGCCCTCGAAGCGCAGTGACAGCACTGGCTCCGTATTCGACGCCCGCAGCAGTCCCCAGCCCCGCTCGAAAGTGATGCGAATCCCGTCCACGTCATTGATCGGATACTGCGCCTTCAGCGCCTCATGCACCGCCTGGATCACGGGCGCTTTGAGTTCATCCGGGCAATGTGGGCGATATTCCGGCGTGCTGTACAGCGTCGGCACCGTTTTCATCAGTTCCGCTAGCGGCTTGTCCTGCTGCGTCAGAATCTGCACGATCCGCCCCGCGACGAAGATGCCATCATCAAAGCCGTAATAGTCGTCGCCCATGAAGATATGCCCGCTCATCTCGCCGCCCAGCAGCGCGCCTTCTTCGGCCATCTTCGCCTTGATCATCGAATGCCCGCTGATCCAGATAATCGGCCTGCCGCCCGCTTTGGCGACCTCATCGAACAACACCTGGGTACTCAGCACATCCGCCACCACTGCCGCGCCGGGATGCCGCGCCAGCGTATCGCGCGCCAGCAGCACCAGCACCCGATCCGCGCTGACCGGATTCCCCTGGTCATCCACCACGCCGACTCGGTCCGCGTCGCCGTCAAACGCCAGCCCGATCTGCGCGCCTGTCTCTTTCACTTTCGCCGCCAGATCGAGTAGATTCTCCGGTACTTGCGGGTCCGGCTGGTGATTCGGATAATTTCCATCCGGCTCGCAGTACAGACGGATCACCTGATGACCGAGCGCTTCCATCAGGTGCGGCGCATACAATCCGCCCATGCCGTTCCCCGCGTCGATCACAATTTTCAGCGGGCGCGCATGCCGTAGTTTCCGCTCAGCCATATGCAGATACCGCTCATTGACAGTCTCATCCACCGTGATCAAGCCATCATCGGCCAGCAAATCGCCCGCCTCGATCATCTTGCGCAGCATCTGAATCTGATCGCCGTACAGATTCCGCTTCCCAATCGACAGCTTGAACCCATTCTGATCCGGCTTCAGATGACTCCCGGTGATCATCATGCCACCCGCGTTCCCGGCTTCCACCGCGCTCCAATACACCACCGGAGTCGCCGCCAGCCCAAGATCGGCCACGCGGCAGCCCGCCTGCGCCAGGCCCTTTATCGCCGCTTGTGCCAGCGCGGGCGAACTGTGTCGGTTATCGCGCCCGACCACCACCCCGCGGATTCCTTCCCGCCGCAGGTAAGTGCCAAACGCCTGCCCGATCAGCGCCGCCGCCGCTTCCGTAATCGTATCGCCGTACTTGCCGCGAATATCATATTTTTTAAAAATGCTCGCGTGAATCATCTAGTCTTTTTTCTCCCGCGCCTCGATCTGCTGCTTCACCCACACGCGCGTATGATCCGGCACATCCTCGCTGACAATCATCGTCGGGCCAACTTCGCTGTCCCGCCCCACTTTCACGCCCGGCATCGTCATCACGTTGACGCTGATAAACGCGCGTTTTCCGGCGATCAAGCCCAGTTTATCGCGCCCGGTATCGATCTTCTGCCCCTTCACCACGCTCCACACCGTACCATGATCGATCCGCAGATTCGCCGTCGTGCAGCTTGCCGAGAAGTTCACATCCTCGTCCAGAATCGAATCCAGCACCTGCCCCGCGTGCGTATGTGCCCGGTCCGCCATATAACTCCGCGCGACTTCCGTCACGAATCCGACCACTGCTCCGGCCCCAATCATCGACTCGCGCACCAGCGCCCCATTCCCGACAATCGCGCCTTCGCCAATATACGCCGGGCCGACCACTGTCGCGCCGTGGAACAGCCGCGCCTTCGCTTCGATCACCACGTCGCCTTTGATCAGCACGCCATCTTCGATCACGGCCTCCGGCGAAATATGCTGCCCCTTGATCTCCTTCAGCATCTCCATCATCGCGTCCAGCACATGCCAGGGATATTTGATCGCCTTCCACACCCCCTCAAACGGCACCACCTGGAACAGTCGCTCCGCCATCATCTTCGCCATCGCCCGCTCATAATGATCGTCGCTGGTCGCCAGGCTGGCATATTCCGCGCGAATATAGTCCAGCAGCAGTTTTGCGTCGGTGTGGATATGCGCCACGATATTCACCATATCGCTCGGCTCGTTGCCCGCCCCCGGCTTTTCGATGATGTCCACAATCCGCCCGTTTTTGGCGACCTTCAGATACCCGCCGGGAAAATATTCCTTGACCTTATACCCCGCCAGGTACGCCGCTGCATCCCCCGTCTGGTATGCCGTCAGCATTTTCTGGTGCAGCGACATATCCGTTAGATCGTGAATCTGGGTCACATAAATCGGCTGGTTGCCATCCCGTGCCAAAAAGTCTTCGATCTTCAGCAGCGCATCGCCCATCCCTTTCGGTTCAGGCTGCACAACCACTTCACACGTCGATACCCCCTCCAGATCATGGACCAGGGACCGGATAATGTGTTCATTTTCCGGGTTCGCCACCACGATAACTTTTTCCAGGCCCAGGCGTGTCAGCCGTTCCAACTGAAAGCTCAACAGCGGACGCCCCATAAATTTGATCAGCGATTTTTCTTCCAAAGGCCACAAGCGCGAGCTTGCTCCCCCAGCCAATACGACCAAAAGTGGAGAATACACAGGCAACCTCCCTTATGTATGATAGACAGGTTAATCGTATCGTGGAGATTTAAAAAGGGCCAGCAAAACCGGCCCTTACACCCTACTCGCGCCGCCGTGACGGCATCATATTCACCCCCCGCAGCGCCACCGCCGCCGCCGCCCCTGCGACGAATCCCCCAATATGCGCCCACACCGCAATCCCGCTGGTTTGTGCTGTTTCTGGTCCCAGTGTCGCAATCCCATTGATCAACTGGCTCATGAACCAGATTCCCAAAAACAAAAATGCAGGCACAGCCGTAACATAATAGCCCAGCAGCACGCGTATCCGGTTCATCGGATACAGCAGAATATACGCGCCGAGAATCCCCGAAATCGCGCCGCTGGCTCCCACGCTGGGAATCTCCGATCCGCTGTTGAACCCGATATGCGCCAGACTCGCCGCCAATCCGGTTCCAAAGTACACCGCCACAAACAGCACGGTTCCCCACCGCCGTTCAATATTGTCCCCAAACACCCACAGGAACAGCATATTCCCGCCGATATGCGCCAGCCCGCCATGCACAAACATCGACGTGATCAGCGTAAACCAGTCCTGCCCGCGCTGAATCTCCGCCGGAATCACGCCGTATTCGCGCACAAATCGTTCAAGTTCTCCGCCCGGTGCCGCATCCAGCGTCATTTCATACACAAACACCAGCACATTCACCAGAATGAGCGCGAGGGTCATCACCGGCAGACCGCGTGCCCCCTCATTATCATCGCCGAGTGGCAGCATACCCCTACTCCTCTCCCTTATGTTCGGTATTCGCTGTTTTCCCCTGGCTAGAATGTATCAAACTGGCAAACAAAATGCCTGCGGGCAGGTTCCCCGCAGGCCAATAAGTTCAGATCAATTATGCTGTGCCGTGCTAAAAACTAATCTTCCGTAACCGGGTCTAGATCAAGCATCCGCCGCACTTTTGCCACCAAATCGTGGTGCAAAATCGGTTTGGGTAAATAATCGCTGGCCCCGGCATCCATCCCATTCATCACGCTTTTGGCGTCACCACGCGCCGACAGAATGAGAATCGGCAGCGGCTGCGTATCGGGGCGATCACGCAGTCGGCGGCACAATTCAATGCCATCCATTCCCGGCATCATCACGTCGAGAATGATCAGATCGGGCGTTTCCATTTCCAATACGGCCAGCGCTTGTTCGGCATCCTTTGCTTTCATCACCTCAAAGCCACCCCGCTCCAGCATAATGCCAATGAGCGTCAGGGCGCCGATTTCATCATCAACGACAAGAATCCGTTTCATCACGGTCGATCTCCTAATGTGGTACCCGGAGCACAAGACCGCTACCGTGTGTCTAAGTTTAACAGCAAAACCTTGTAATGCAACCGCTCTGAGCCTTACATTTCCTTTATACTATGGTTTTTTTATCTGCGCCAGAACTATAATAGCGCAAATTCGTAACCCACAGGAGTATCGTGTGCCATTACCCGAACATGCTACCGTCGCCTATGGCGACATTGTGCTGCTGGTCGGCAAAGACCGCCGCACATTCATTCGTACCGTTGCCGAGGGCAAACGTTTTGAATGTCATCTCGGCTATATCCCCTACGAAAATCTCGTCGGGGTCGCCTTCGGTGAGCAGATTCACACTCACAACGGCCACCAGATGTTTGTCCTGCCACCCCATGTTGATGACATCATCGGCCACCTGGAACGCGAAGGCCAGATCATCTATCCCAAAGACCTCGGTTACATTGCCCTCAAACTCGGCCTTCGTCCCGGTATGCGCGTCATCGAAGCGGGCACCGGCAGCGGTGCGCTGACCATCACCCTCGCAACTCTCGTCGGCCCTACCGGGCACATCTACAGTTACGACAAGTCCAACCGCATGCAGGAACGCGCCATTCTCAACGTCCGCCGCCTCGATATGCTGGATCGTGTGACCTTCCACCAGCGCGACATCGAGCGCGGCTTTCTCGAAAACGACGTGAACGCCCTCTTTCTGGATGTGCGCGAACCCTGGATGTATCTCGACCAGGCGCGGGCAGCACTGCGCGGCGGCGGCTACTTCGGTACGCTGGTCCCCACCATGAATCAGGTCATCGATCTCACGCAGCGCCTCTATGATGGCCCCTGGTTCCTGCTCGAAATCGAAGAACTGCTGCTGCGGTCCTACAAAACCGTGCCCGCCCGCATCCGTCCCGACGATCAGATGGTGGGACACACGGGCTATCTGATCTTTGCGCGCGCCGTGAACCGCGAAGATCGCAGCGAACCACCACCCGAAAATACCGGCGATGAGGAACCCGAAACGCCGGAAACCTTCGATGATGGCTATCGCTAAACGATAAAAAAAGAGGTGGTTGCCCACCTCTTCTCTTAAACACAGGGTCCTACAATTTAGTTTTTTAGTCTTCGTCTTCTTCTTCACGACGGCGAATGAGTTCAGGTTCAGAAGACCCGCCTTCTTCCCCTTCAGTCGCATCGTACTGCTGGCTGGAAGCGGTCATCACGATCACATCTTCTGGATCGAGCAGATATGTCACGCCAGGAAGCTGGGGAAGCTGCGACGCCAGCAGCCGATCACCCACCTGCTGCAAAGCGCTGACATCCACCGTGATTTCGCTGGGCAGATCGCCGGGCAAGCATTCCACTTCAACCATATTCTTTTCATGAATCAGCATACCGCCTGCAGTTTCCAGGCTGCGCGCCTCACCGACCAGCACAATTGGAATTTCGGTTCGGATCGCCACGTCCATCCGCACGCGGTAAAAATCAATATGCATCACGTCGCCCCGAATCGGGCGGCGCTGCACATGCCGGACCAGGGTATTAAACTTTTCCCCGTCCACAGCCAGTTCGATCAATTGGGTGCCGCCCGCTTCCATCAATACCGGGCGCAGATCCGTCCATACCATCTGAACATCCATATTTTCGAAGGTAGGACCATACACCACACCGGGGATAATCCCCTGGGTCCGCAGATGACGCACTGCTTTGCCCGTCACCTGGCGTTTAGTTGCTTGTAATGTAATTGTTTCAGCCATAACGCTCTCCTCATGGTGTAGGGGCATACAGTTTGGCCCCTACTGGGGCGTCCCTACCATATTCATAGCAGGCGCAATTGTAGCGAAGCGTCGGGTCAGCGTCAATGGTGGATCGTCGCACCTTGCCCTATAATTGCCCCCGCAAGAGGAGGGACTATGAAGACCCGTTTTGAACGATTTGCCTTGCTGCTCATTCTGCTGATCGGTGCCGGTCTGCGCTTCCAGCATCTCGGCGCAATTGAATACAACGTCGATCAGGTTTATCCCATTTACCAATCCATCAGGACTCTGGATGAGGGTGATTTTCCCCTGGCCGGGCAGGGCACATCCGTCCTGTTTGCGAATCCGCCGCTCACAGGGTATTTTTTCGCGCCGCTGATCGCGCTTGTCCGCCATCCCCTCGCCGCTTATATGTTCACCCTGATCCTGAACACCTTTGCGATCTGGCTGGTCTACCGCGCCCTGAACCGTTTGATCGCGCCGCATCCCGCCTTGATTGGCGTGGCGTTGTTCGCCGTCAATCCCTGGATCATTGAAGACAGCCGCCGCACCTGGGTGCAAAGTCTCTCACCGTTTTTCGTCTGTTTGATCTTCTGGGCCATCGTCCCGGTTTTGACGCGCCAAACCGCCCACCCGCGTCGCCGCCTGTTGATCGCGCTTATCGGATTTGCGCTGTTCGCCCACACCTATCTGCTGGCCTATGCCCTGGCCGCGCCGCTTGGCCTATTGATTTTGATCTTCTGGCGGCGCATCCCGAAACAAACGCTGATCCTCGGCGGTGCGATTTTCGCCGTCCTGCTGGCGCTCTACGGCACCGGCTTGGCCCGCCAATGGGACGACACCACCCGCCGCAGCGAAGCCTTTGCTTCCGGCGATTCGAAATTATCCGGTGAAGCGCTTTCACATGCCGTCCGGCTGGTCACAGGTTGGGGTTATGCGGATGTGCGCGGCCAGCGTGCCCCCGCCGCTGATCAATCCCTGCGCGAAACCCTGAGTCTGTTCTCCGCCGCCATCTGGACCCTTGCCCTAATCGCCGGACTCATCACCGCCCTCTACGCGTGTTGTAAGGGCAGGTTTGCAAACCTGCCCGCCAGTGAAGTTTCGCCCCTCATCCTCCTGATCTGGTTCATCCTCCCAATCCTGATGATGAGCTATGTCTCCCGCAAAGTCCACCCGTTTTATCTGCTCCTAACCGTCCCTGCCGGACATGGCCTCGTTGCGCTGGCACTCGCCCCCCTGCTCCGCCGCCCCAAACCAGCTATTCCTGCCCTGATCGGTGCCGTGCTAATTTTCACCGGAGCCATCAACGGCCTGAACACGGTTCGTTTTGCCCAGGCAACATTGGCCCATCCCGGCGAGGATTTACCCGAAACATTGCCCCTGGCCGATGCACTGCGCGTCGGTGAAACAATCCGCGCCGCGAAACTGCCGGTGTTTTCTGCCATGAACGAATGGACGCCGATCACCTTGAACGGGTACAGCATCCGCACGGAATGGGGCACTCCGTCCGATTTCCCCACCGCCGTGCTGGTCCCGCCGGAAGGCGCGCTGTATATCCTGTTCGAGCGCGATCCCCACGCCGCGATCATCCCACCGCTGCATGGTGATTCTATCGCGTCGCCGCTGGTGCTGGCCGACGAGACACGCATCACATTCTGGCGCGTCCACGTCGATTCGATCCAGCATCCCACCGTGATCCCATCCGACATCGATGTAAGTTTTGCCGGCTGGGCACTGCACGGCGACTCCACTCCCGGCGCGACAATCACGCTGGATACCTACTGGCGCATCGAAACCCTGCACCCGGAGCGCGGCATCTGGGGTTTTGCGCCCTTCGCCCACCTCTACGACGCCAACGGGCAGCAGATCGCCAATGTCGATGGTGCAGTGATCTCGCCGCTGACCTGGCAGCCCGGCGATCTGATCGCCCAGCGTTTCACGCTAACCGTGCCCGCCGACACGCCCTATACAATCCACGTCGGCCTGTACGACAAAGTCCGCCCCCGCGCCGACGGTTCGTTCATCAATGCCATTTTCCGCATCCCAACCAACGGAGAGATAGAATATTCGGCAGAAATTGAGATTCAGGTACCCTAGAGCTAAAATTATGGCAAAGCGACGGCAGAACGAAAAAGAGTATCCCAACTGGGAACTTTTACCGGATGGTGGGCGACGCTACTGGCGAGATCGGCAGGGTTACTTAGGTTATCAGAGAATGGTTAAAATTGTAGACAAAGATGAAAATACAGTACAAGTCGTGCAGGAAATCTACAACGAGCAGAACGAACTGGTTGAACGCCATCAAAAATTCCCAGAAGATACAGGACATCAAATATTGAAATCAGAGGGAGAACAATGATCACTCGCCAGCACGTTAGCCAACAACTTCTCGCCTATCTAAACGGCGAAATATCCCTCGCTCAACTCGTGGACTGGGCGGAAAATAGTCTTGTGACAGGTGGTTTCGGCCCTGACAACGATATTGACTTGTTGATGGATGTCGTGATGTACCTTGCTGGAGCTGACTCGGTCCATTTTCCGCTAACCTGGGATACCTGCCGCGATTTTATGCAGCAGTTAGGAACACCCGTCAAAGTGGTGGCAGCCTAACGTCGGCCAGTCGTTGCTTGACAAATACCCGCCCTCGTCGCCATAATCGCCCCTATGATGAGACGATTCCGACCCTTCACGCTGGTAGTGATCGCGGCAGTGCTGCTCGCCGCCTGTAATCTTTCCGAAGACCGCCCCGGCATCGACCGCCCGGTGATCATCGTCACCGCGACTCCGTCCACCCTGCTCGCCAGTCCGGTGGTTCCTACTGTGCCCTATGTCACGCCGACTCCGGCCATTCTGCCCACCGCCACCCTGCCCCCCGATATTGCGCTCCGCGAGGCAGAACAGGCCCTGTATAATGGCGATTACGAAACTGCTGTCCAGAAATTCCAGTCGGTGATCAGCCAGCCGGCATCCGATGCCGGGATGCGCGAAGCCGCCATGTACGGTTTGGGCGAGGCTGCGCTGCGCGAAGGTCGCTTCGACATTGCCGCGTCCGCCCTCACCGAGTTTATTTCCACCTTCCCTACCGACACCCAGATTCCCCGCGCCTATTTCCTGCGCGGTGATGCATTTTTGGGATTAGGCGAGTGGCAGAATGCAATCAACGATTTCAACCAGTATCTCGAAATGCGCCCCGGCGTGATTGACAGCTACGCGCAGGAACGGATCGGAGACGCCTATCTCGCGCTGAATAATCCTGAACAGTCCCTCGCAGCCTATGCCCGCGCTGCCGATGCGACACGCGCGCTTGCGCCCTTGTTCGAACTGCGCGAACGTGTCGCGGTGGGCTATCTGAACGCAGGCCAGCCGGATCAAGCCATCGCCCAGTACGACGCAATTCTGGCCGAGGCGCAAAACGGCGGTTATATCGCGGGTATCCAGCTTCAGGCGGCCCAGGTATTGATCGACCAGGGCGACGCCGCCAATGGCTACCGCCGCCTGGAAACCCTCGTCAACGACTATCCCAGCACCTACTCCGCGTATCTGGCGATGGGGTTGATGCTCGACGCCGGAATGAGCATTGACAGCTACACGCAGGGTATCATCAATTACAACAACGAAGACTACGCCGCTGCGATTGAAGATTTCAACGATTACAGCGCGCAGCAGGGGTATGCCCCAGTGGATGTGCTGATGATGTTGGGCCGTTCCTACCGTGCCCTCGGCAATTATCAGGCCGCGATCAGCACCTTCCAGACCGTACTGGACACCTATCCCGAAGACCCTTCATTTGGAGATGCGTGGCTCGAACAAGGCCGCACCCTCTTTATGAGCGGCGACACCAACGGCGCGATCCTCACCTACACGGCCCTCGCCGCCGAACATCCCGAATCCGGGCAGGCTGCCGAAGCCTTATGGCGTGCCGGGTACCTCTACAGTTCGCTCAATGATGTTGACAACGCCCTGGCGACCTTTGACATCCTCGGCCAGACCTACCCCGGCAGCGAGTGGGCGCAGGAAGGGCTGTTTATGGGCGCGACGATGGCCTATAACAGCGGCAACCTCTCAATGGCAACCCAACTCTTCAGCCAGCTAGCCCAAACCGGAACGGGCGAACAGCAGGCCGCCGCCTATCTGTGGGTCGGGCGGCTCTACCAGCAGGACGGCAAAGACGATCTCGCCCGCCAGTCCTATCTCGCGGCAGCGGCAGCCGATCCCGGCGGATATTACAGTCTGCGCGCCGATGATCTGCTCAACAACCGCGCCCCGTTCCAGGCTCCGGCCACCGTCACCTTCGATTTTGACGACGCCGCGCAGCAGACCGAAGCGGAAAATTGGCTGCGGACCACTTTTGGCATCACCCAGCAGGGATCACTGTCCACCTTAAGCACCACCCTGCAAGCCGATCCGCGCTTGATTCGCGGCACCGAACTGATGGCCGTCGCGCATTACGAAGAGGCCGAACTCGAATTCGACGCCCTGCGTGAAGAGTTGGTTGAAGATCCGCTGGCAACCTATCAACTGGCGATCTATCTCCGCGACCTGCGCCTCTACCGTCTTTCGATCACCGCCGCCGCCACGCTGATCGACAGCGCCAACATTGACACCTCCCTGGCTCCCAAGTATCTCGCTCGCCTGCGCTATCCCATCTACTACAGCGACCTGGTGCTGCCCAACGCGGAGCTAAACAATCTTGATCCGCTGCTGGTCTTCTCGTTGATCCGCCAGGAGAGTCTGTTCGAAGGTTTCGCCACATCCTACGCCGCTGCCCAGGGCCTGATGCAGATTATCCCCAGCACTGGGTTGGATATTGCGCAGCGCTTGAGCTGGCCCAATTACCAGAACAGCGACGTTTACCGCCCGTATATCAACGTCACCTTCGGCACTTACTACCTGCGCTATGTGCTGGATTTGGTCGATAACCAGCCCTACGCGGCGCTGGCTGGCTACAACGGCGGGCCGGGTAACGCTATGACCTGGCTGGAAATTTCCGGCCCCGATCTGGACCTGTTCGTGCAAACCGTTGAGTTCGACGAAACCCGCACCTACGTGCGCCGCATCTACGAACAATACGACGCCTACCGCGCCATCTACGGCGAATAAATGCCGCGCCGGGGCGTATGGCGCTACGCCCCTAGATCCATCCGTAGGGGCAATTCACGAATTGCCCCGCTCATTTCTCCCACTGTCCCCACTCCGGCAGCAATGTTTCCGTGCGCCGCGCGGCAAAAACGCGATCTACTCCGCCCTCAAATCGAAATGATCAACCAGACAAGCCGTATTTTTTCGTCGGGAAGTTCTGGTTTTTCGAGCATAATAATTCCTCACTCAGTACGCGCCACATGGATAATCACCCGCAAGCCCTGAATACCGGGCGGCACCCCTGCCGCAAGCGCAAATATCAGAAAAATAGTCTCTAACTCAGAGAACACAGATACGAGAGAGATAATCACTACAGCAAAAAAGCAGGCGCTTGCAATCGCAGTGAATCCAATCGATCCTACACGACGGCTTGCAGCGGTCCCAGGCCACGCCGCAAAAAAATAACAAATAAGCTCGACTTTGCACATCTTAACAATTAGACCGTTGGGCGTTTTCCGGCGAGCGGAAATTGCTCCGGTGACTTTTCAAATGTCTTGAGATTACACCGATATTGGAAAAGTCTGACAAGTTTTGAAAACCTTCTTTAGCCGAAACGCTATAAACAAAGATTGTCATGTGCAAAGTCGAGATAAGAGGCGATGAGAATACGCTGCTACACAAAGTCCCGTAACATGCCGCCAGCGCCGCATAACCAAGCGCCGAGGGTCGCGGCGCGCCATCAAACGTATAAAGAGCACTGCCAAACGCGCCTTCAAAAGCACCAAACATAGCAATACCCACAAAGATGATGGTGACGACACCATAAAAGATCATATCTGCGAGCGGCAAATCTAGCTTATTCATCATCCCCCCCGGTAGCATTTTACAGTATATACACGCGCATCACAGCCAGGGAACCGCCGGGTAAACAGTGGCCCGCCGTGAGGTGTAGATTCCACAGCAGGTGTTGAATTAAATCAGAGATGTGATCACAAGAGGAATATCCCATGAAATGCTCGATACTCCTGGCGATCCTGCTGCTGGCAGTTATGCCCTTAACCCATACCCGCGCCCAGGATGGCGGCGACAACTTACCACCTGTCCTCAATCCAGCGGATTTCTTCACCGATGCCGTGGAAATCATAGAAACGCTGCCTGTGGTGAACGTCGATAATGAAACCCGCACCTTATATTATTTCGATCCGACAGCGATGCAGTGGACAGCGTATCCCTATCCGGCAGAATTAGCTGAAGTGGAAGATGTGGTTAACCGTTCAGATGGCACTTATTTTGTCGGGAAGGAGCGCTTCTACATTTATACCACCCCTGAGGATGGCTTCATCTTCGATCCGGCGCGAGGAAGGTTTTCGCGTCCATCAGGCGCATGTGGAACCGTCCAGGACGCCCCCGGAGATGGACAGTGGACTCTGTTCCAGCAAGTCGACGATGCAGCCTGGTATCTGTGTTTTACGGAAACAGGCAAATTAGAAGGCCCGCTCCCTGCCGATTTAGAGCTTTGCGATTCTTACCAGCGTATACCTGCGTCTGTGGATAGAGACTGGATTGTTTTTGCTGACTGCAAGATCGAGCCACTCCCCTACAGCATCTATGCTTACCAGCGCTCAACGGGCACGTTGAATTTTCTGGGAACGGGTGCAAGCGAATGGAACGAAACGGTCAAGATCGAGCGGTGGGCAGACGCGACCCGCCCAATTATTGTGAACAGCGACATGCGCAATCCTACTCTGGTTTCCTACTTTATGGCTGATGTCACCCAACCGCACAGCTTAACGCCGATGTTTGACGGTTTGCGTTATTCCCATACGTGGGGCTGGGTCAATTATTATGATGATCCCCCGCGTTATGAATGGCTTCCCGGCGAATTTGAACCTATTATGTTTAACCAAGAACTTCGCACATGCGCACTCCACGCCTACGATTTAACCACCGCACAAGAGACCGTGTATCCCGCCAGCCCAGGCATCTGTGGTTCGGGA
The DNA here is from genome assembly GCA_964472565.1 of uncultured Anaerolineaceae bacterium. GTDB lineage: Bacteria > Chloroflexota > Anaerolineae > Aggregatilineales > Aggregatilineaceae > DATAMF01. The sequence goes on from CAYYNB010000075.1 coordinate 12,958, forward strand.
ACGCCGATCACCGGGCCAGAGGATCGCCTCATTCGTTCGCTGCGCGTCGAAGGCGACCAGCAACTGACAGGCGTCCTCATGCGTTTCAACCCGTATACAGGCGAAGCGACGGAGCTATTTTCGGGAGAGATCGAATATATAGACAGCGTAACTCCCGACAGTCAGTATGCCATATTGACGATGGATAGCAGCGGCAGCGTGACACCCGCTAGCGCAATCACAGATGACCCTTACTGGTTTGGCGATCAGTTGGAAGCGCCGCGACAGGTGATCTTCGACTTGACCACGAATCAGATTGTATATGAATTACCTGCCAAATGGGCAGTTACAGGGGGCCGAATAACCCCAGGAATCGATCAAATATCTGGCTCTGTGTTCCTCTTGTGGGATGAAAAACTAGAATCGGAGTTCCCCCAGTTTTCAAATCGCCTACTGCGTCTGGAAGACGATCAGGCAGTCATAACTGCAATTCCTGATGTAAAGGTTGTACTACCAAACGCCTTATTGGTAGAAGACGAGTCGGGAGTGATTAGCATACTGGACATACCAACAGGTACTATGCGCCCGGCCATTTTTCCACCCAACCAAACTGAACTCACTATCACACGACAAGCAAACGGCTTGCTGCTTGTAAACGTGAGCGCGGATAACACGGAATTAGGTCGCTACCTGATTCGCACGCCTAATCAATAGAGAAGCAGTATGTACAACCCGACTCGCCCCGACTCCTGTTCAATCCTATACTAACTTTGTATTTGGATTCCTCACCGGAGGTCCCATGAAAAAGTACTGCACCCTTCTACTCACGCTGCTGATCCTGCTCACCGCGATCCGTCCTGCCGCCCTGCCCGCCCACGCCCAATCCGGCGGTGATATGCAGGTCTGGCTGGTCCGCGATCCCGACGCGAACCTGATCACGATTGAATACCGCGATGTCGCGAGCAACGTACTGGCCTCCTATGGCATCGCCCTCGAAGGCATGCGCTCCCCTTCCGTTGGCGGATCGCGCCTCTTCGGGTGGGACATGAGCCATATTCCCATTTTTAACGCCGCGGATAACACCGTGTTTTACTACGAACCCGCTATGCCTCCCGACACCGAGACCCTGTTTCACGGGCTGACCGAAGGGGCCGCGCGGCAGGATGGTTTGCAGTTCGCCTACACCATCGCCGCCTTACCCACCGATCTGGCGTCCGCCACCGCCGCTAACACCGTCCATCTGATCACCTTGAACGGCACCGGCATCGAAGATAACGTCATCCTCGAAATGCCTTCCGATCAACTCTCTATCGCGTTGGACCCCTTCGGCTGGAGCGCCGACAATACCACCCTGCTGTTCCAGGATAAGCCAATGGGTATCGGCGGCTACATTCTATACTGGCAGTGGTCCAACGTCCGCGCCTACCATCTCACCGCCGCCACCTGGACCCCCATCGGTGACATCGACGGGTACACCCCGGACCTGACCACGTTCGCCCGCGTCGAACGGGATGACAGCGGCGTAACGGGCCTCACCGTCTTCGATGCGGCGGGTGCATCCCAAACCTATCCCCTCCCCATGATCGGGGAAGTTCCCTTTACGGGCGGTGATGCGACCTTCTCGCCCGACACAACCAAAGTCGCCTATCAGGTCGCCCGCAGCAATCCCGACCAGGAAAAAATCTGGACTATCGTCGTTGATCGGCTCTCTGGTGTCTCTGTAGTCGCCCTGGTCGATGAAGCCCAGGCCGGATCGCTCGCCTACGGCAGCACCATCGGTGGCTGGCTGGATAATAACACCTTCACCGTGAGTTCCGACTGGCAGAGCGGCAGCAGCGCCATCATCGACGCAGCAGCAGGAACTGTCGTGAGCGAGGCCCCCGGCGAATTTTTGGGCACCGTTCCCGGCATCGCCACCTTTGCGCCGTCCGGTTTTACCCGTGCCCAGTGCCCCGGTGCGCCGCCCTCGCAGTTGTGGATGGATGTGGAAGGCGGCGTCACGTTCACCAATGGCATCCCTATCAACGTCCGCCAGATGGCAGGCGGTGAGCAAATTGGTACGCAGCCTGAAGGCGCGACATTTCGCGTCATGGGCGGCCCCATCTGCTGGGATGGTTATGCATGGTGGATCGTTTCATTTGCCGATGGCATGTATGGTGCAGTAGCCGAAGGCGATTCAAGCGGTTATTTCATCGAGCCGCTGCCCTAAAGGAGGAAGTCAAATGAGGCTCAAATTATCCGTTCTGTCGATCATCGTCATCCTTGTGGCGGCGCTCGTTCCTCTGGCGAATGCCGCTCCGCCCACTCAGGGTAATCCCACCCCGACCAAACCCGGCCTGGGCCAGGCGCTGTTCGGGACGCCGCGATCCCAGTCCACACCCACCGCCACCCCGCCGGAGATGATGAGCACCAGCAGTTCGCTGCCAACGCTCACCGCCGAAGATCTGCATGCCCTCAACCTTCAAACTGCCGATCTCCCCTCCGGCTATCAGGCCGAGCAGGTTCTCAACGATTATTCGCTGTATGCTGGGGCTGTTAGCCTGAAAGACGGTTATCCCGACCTGTCTGATCAGCTTGTCAGTATGAGCAAAACGTACGGCTGGGATTGGACCTATGGCCTCTCGTACGACGGCTGCGTTGCGCCGTATGCCAGCATTGGCAGCGAGATCGCCCAGTTGAAGGGACCGCAGGCCGCCCGCGAACTGATAAACGATTCCCGTGTGCCGGAGGTTTACCAGCAGATCGGTGCGTTATCCTCCGCCGTCGTATCGATCACGCCGACCACATCCGTTCACGGCTGGCTGATGATATTCGACAACCTGTCGGGCAGTTGTTTTGCCACCGAAACCGACTACAACCTGAACTTTGAATATTGGGGTCTGCTCATCACCGTCCAGGCGACGGTGGAAGCCGGAACTGATCCGGCCCAGGTCAACGTGCTGCTGGATCAGTTAGCCCAGGTCATCATCAGCCGGGTAAACGCATCCGTCCCGACTCCCTTCGAGCCGACGCCCGCCTTTGTCGTCGCCGCACCGACACCATCTACGCTGCCCATTGTCCAGAATCTCCCCGACCCCCAGGCCATCGAAGCGATCATGCCGACCATTGAAGAAGTCGGTCTGCCGCAACCTACCTTTGCGCTCGACACCGACTTGAGCACCATCTATACCGCGGAAGACATCCCCAATTGGTATGTTGACTGGCCGCAGATGCACGACGCGCTGCAACTGCTCGGGGAACAAACCGGCTTCTTAGGGCAGGTCACGCATGTCTGGGATGTCGGTCCCACCTGTACCGATACAGTTGGCTGGTCGCTCGAAGTCGACATCGCCTACTTTGAAACGGAACAGGGTGCGCTTGCCTATCTGAACGATACCACCGTCAGCGATCTCTGGCTGGCTTCTGGCTATTACAAAAGTTTTGAACCCACCGATGATGGTGGCCTTCTGGCAACCGCTACGTTCCCTTACGAAAGCTGCGGCGATGCCCCCTTCTTTGCGAAAACGCTGGTCCATGGCCGTTATATGGTCTCAGCCGCCGTCATCGGCAATCCCGACGCCGATTCGCAGGAATTGATCAATGCGCTTGATGTCATGGCCGACTATCTGATCCAAAAACTGGATCAGGCGGGTCTTCAATAGTTCTCATCGCACATTCTACGAGGTTGAAGATGTCGAAAGAAGCCTTTATCAATTTCCTTATTCTGATCGTACTGGTAGCCGTCGCGGCTGTCGTCGTCGTCTTTTTTGTGATGCCCGAACTCGATAAATCGAAGGACACCACAGCAACCAGCACCGAAACGGCATCCGGCGAACCTCCTGCCCAGGATCTTCCCGCTGTTGCCGCCACCACGCCCATTCCCGATGTCGAACTACCGCGCCTCACCGAAGAACAGCTTCGCGCCCTGCTGCCCACCGAAGCCGAATTCCCTGCCGCCTACCAGGGATCGAATGCAACTCAGCCGATCACTGAAAACATCAATGAACTGGCCGATGCGTTAGGTGAACAGTATCCCCAGGCCGCCGCCCGCTTCAAAACAATGGCATCGAGTTATGGCTGGACCGCCCTCTATGGCATGGGCTATGATCTCTGCCGCGCGGGTCGCCCGGTTTCTACCTTAGTGCTCGAAGTCAGCCAACTCACCTCGACGGCGGCGGGCCGCTCCCTGGTTGATGATCCGGTGCTGCGCGCGTTTTTCGCCGGTCTGTTTTTTGAGATCGACTACGCCGACATCGTTCATGGCTGGTATATCGTCACATCTTCGCCCATGACCGGCGATTGTTTCGCCGAAGAATACATGACATATATCCTCTTTGAATATGGCGGCCTGCTCTATTGGGTCATTGTGAACACCGATGCCACCGGAGGATCGGCCCAGGCCCGCACCATCCTTAACGAGTTCATCCCGATCCTGATGAACCGCACCAACACCGCCGCGCCCTCGCCACTGCCCGCCACACCGATCCCGGCTGTGCCGCCCGGCATCACTGCCACCACCACGCTGACCGACCTGCCCAACATCATCCCCTCGATCAGTATGTTCGGCCTGGAAGATACCTATATGCTCAACAGCACCGTGAGCAAAACCTACACGCGGGATGAATTTGTCGCCGCCTACCATACCCTCGGCCTGGATGCGCTGGCCGATGCCATCAACACGGTGGGCACGCGCCACAACATGATCGGCCAGGAGGTGCGCTACTGGGATACCGGCGACGCCTGCCCCAGTCTCACCGGGATCGCTATCGAAATGGATCTGATGTTATTCAACACCCCCGATGGTGCGCGCGGCTATATGAACGACACCGAACTGCAAGCCGCGTGGCGCGATACGGGCATGATTACCGAATACATTCCAATGGGAGACGAGATGCTGGTGCATGGCAGCATGTCGAATCATCACTGTGGCGCAGTAAAAATCACCGAAAAAATCGTTCCTTATGAACGCCTGTTGATCACCGTCGCCCTCACTTCCTATCCCGAAGTAGACGACGCCCAACTGTTAGAAATCGTGGATGCCTTCGTAACCGGAGCCATCGCCCAGATGCACATGCTCACCCTGCAATAGCCGGGGTATCAACAACTGGTGGGGCGTATCGCGCGATACGCCCTGTTTTCGGCGAACCGAGAGGGATAGAATCACCCCTCATCCAGCGCCTCATCCTCGCCCTCATCCAATTCCAGATCAAGTGTGGGTTTCGCAGCCAATAAAGCGACCAACTCTTCCGCCGCTGTCACCGGAGTCCGGCACACGAAGTTTTCACACACATACGCCGTCGCCCGTCCATCGCGCAGCGTCCGCGTCCGCAGCAGCGCCGGGTTCACCATCGGATCGGGCGTATGCGGTGACAGCGCGACCAGCGCCAGCGGGCGGTATTTCGTGCGTACCACATCCAGCATCGCCGCCATGCCCTCCTCCTGCGGATCCCCCACCAGTGCAATCTCCACAGGTCGCCGCAGGTAAAAATCACCTCCGACCACCGCCTGCCCAAATGACTTCGTATATTCACCCAAACCCGCGCCCACGTCCCGGTACAATCCGAGCGCCGCATCCTCGAAGCGTGTTTCCCCACTGAACCCTGTCAGCCGCAGCAAGTTATACGCCATCACCGCATTTCCCGATGGTGACGCGTTATCCTGCACATTGCGCGGGCGCACGATCAGCGGGTCGTGATCATCGCTCGTATCATAGAATCCCCCGTCTTCCGCCACAAAATGCGCCAGCACCACATCCGCCAGCCGAATCGCCTCGTTATACCAACGTGCCTCGAACGTGGTCATATACAGTTCGAGCAGCCCATCAATCACTGTGGCGTAATCTTCCAGATACCCGTTGAGCTTGCTCACACCATCCTTATGCGTGCGCCACAGCCGTCCCCCGCCGTTCGACAACTCGCGCAGCAGAAAATCCGCATTATCCACCGCCGCCTGCCGGTATTCCTCCCGATCCAGAATCCGCGCCGCCTCCGCAAATGCAGCTAGCATCATGCCGTTCCACGCCGTCAGAATTTTTTCATCCCGCCCCGGCGCGACCCGATCCTTACGCAGTGTATACAGCACCGTTTTCGCCGCCGCCAGTTCATCCTTCATCTCTTCGACGGACATGCCGTGTCGGATCGCCACTCCTCCGAGCATATCCGCCACCTGCAGAATAATTTTGCTCTCGAAATTCCCCCCCGGTGGCACCCCCCAATACGCCAGCACTGCATCCGGCTTATTCACCACCCCATCCAGCACCCGCCGCAGTTCGGCGTCGGTCCATACGTAAAATTTGCCCTCCACACCCTCCGAATCGGCATCCTGTGTGCTGTAGAATCCGCCGCCGGGAGCCGTCATTTCGCGCATCACATAATCCAGTGTCTCTTCCGCGATCTCGCGCATAAACGGCTCGCGTGTAATCTGCCACGCATGCAGATACACCCGTGCGAGTTGGGCGTTGTCATACAGCATCTTCTCGAAATGCGGCACCAGCCATTTTTCGTCCACGCTGTAACGGTGGAAGCCGCCACCTAACTGATCGTACATCCCACCCTGCACCATCTTTTTGAGCGCCAGCATCGTCACTTGCAGCGCCGCATCGTTCCCCGTGCCCGCGTGATACCGCAGCAAAAATTCCAGGTTCACCGGGTTCGGGAATTTCGGTTTGCCGCGCGTCAGCCCACCATACACCGGGTCCGCCCGCAGGATCAGATTCTGCGCCGCCATGTCCAGCATATCTTCTGAAAACTGGTCTGTCGCCGCTTGAACAAACAGCGTCCGCCCCAAATCCGCCGACATCGCCTTAGCGGTTTGATCCAACTCCGCGCGCCGCGTCCGGTAGGCTTCGACTACGGCTTCCATCACCTGCCGGAAACTCGGAATCCCGTAGCGCGGCTCCGGCGGATAATACGTCCCCGCGTGAAATGGGTGGCCTTCCGGTGTCAGGAAAACCGTCATCGGCCACCCGCCCTGCCCCCGATTAAACAGCAGGGTCGCCTGCATATAAATATCATCCACATCCGGGCGCTCTTCGCGATCCACTTTGATATTGATAAAGTTCTGATTCATGTATGCCGCTGTCGCGTGATTCTCAAAACTTTCGTGCGCCATCACGTGGCACCAATGACATGACGAATAGCCGATGCTCAACAGGATCGGCTTATCCTGTGCTTTTGCTGCGTCGAGCGCTTCCGCGCCCCAGGGATACCACTCAACAGGATTATCCTTGTGTTGTACCAGATATGGGCTGGTTTCAAACTGCAACCGGTTCGCCATTTATAACATTCCTTTACACTGTGCCCCTGCTCCCTTTCACCGCTAGATTATAGGCCCGCCCCTTTTTCGCCGCACAGCACACGCTTAGAATACGCTCAGGAGGCGCTTGCCTGTCGGTACAAAAAGTTGGTATATGATTACGGGCAAGGAGAACAAGACTATGAAAAAACATCTACTGCTCATCGTCATCATCATATCCACCTTTGTGATCAGCCGTCCGGCGGGTGCCGCCCCCGTCAGTTGGCAGGGTCATCCCAGTTGTGCCGGGATTTCATTGGAACAACTCAGCACCCCGGACTGTGACGCCCTCATGGCCTCGCGGCCCACTCCCAATGTAACCCGAATCCCCATTGATTTTGGCGTCGTATCCGGCGTCTCACTCATCCGTTTTAATCAATCCGAAGTGCCCGTCTACGACAAGCCCGGTGGCACCCAGGTTGATACCATGACCACTGGCTACACTTATGTGAATGTCTTGCAGGTCCAGGACGATTGGGCCGAGGTTCGCCCCGGTCAGTGGGTCAGCCTTTCAATTGCCCGCTGGGCGCAGCCTTCCAGTTTTTCCGGCGTGCTGATCAATGGCCTCGATATGCCTTTCGCCTGGGTGCTCTGGCCCCACTGTGCCACCGATTCCCCGGCTGGCATGCGTCAATGCGAAGGGAACGGTCAACTTCAGCGCTACCAGTTGGTCAACATCTACGCCACGATCAATGTGCGTGGCTGGAACTGGCACCTGATCGGCCCCGGCATCTGGACCAACCAGCAAAATCTGAGCATCGTTTATCCCACCGCCCCCATCAGCGTAGCCGGGCGTTGGGCCGCCGTCAACACCTTCGAACAGAACGTCGTCGCCTACGATAGCGGCACGCCCCGCATGGCGACTCTGGTATCCTCTGGTCTGGACGAAGAACGCTGGAAAACTAACAACGGCACCTTCACCGTCCGTCTGAAAGTCGAAAACGGCCCCATGAGTGGTCAGGAAGGCACCGAAGACTTCTATGCCCTCGATCAGGTGCCTTATGCCATCTATTTTAATGGCCTTGAAAGTCTGCATGGCACTTATTGGCACGACAGCTTCGGCTACCGTCACAGTCACGGCTGCGTCAATCTGACCATCAGCGACTCCAAGTGGCTCTACGAGAACTGGCTGGTCGAAGGGTCTACCGTTCACGTCTACGGTGATTAGCCGGTTTGATTCACGAAAGAAGTCAGGATGTGACCCCCTGTTGGAGTCACATCTTTATTTTAATGGGATTTTGAGTTGGGTTTTATGACTGTTTGATCTCGAAACGCTATACTAAGAATCAAACAGGGGAAGTACTCACCAACAAACATCGTAGTGTGTGCGCCGAGTGGGGTTTTCATCTAGCGGTTATCCAGGGGGCTGGGAGCGTTTCCAACTCACACTATTATTAGCATACGCTGCGATACCCATATTTAAAGTGCCGGGGTTCAGGGGTGACCCGGCACTTTTTTTCCTCTTCCACACGTGTGCGCAAGCCTTCACGACATTGCTACAATCTAATTGTATCTACACGCACAAAGGGAGAAATTACTATGCCTGTACGTCATGCGGAAGCTGTGTGGGAAGGCCCGTTTCGTGAAGGGAAAGGCACAATGCAGTTCGGCGGCTTTAGCGGCCCGTTCAACGCCGGATCGCGCTTCGAAGACGCCCAGGGCAGCAACCCTGAAGAACTAATTGGCGCAGCGCTTGCGGGTTGTTTTTCGATGGCCTTCAGCGTTGGTTTAGGACGCGCTGGTTTTTCGCCGGAACGCATTCATACCACAGCCCATGTTCATATTGAAAAAGTCGGTGAAGGTTTTACAATCACTCGCATTGAATTAAATAACGAGTCGCGTGTTCCGGGTATCGACCAGACCCAGTTCCAGGAAATCGCCAACGCCACCAAGAGCGGCTGTCCCGTCTCGCGTGCACTGGCTGGCACCGAGATTATCCTCAACGCCAAACTATCCAACTAAGACGCCCACCGCTCCCTTCCCCCTCCAACCCAGTTGAGGGGGAAGCTCACTTTTCACTTCACTCCGTCTTGGATGCCTGTTGTTCAATAATCCGCAGCGCATCTTCAACCGTATCCGTCGTAAATAATGTGCGGTGCAGGCGCGGGCCGATATTCCGGGCGATGTTCACAAAAATAGCCGATACCGCATCCACCCCCACGAACACCGTGATCCCCTGATTGGGAGGAAGGTGCCGCGCCGCATACAACATGCCCCCACTGATCAGATTAGCCGGCAAACGCGGTGACTTGAGTCGACCATCCACCAGAATATGCACCGTATGATCCACCGTCGATAGCATGAGCCGGGCCTCATCGATCAGCCGCTTATACTCGTCTAAGGTCCAATCCCCCTCGAATCGTTCCAGTAAAATCGTTTTTGCGTCGTTATACCATTCAACTGTAATCGGCATCTAATCTTCTCTCCGGCTTCAGTAAGAGTAATATTACACAACTTTATAATCAACCACAATGCCCTTTTCCCCAAAGTCGTCTACAATGGGAAGCGCAAGAGGTAACTACATAAGGAGAGCATGATCATGGTGGAAGCAGCTTTGCCCCTTCGGCGGGATGTCAAACCCGAACATACCTGGAACGCACCGAGTCTTTTTGCTTCCCATGCCGACTGGGAAGCCGAATTACAGGCCCTCGTCGCCGAAGCGCCCACACTTCAACAGCGTTTTCAAGGCCATTTAGCTGGTGGTCCCGACACCCTGGCCGCCTATTTTAACGCCTTTAGCGATCTGTATGCGCGCGCCGGGAAAGTTTTTGTGTATGCCAGCATGTTTGCCGCCGTCGATACATCCGACCAACAGGCCCAGTCTATGTCCGGCCAGGCCATGAGCGCTCTGTCCCGTTTGATGGCATCAGCGGCGTTTGCCAGCCCTGAAATTCTGGCAATTGGACACGATCAGATCAAATCATGGATGCAGCAGGATGCGCGGCTGGCCGTGTATGCCCACTATTTTGAAGACCTGTTCCGCCAGCAGCAGCATGTCCGCTCCGCCGAAGTCGAAGAACTGCTCGGTATGGTATCCGAACCCTTCGGCAGCGTAGGCCGGACGGCGAGTGTGTTGGTTAACGCCGATCTGAAATTCTCCCCGGCCACCAGCAACACCGATCAATCGCTGGAAGTCGCCCAGGGAACCATCATGCTCCATATGTATAACCCGGATCGTGAAGTGCGTCGCACCGCCTGGGAAAATTACATGGATGCGCATTTCGCCCTCAAAAACACCCTGGCGAGCAATCTGGCAACCGCCATTAAGCAGGATGTGTTTATTTCGCGCGTGCGCCACCACAACTCCGCGCTTGAAGCATCCCTTTTCCCCAATGCCATCCCGCCCCAGGTCTTCCACAATCTGATCGAAACCTTCCGTAAGCACCTCCCCACGTGGCACCGCTACTGGCGGCTCCGTCGTCAGGTGCTCGGCCTGGACGAGCTGCACCCCTACGATGTCTGGTCGCCCCTGACCAGTTCCAAGCCCACTGTCCCCTACAGTCTGGCCGTCGATTGGATTTCCGAAGGCGTGCGTCCGCTCGGCGATGCTTATGTGGAGATCCTCCGGCGCGGCTGTTTACAGGATCGTTGGGTGGACATCTACCCCAACCAGAACAAACGCCAGGGCGCATTTTCCAGCGGTTGGCAAGGTACCTTTCCTTTTATCATGATGAGTTACAACAACACGCTCGAATCCGTGAGTACGCTGGCCCACGAACTCGGCCATTCCATGCACTCCTATCTCACATGGCAGCACCAGCCGATCATCTATTCCGATTATTCGCTCTTTGTAGCCGAAGTTGCGTCCAATTTCCATCAGGCGATGGTCCGCGCCCATCTGCTCCAGACCAACACCGATCCCGCCTTCCAGATCGCCCTGATCGAAGAAGCCATGTACAACTTCCACCGCTACTTCTTCCAGATGCCCACCCTCGCCCGCTTTGAACTCGAAATCCACGAGCGCACCGAACGCGGCGAAGGACTGACCGCCGACAGTATGATCAATCTGATGGCTGATCTGTTTGCCGAAGGTTTCGGCAGCGAAGGTTATATTGACCGGAATCGCCTCGGCATGACCTGGGCCACCTTCGGCCATCTCTACGCCAACTTTTACGTCTTCCAATATGCTACTGGCATCTCGGCGGCACATGCCCTCGCGGATGGCATTCTCAGCGGTAAACCCGGCGCGGTGGACAACTATCTCAGCTTCCTGAAAGCAGGCCATTCACTCTATCCATTGGATGCTCTAAAATTAGCAGGTGTTGACATGACCACGCCTGAAGCCGTCGAAAAGACCTTTGCAGTCATGGCCGGTTACATCGAACGTTTGGAAGAACTACTTCTGTAATGGGGCAGCAGTATGAGGTATCAGTTTGGGGTTTATAGCCTCCTCTATGGGTTTGGTGTCCTATTTTCACTGGGTGTGGCAGCCTGCGCCTGGCACAGACGGAACGCTTACGGAAGTATTCCGCTCATGCTGCTCGAACTCGGTGCGGCTATCTGGTCGGGGGCAGCGGCGTTTGAGGTCGCCGCCCTTGATCTCGGCACCAAAATCTCATGGAGCAAAATCTCCTACCTCGGCATTGCCAATGCGCCTCTGTTTTTTCTGTTTTTTGCCCTCGAATTCAGCCAGCAAAAAACCGGGCTAACCCGCCGCCAACTGGCAGTCCTGGGCATTCTGCCCCTCATCACCATGATCCTTGTTGCCACCAACGAATGGCATCACTTACACTGGTCCTACGTAACGCTGGATCGTACAACCAATATGGCGGTTTACGGCCACAATGCCCCCTGGTTTCTGGTGCTGATCGCTTACAGTTATGCCTATCTCGGCACGGGCCTCTTCTACCTCTACCGGGCCACCTTCTACTATTCCGCCTTATATATGCGGCAGGTCGCGCTGCTGCTGCTGATCTCGGTGCTGCCCTTCGCTGGGAATATCCTGTATGTCAGCGGCGTGAGCCGCGAACTCGACCTTACCCCCATTGGCTTCGCGATCAACGGCGCGGTGCTGCTGTTTGGCATGCACCGCCTGCAAATCCTGGACCTCGTGCCCATTGCGCGCAGCCAACTGCTTGAACAGCTCACCGATGGTGTGCTGGTGCTCGACGACCAACAGCGCGTGCTGGATATTAATCCCGCCGCCCGTCATTTGCTCAAAACATTCGGCACCATCTACGGCCAGCCGATCCAAAACGTTTGGTCCAGTTGGCCCACCCCACCCGCCGAAGTGCGGCTGGGGCCGCGCACAATTGAAATCAGCGCTTCCCCGCTCACCGATCCGCGCCGCCGGACGGTAGGCCAGTTGGTTCTGCTCCACGACATCACCGAGCGCAAACAGGCCGAAGAAGCCTTGCGCCATTACGCCGCCGATCTCGAAGCCAGTAATGCCGAACTCAAAGCCTTTGCTCACACCGCCGCCCATGACATCAAAAATCCCATCAACATCATGATCAGTTTGAGCGAACTGCTGCTCATGGACCTGGCCGCCAGCGCGCCCGACGAGTCGCTTACCATGCTGCGCGAATTAGCCCAGCGCGGTTATAAAACCGCCCAGATTGTCGATGATCTGCTGCTGCTCGCCACCCTCCGCCAACAGGATGTGAAGCGTGCCTCGGTGAACACCAGCGCCCTGTTGGATGATGTTGAGCACCGGTTAGCCGATCTCATCCATGAATTTCAGCCGGAGATCCTCAAGCCGGCCACTTGGCCCACCGCAATAGGTTATGCCCCCTGGATCGAAGAAATCTGGTTCAACTTTATCAGCAACGCCATCAAATACGGCGGGCGTCCGCCCGTTATCGAACTGGGTGCCGATCCGCTGCCGAATGGGGCTGTCCGCTACTGGGTCAAGGACAACGGCCCCGGCTTAACGCCCAATGAACAAAGCCGCCTGTTTATTCCCTTCACCCGCCTCAACGAAGCCGGTATCGCCGGGCATGGCTTGGGACTGTCTATCGTCCAGCGCATCATCCAGCGATTAGATGGGCAGGTCGGCGTGGAGAGTCAGCCCGCTCACGGCAGTCTTTTTTATTTTGTCCTCCCAGTGGCATAAATGCACCACCCCTGTTTGGTTTGGCCGAAACAGGGGTGGTCTCAGGGGTGGGGTATTATTTGAGAGGGTGGAGGACCCTCCTCAAACACAATAGGGAATGGTCCGGTTTTACCCGGTGGTATAGGTTTGTATCGGCGACTGTGAATCTAACTGGTCAAAAATCGCCACGTAAATTTTTCCGTTCGCAAAAACCGCGTTCACTTGATACTGCTTCCCCAATTTAAACACCTGGAGTGTATTCTCTGGATTCACCGCGACCAGAACAAATTCACCCACTGGAGCCGTCTCCAGCATCTCCGGCGTAACTTCGAGCGCTAACCATCCCGATCCGTCCGCGTTCAGCCCGTATAGGTGCAGACCTGTTCCTGCTTCGCCATACGCTGCCGGGTAGATCACCACCGGCGGGGCGGCATCAAACCGGTTAATCCGCCCGTCGCTATATCCATCCCACACCGCTTGTGGAGTGGACACTTCTGGCTCATACGGCGATCCATAAAGGCGCAGAATCGGCTTGGCGGTATAAGCCCCGACTTCTTCCGAACCATACGAGCCGTCACCGTTCCAATCGTACCACATCGATCCCAGGCTCACGGCATCCGCCGCATCCGTCACATTCACGCCCAGGTTGAGCACATTCCGGCAGCCGATGAAATAGTCTTCACCTGCATATAACGTCACCGGATGCTCAAAGGTGGTTCCAATAAAATTAGTCGATGAAAAAACGCTAAAAGTTCCGCTGGCTAACAAATTCCCATTACGAGGGTGCGCGTCATAAATTTCAATCGTAATCGTTCGCCCATCCACACGGCTAAAATTCGTTTCTACTCGATCTAAATTATACGTGCGATTGGGGACAAAAAGCCATCCGGCATCCGCCACTTCCCAACGATAATCGACCATCGGAGCAAAGGTATCGTTGATCGACTGCATCAACACTGGCGCACCAAGCACCGGGAACGCCGAAACTGCCAGCCATACCAGCATGACCGCTGTCAGATACAAGTGACGCCTCATAGGACTCCCCTTCCTAATTGGACGCCCGCGCAAGTGATAGTACTATAATACTAGAATTATTGAGAAAAGACGAAATTTGTAAATCGGCAAATCTGACAGTTTTTTAGAAACCCACCCTTGTCAACCACTCCCCGCCGTGCTAAAATTCCTTCCGTCGATGGGGGATAGTTTAATCGGCAGAACAGTGGACTCTGGAT
>CAYYNB010000076.1:0-26956 GCA_964472565.1 uncultured Anaerolineaceae bacterium
CTCATACACCTGCCTTGTATACTCCAGCCCAGCAGCCATCTGCTCGCAGGTCCAGCGGTCCTCCCAACTCCCCGAATAGCCGTCCACATAGCCCCATTCGGTCAACCAGATGCCGCCTTGAAAGTCCGCCAGGCTGAAACCGTGTGCCTGCCGCAGCAGGTTGTCAATCAGCACATCCCGCCCGGCGACCCAGGAGTTGTTCACCCAGCTATCGGCACGCAGCGGCACCTCCGGCGGCATGTACCCCGGCTGGTGCAGCGCAATGCCGTGATAACGCGGCGTGCCGTCCATCCAGGTGCCGCAGGGATGCGCGTTGGACCAGCGCATAAAACGCAAGATGTCGCCCCAGTCGGCCAGATCAGGATTGCCCGGCGCAAAGCTGTAGGCCAGGATACATTTGCCCTCGCGCCCGGCGCGCTCGGCCAGGTAGATCATCATATCCGTAAACTGGGCGATATCGCCCGGCGCGCTCACCTCATTGACCACTTCGTAATAATCGAAGCCCTCCGGCCAATACGGGCGGATGCAGTTGTAGTAACCTTGCGGGTCGGACCAGTAGGGGAGGATCGGGCCGTCACTCATACCCGTGCAGATGATCAGGGGGCGGTACACGGTGACCGCCTCCGCCTTCATCGACTTGAACTGCTGCGCCAAGGGTGCGGAATCGGTTAGTGTTTTGATGGCGTCCCAGGCGCTGGCGGTGTCCGCGATGGGATCCCAGCGGCTGCCGACGAGTACGTGCAGCCCGACCAACGGGGCCTTCACTACCGGCACGGGCGGCTCTAGCCCCTCCGGCCAGCCGGTCACGTCAACGCAGATGGCGGACTGGCCCTCGACACCGTAAACCCACCAGGTCGTGGCTTGCCGGATCGCGCTCCACCCACGCGGATGATGCGCCCACAAGTACGTATCGACCTCCTGGACCTCACTTATTTCAATCGTATCATTCGCGGCCAGCGCGCCGGTTACTTTACTCCCGGACAGGCCCGGTTGGTCTCGAATGTTAATCACCTTGGCGGCTTTGACCGAACAGGTTTTAGGTGGCCCGTTGGTGATGGTGGGCAGGATAGTAACTTCCATCGTCGGCGTGGGGCTTTCGGGCGGCATCGCAGTCATGGTCGGGGACGGCGTCGCGGTGGCTGCCATCGTCGGTGTGGGAGTCGAGATCGACGGCAGAGTTGCCGTGGGCGAGGGGTTGTAAAAGTTAAGGCGCACACGGCGTCCGCCGCCAACGTCGACCACAAAGGAATCCGGCGTGACGGGGGTGCCGCCGCGCGCGATCACATCATAGTCCTGGAGCGGCACATCGGACAGGCGGGTGCCGTTCTCGCCCACCGTCGCACAGGCGGTGAGCAAGACCAGCAGGCCGAACAGCATAAACAACCAGCGGGAGATCATCGTTTACTCGGCATCCCATCGCTGGCGGGCACCTGGTACGGCACGGCTTCACCGACCGGCGCGTCCGCACTCTCAACCGGCAGCACCCGTTCGGTGCGCTGCTCCTGAAGCGCCGTCGTGATACGCGGCAGCACGCGCTGTTCAATGACCGCCTGCATCTGCGCTTCCTGACTGGCCGCAATCCCGTCGGTGAGCTGTTTCAGTTCATCCAGCACCTTGCGGAATCCGGCTTCAATCGCATCGGGGAGCACTTTGGCGAGAAAATCATCCGGCGAGTCGAGCAGCGTCGCGGTGGCCGTCACGATTTCATTCACCGGTTTGAGCGGCGCGCCATACTGCGCCAGCAGATCATCAAAACGCTTGAAGGACGTTTCCAGCACCCCCTGGAACGGCTCGATAAAAGCGGCCAGTTCGGACTTACGCGCTTGCTGGGCATAGGCGAGCACGGCCAGTGCGACGACGGCCACGAGGCCCATGACAATCAGGGCGATGTTCGGGTTCAGGTTTTCCATCAGATTCACTCCTTATGTACAGGTTCTTCAATTGATTCGGGGCCTTCCGAGCCGGGTTCGGCGGCACTTTTTGACGCGAGGGCTGCCGTTTGGGCCGCCAAGGGACCCGTGCCCTTGCGTTTAATCTCATCCACCTCGGCGCGCAGCTGCGCCACTTCGGCTTCGAGTTTGCTGCGTTCTTTCACCAGGCCATCCCGCTCGCCTTTGAGCCGTTCGTTTTCGGCTTCCAGCATTTTGACCCGGTCATTGAGGACGTTGTAGTTGGTTTGTTCCGTGCGCAGGGCGTGTTCCAGTTTCTGGATGGCCTGGTCCTTCTCCTCCAGGGCGCGGCGCAGGGATTGAATGGCCGCATCCTTTTCGGAGATCGTTTTTTCCAGGGCGACCAGCTGCTCCCCCTGCTGGTGAACCGTATGTTCCAGGGTGACGATTTTTCCCTGTGCGGCAGACAGCAGCTGCGTCTGAGTAGTACTCGTTTCAAGCGATACCTGCTTAAATCGCCGCAGTTCTTCCGTCTGAGCATTCAGACGTGTCTCGAACTGCTCGCGTTTGGTGCGTTCGCTGACTAACTCGTGGCGCACGTCACCCAGCAGAACCGTCAGCCCGGCGTTATTCTGCTGCAGCGCCTGGTTGGTTTCGGTCGAGAGTTTGAGTGCAGCGGCGAGCTGCGCGGTGGCCTCAGCCGTGTTTTTCTCCGCTTCGGTCGCATCCTTGTGGGCCTCCGCCTCCACCTCGCGGGACTTCAGGCGCAAAAAGGCCAGGTAGCCAATGGCGAAACCCAGCGCGAGACTGACGGCAATCACCACCGGTTCAAAGCGATCCAGCAGCACCCCCAACGCGTCGTAGATGTCCACTATTCCCCAACTCCTTTGGGGGCCACAGTCAACGCTACATCACCCGTTCGCGCGGCCCGTGGGCGAACGAATGACAGGTCCCCCAGCAGCCCCCCCGTGAGCAGCAGGGGATAGATGATTTCCGGCGCGACACCCCACACCCGCGCCAGCGGCAGCCAGGTCAGGGGGAACAGCAGCAGGTAAGCCCGCCGCTGCTCAACCAGCCACAACCAGGCCGGAATCAGCAGCACGTAATGGCTGTCATTGGCATAGGGCGTCAGCACGAGGTTCAGTGCCAACGCGAGCGCCACCAGGCGCGAGGATGCGCCTTCTTGCAGCACATGCTGGCCTAACGTTGCCACCAACCAGATGCCCAGCACGGCGGTACCCGGTCCGAGCGTGGTCCAGGTGGTCACGGAGAAAATGACGATGGGCGGTGTGGCGAAGAGATTCCGGACATACCGCAGCGGCCAATCGAAGCCAATCACCAGGGCTGACAGCAGTACCGCCGCCACCGGCCCACTGAGCACAATCAGCCACTCCCGCTGCGACCACCGACGCACCGCAATCAGCAGCACCAGTCCGGCCAGGACCACGTTGATGGGCTTGACGGCCATGACGACCAGCGCCAGCGACAACCCACCAGGCCGCCGTTCACGCACCGCCCACCAACCAAGCAGCGTCCCGGCCAGGACCAGCGCATCCAGCTGCCCACGCAGCACATGATCGACCACAAACGCGGTCGAGAGGGCGAGTGTTGCCCGAAATAAATGCGTGGTATAGGCCCGCGTCACGGCCAGTAAGGCGCTGAGTGTCAAAATCGTCAGCGCCGACTGCCCGGCACGAATGGGCAGCGCGGCCAGCGGGACCAGCAGCAGCATGCCCCACGGCGCATCAAAGTAGCCCCGGCTCCGGGCATCATACAGCCGCGTGTCGCCGCTGCGGAAGCGGTCGGCAATCGGGTCGAAATAGTGGAACCAGTCGCTGCCGACCGGTCCCCACAGCGCTAGGCCAACGAACAGAACCACAACCAGTAAAGCAGCTAAAATGACCGAACGGATTTTCATCAGGCCCCTCAGCACATCTGGACCAGCGGTCCAAACGAACGAAAAACCGGCAGCGGCGGACCTTCCGCCGTGATTTCAAAATAATCGACTTCGATGTACCCCAACAGCAGATCGGCCTCGCGGCGGGCGAGCAGGGTGTATTCGACATACCCCAGCACCACGTCCGCCTGAGAGCGGGCCGTATCAGGCGTGACGTAGGACGAACTGCCGGTGTATTCGACATAGCCCACCAGCAGATCGGCCTCGCGGCGGACAGGTTCCACATATTCGACATAGCCCACCAGGAGATCGATCTCACGCTTCGTTGGCTGGATATATTCGACATAACCCAGCACGGTGTCGGCTTGAGACGAGAACGAACTGGGCACGTCATACGACCAGGTGCCAGTGTATTCGACATAGCCCACCAGGAGATCGATCACGCGGGCGTTTTTCATTTGGCTCGAATGCCTAGCTGCAATCCGGTCAAATCGGTTTCTTCCCAGGCGGCGGAGTCGCCAGGGTTGACCGGAAACGCTTCTGAGTAGAGTTTGTACCCGCCTGCCAGCGCTTGATTCGCGCCTTCCTGCGTGGTGCTGCCACCTTTGCACAAGAGCGCTATTCCGCCTGCCCCGGACGGTTTGCGGGCCACGGCGGAGACAATCACGTTGGTAATCGTCGCATCAGCCGGCAAATCGGGTACATCAGCGGTATACAAATCGGTGTTTTCAGCCGTGTCCGTTTGCAGAACGGCGAAAATCCCGCGTGCGGAGTGTCGAGTCTGGCCGATATTATTGCCCAAATTGACCCCCGTCCGGCTCCATTGACTGCTGTCGCCTGCGGCGGCGGGATGGATCGGGAGCAGCCGCACCTGTCCGGGCCAGGAGTTGTTGGCGCTGCCAGCGGTGTCATTGACTACAATATCATCCAGGAGGACACTGACATAACCATTGGAATGTATATCTTTGGCCTGGAAAACAATGCCGGATAGGTATTGATTGTTGTCCGTGGTATCGCCTGAAAAATCGCAGATCAGAAACCCGTCAAGTTTAACCTGACAGACTCCGCCGGTATTGAGGGGTTTGAGATGAACCTCAATATAATGCCATACTGATTTAGAGAGCATCCCGGCGGACGAGATCGCCAGTTGGGTGCCGCCGCGCGTAACACGCAGCGTGTCGCCGGTGTAGTGATACAACTGAATCCCGGTATCGGACAGCAGCAGGATCGGGCGGTCCGTGCGTTCATTCACGTCAGTATAGTAGGCAAACCCCATGTAAATTTCAGTGGGATTCGCCGCGAAAGTACGGCGGATGGTGCCGCCGCTGCCCGCCAGCCGCCAGCACGCATATCCTGTGCGGGGCACCACCGCGGGTACATAGTTCGTCAGGAAATTCACCTGATAGCCGAGACTGGCTTCCAGGCTTGTCGTCAGCGTGTCCCAGACAACGTTGGGATCCAGTTCTTCCCCGCCGGTGCTAAAAATTCGAGCCATGTTTCCGCTCCTATGCATAAACAAGATGCAGCACGAGGTCTTCGCCTGCTACGATGCTGCCAACCTGGTCTATATGGGCGGTCAGGTATTCATCAGCCGCCCAGGTGGTCACATCGATGCTGGTACTTACGCCGGTATTCGTCCCCGCCGGGATCTGAGGCCGGTGAGCCTGTGTAGTGAAAATCGTCACCCCATTTTTATGCACATCGCAGATGATCGCCGCGCCGGTGGGTGCGGTGTCACACGCCAGAAAAACCTTCGAGATCGTCTTCGCCTGCCCCGTCGCGTTGTAGATGCGGAGGGGCGACGCGCCAGGCTCCAACGTGCCCGCGAAATACAGCAGGGCCATATGGACCACCGCATTGCCTGCCGGGAGCATGGAGCTGTCCACCTGCCCGGCAGCATTCAGGACAATGGGCTGGCCCGCATCGGCAGCGCCTGCACTGGTGGCCCGGTGCGCGGCGGCGGTGAAGTAGCGGTCATCGTGGTTGTGAGCAAGAGGCGCATAGACCCCGGTATGGTTGTGACTGCTGGCGGCGAACGCACTGGCGTGCTGCCCATCGACGGTATCGGCCTCGACCGCCAGACTCACGCGCCCATCGGCATTGGGGTCATACACACTTTGCAGCATGTTGCCGCCGCCGGTTGTTTCGAGGTCCGCGACTCGTCCGGCCAACTGGTCCAGCGCCCCATCCACGTGACCGGGGTCGGCACTCCCGTCCCAATCCGCGACCTGCGCGGGCGTATAGGTCACCGCGGACGCGTCGCCCGTCAGCCAACCACTGCCCCCACCCGCGACCTGTTTCCAGACCGCCAGCCCGCCCCGCGCATCCACGCAGACATACGCCTCATCGGCCAGGGTATCAAACCACCAGGAACCGAGACTGTAACCGGCGGTTTCATCGTCGCTGCTGGTGGGCGCGGCGCTGGCCGCGAGGTTGTGTTTTTTACCGGACAACAAATCGAACCCGGCCCCCGACCGCCAGGGCGAACAGTCCTCAAAGGTCCATTCGTCGTTGATGACCGTCTGCCCGGCGATGAGTTTGACGCCGCAGAGGGGGATAGAACCGGCTAAGGGAATGGCGGCCAGGCTGCTGAGGCTCAAAGTACCATTCAATGCCGCGGGGATGCCCCCTGCCGCTACCGGGGTGTTGGTAACGGGCTGGAGGCCGACCTTGACCCAGCGCTGCAAGCCGGTCGGCGGCACATAACCGGTCAGGTCCAGCGTGCCGCCCGGCCATCGTTGCGAGCGGCCTTCCCAGACGTACCACAGCGGCTCGATGTAGACCCGCATGGTAAACACGCCAGACTCTTTGTACGCGTGGATCAGCCCCATCTTCAGGCGGCGCGGTGACACCGGGTCCATCATAAAACCCGGCTCGTGGCTGTGTTCACCGACGACATTCGGTACATTCGTGCCGAGGAACTCCACCGCGCTGCGGTGCAGGCCGAGGATCACCAGCCTGTTTTTTTGCGCCTGGACGCGCACGGGCAAATCCGGCACCAGCGGCACGTTGCCGAAGTTGTAGGCCTGGGTCGGCCAGCGTTCCTGGCCTTTGACGACGCGCACCCAGACCAGCACCGGGCTGCTGCCCACGCGAATGGTGTAGGTGCCACCCGCGGGGGTGTAGCCCAGGTACGCGACCAGTTCTGCCGTATCGTCGCCGGGGGGTGGGGTCAGGTCCAGGATCGCCTGGGCGAGCTGCTGGTAGACGTTGCTCATCCGGCTATTCCCTCCAATGCGGCGTCAGCCGGATCACACCCGCGCGCCAGGCCGGTGTGGAGGGAATCCGGCTCCACAAGTTACCCGTCAGGTCCGCCGAGGTAGCCCACTGGTCCTCGGTCATCATCAGCAAGGGGCTGCTGCGCGCCGTCAGATACTCCCAGTTAACGGCCTGCGCGCCGATGTAATACTGCGAGTTGACCGCAGGCCAGCCGCCCTGCCAGCCCACCATCGGGATGGCCGTGGGCAGCGGGACTTCCGTCCAGCCGCCGCTGGGATCGCCGATGTACATACTCGTCTGGGTGTCGGCCTCGCTCTCCGAGCGCAGAAAATAAAACGGCAGGCCCGCGTGGGAGTTTTCGATCATATCTGTGCGCGCGCCCATTTTGTCATTGCTGGCATCAACGCGTGGGCCAGTGGTGGACCATTCGCTCCAGGAGGTCAGGGCGCTGGTGGTGCAGCGCCAGATTTTGCCCTCGGCAGCCACAAAAAATTCATCATTGTGTTCGTTAAAGTCCCCATTCGTCTTAAACAGGGGGATGTAGGCTGCCACACCGTACCAGGCTCCCGCCGGTGAAACGCTGTCGTTGATTTTCCAGCGCTGCAACCATTGGCTGCCGACGAGGGGATACGGGGTATTAAACGAGCCACCCCAGACGCCCCATCGGGCGGCATCAAAGGGGTGCTCGCTGCCCAAGTGCGCCGCGACGAGGATAAAGTCGGGGTCGCTGACACTGACCGCGATACCGCCGCCGATCCAGAAATTCCCCTCCAACGGACCTGCAAAACCAGGCGTATGGTTCGTCCCATCGTTCATCTTGAGCGAGTAGGAGGCGGTCAGGGTTGGCGTGGCGGATTGGTAGTTCTGGATGCGCACGACGCTGGCCACCGACGAATCAAAGTTTTCGTGAACGCCGACGACATAAATCAGCCCGGACTGGGCGGGCGTCAGCGCCATCGCCGAAGGACGCCAGGTGGTGGCCGTGCCGCTGCCGTTTTTGGCTTCGACGGCAGCCCGGAGCTGCGTCAGGGTCGCCACTGCCGTCCAACCGCCGCCATTTTTCCAGTCGGCGTTGTAGTAGACGCCCATCTCCCCGGCAATGATCCAGGTGTCGGGATTCCAGGGGTCGAGGTTCGTGGCATAAATCGGCTGGACCACCCCGCTGTGACCATCCGGATGCGCGGGCAGGCCAGCATGCCGCGTGGTCCAATCGACCGGTGAGGTCAGGGAGTCGGTCGTAAGACAGATCGACGCCTTCCGTTCCTGTGGAGAAGGAGCGGTATGGACCGCCAGCACAAGTGCTGCATGCCCTTTACCGTCACCATATCCGCCACCGCCGCTGGCATTGCCGCCCGTGCTGCTGCCGGGATACACATCCTCCGGCGGCATGTAATCGGTGGGCATCGTCGTCTGGGTTTCAATCGGGATCATCTCCCCTTCCGTGCCGCTCGTCACCGCCTCCAGCGTCCAGGTGATCTGTTCCGCCGGGGTGCCGAGTTCCGTACTGTGCTGGATGGAAATATGTTTGACGAGGAACTGTTTTTCTTCCAGTTCCAGTCCGCGCGGGTTATCGGCGCTGGCCGTCAGGGTGATGGGTTCGGCATACGACGGGTCCAGGATGTCAAAGTCACCGAGCAGGACAATGGTTACGTCGCCCAGCGGGTTATTCAGCATCGCCAGCCAGTGTCCGCCGCGCCACAGCAGCTGGTGCCAGGCGGTAGAAAACGTTGACGACAGGACCTGCACCGGCGCGGTTTCTTTACCCGGCACCCAACCCGGCGTTTTGCCCGGCGCGCGCACGCGGTAAAACGTATTCACCCCTGCCGCGAAACTGACGCCGTCCATCTCGACCTGGCCGACCTGCGGCACCAGCCGGGTGGTGACTTCCAGCGCCTCTTCCCAGCGCCAGTCGGCGGGACCCAGCTCGACCACCGTTTCCGCATCCGCGCGGCCCGGTGTGGAATACACCTCGCGCAGGGACAGGTGTTTGGCCAGCTGCAGGCTGCCGTCTGACCGGCAGGTTGGCCAGCCGCAGTATTCGTTCGCCAGGACGGTGATCTGCTGCCAGACCGAGGCTTTTTGCGCTTTGATCGCGCCGTAATCGCTGTTGGCCGCCTGGCCCCACGGATCCGTGACCCCAGAGAGGTAGACGTTAATCAGGTCGAGCGCCGTCGTGTTGTAGCGTAAGAGATGGAGAATAACCCGGTCATCCGTAATATCCGCCATGTGATACCAGGCAGTCGGCGTGGAACGCAGCAGGAACAGATCCTGGTAGCCGTCGATATGGTCGAGCCACCAGGCGGGACCGGCGGCGGTCAGCCGGAACTCACCCGCCCCGGCCTGCACCTTCACCGCTTCCTGCGTCGCCCAGCCGATGAAGTGACGGCGGTAGGGGATGGGGGGATCATCATCGCCAAACCGGGCCGTTTTCCAGTAACAGATCTGGGTGCCCTTCGGCAGTCGCGTTTCATCGTAACTGCCGTGTTCCCCGACGAAGGTGAACTCCATCTCGCGCCCCGACTGGCGGTCGGCTTCGTCTGAAATCGCCACCGGCACCAGCGGCGGGTAAGCCGCATCGTGCGCCCAGATCGGGAACCAGTGCGTCGACGTTTTACTGTGATTGTCGGTGACCGTCAGGGCGATATAACGGAACCCGGCAGGTGCGAGCAGTTCAATCACCGCATCCGTCAGCGCATACCCGGCCTTGAGCGTGCAGTCCTCAATGTTCCAGGCATAGGCGGTAATCCAGCCGCCCGTCTGGGGCGACACACTGCCGCTGCCGTCCAGCCGCACGGAGCGCACGCGTAACCCCGTGTCGCACCAACCGGCAGGTTCGCCGGTGATGTTGGCCAGCGGGCGGTGGTACAGGTTCTCGTCGCTGTAGGCCAGGTCATAATCCTTGTAGGCGGCAAACGAGTCGTAATAATCCACCGTGCTGGCCGACTTGGTGGTGCGCAGCAGGGGCAGGCGCTGCCACAACCGCCGTTCGTTGACCACCACCGCGACCTGGGCGTTTTGAATACCGCAGTCGCCCGCCGCACTTTCCCCGATATAACACGTGGTGCTGGTCGCCGCCTTGCGCACGCGCGCCGATCCCGCATACACCCGCTCGCCAGTCAGAAAGCTCGTGTCATAGAAATCCACTGTCAGCCCCGGCAGCACGTTGGTATAAGCACCCAGCGTCACGTTTTCGAAAGTGAAGGCGTATACCCCTTTGGTGTCGCTGTCGGTGCTGTAGGCGGTAATTTCCGCTTCGAACACCGGCAGCCGGGAGCAGACCGAGACATACCGCCCGGTGGGGCCTTGCGGGTATTGGCGCAGGATGACGAGATCACGGTCAGACAGGGCGGACATATGGCTCCTTAAGCAACGATATACCAGGCGGTGCCGTCGCAGACGACGGTGACCCGGTCGTACTGGGAACTGAGCACCTGCGTGGCCGCGCCGTCGATATTCGCCCCGTTGCCGTTAAGCGTGACGGTGTGCGCGCCGGAGTCTACTTTTTTGACGGTGTAGCGTTTGTAGGCACTGCTGGCGGCGGCGGGCAGCGTCATCACCAGGTTGTCGGCGGTGGCATCCACCAGCACGATGTCCATATCTGTGGTTAAGCCGGTATTGGCGGTGACGGTGTGGACCACCTGGGACCCCATCACGGAGACCAGCAGGTCGCGCAGGTCCTGGGCGCTGATTAACCCGTCGGTATTGTCGGCGAGCAGCGTCTGGAGAGCAGATAAAAGTCGTTTGGTATCGGCCATCACTCAGGCTCCAAAATCATACGGACTAAAAGCGCGGCTGAAGGGGGAGTAGAGAATCAAGTCCGAGATGCGCAGCCGGACTTCCGTCCAGGCCCCCTGGGTATACACTTCCTGTTCGTTGTCCATCCATTCCAGCGTGCCGTTGTAAATGCGCACCAGGTCCAGGTCTTTGTTGAGGGTCTGGATCGTGACCGGGGCCGTTTGGCCGGGGCAGTAGGTGCTTCGCAGCAGCTGCCGCTCGGCCACCGTGATGGCGGCCAGCAGGATGTCCACATACGGGCGACCCAGTGTTTTCCAGGAGCGGTCCGCCGCGCGCACGCGGGACTCGCAGCCGTGCCATTCGGTCAGTACATCCAGCCGGTAGTTTTCGAACAGCGGCGGTTGGAGTTCCCAGAGGGCCAGCAGCCCGGCTGTGTTGTTGTGGCCGGGGGCGAGTTTTTCCAGGGTCGTCATCGACTCACGCCTCGTTTCTGCTGGATGGCAGTGGTGATCCGTGGGATGATGCGCGTCTCGAAGAAGGACTGGAGCCGCTGTTCATCCATCAGCGCCCCGCCGCCCTGCACCGTGAACTGAAACTGGTAAGTGTCACCGCCCATGGGGAGCTGCTTCAGATTGAAGTCGTTGGGAAACACGCGGTTATAACCCATAAACAGCACGTTTTCCGGCCCGCCGCCGTCGCCGACGGTACCGATGGAGAACGGCTTGGGCGTACCGCTGCGCGCGTACTTTTGGGGTGCGGACACTTCACCGCCGGACGACGCCGTTAACTGTTTGGCATTACCCGCCGCCGCCGCCAGGCTGTCCAGGTTTTTCACCAGCCGGTCATAGCCCTTACCCACAGCGGTTTCGATTTTCCGCATCCCCGCAGCGTGTATCACTTCGAGGTTTTTATAATGGGTCCCGGTAGCGGTCGCGACGTTGGTATTGTGCATGCCCAGCTTGTTCAACTGCTGGGTCAGATGCTGCTGCCGTTCGGTGTCCTCGCGCTGCCAGTCCTCGCGCTGCCGCTGGAGCGTTATCCGGCGGTTTTCGGCGGCCAGCGCCTGCTCCTGCTGGTAGGCCTGGATTTTGGCGGTGCGTTCTTTCTGGTGTTTTGCGCGCAGGTCATCCAGGTCTTTTTGGGCTGCCGCCAGCTTTTCATCGCGCTGTTCCTTCAGTTCTGCCAGGCGCAGCTGATAATCTTCGTCGCGGCGTTCCTTTTCCTCGGCGTACTGCTGGTTTTCAGCCTCCGCCTGTTGTTTGGCGGCGCGCACGGCTTCGATGGCGGCGCTGATGCTGCGGTCCTCGACGGCCTCGGCCTGTCCGTTTTCCAGGCTGTGCTGGATGTCGAGCATTTTGTTTTTGTGGTCGCGCGCCAGCTTCTGGGAATCACGGTGGTATTCGGCCAGGGCTTTGGCTTCGGCCTTCGCCGTTTCAGGACCGATGGCGGCGATGGTTTCGAGCAGTTGGGCCTGGCTGTCGTAGAACTGCTCATCGAGCGCGGCAAGATCCGCGTAATGTTTGGCGAGGCTGATCGCCTGCTGGCGTTCCCAGTCTTCCTGTTCGCGCAGGGACGTGGTGGTGTGGTTGGCCTCGATTTTTTCAGATTCAGCCGCATAGTCAGCCTGCAAATCCAGCGCCTTTTGCTGAGCCTCGGCTTCCTCTTCGGCTCGCCGTTTGGTTTCTTCCGCCAGTTCCTTAAAACGCTCCATTGCGGCGGCTTCGATCTGGCGAGCTTCAGCGGCCTTCAGGGTGGTGTCGGTTAAGTAAGTTGTTTCCTCCGCGAGCGCGGCATTTGCGGCTTCGTTTTCGGCGAGCGCGGTATTCACAATGCCAAGCTGATCATTGACCCCCTGTAATTCAGCGGTGACATCTTCACCTGCTACTTGTTCTTTGAGCAGCGTATCGCGCCGTTTTTCTAATGTTTTTTGCTGATCTTCCAGCGTCTGGCGCTCCGCATCGTAAGCGGCTTGTGTCTCTGTAATAGTTTGTAAGCGCTCATTGACTTGCTCGGTCGTCCAGGTGCGGTCACGCTGGGCGTATTCGATACGCTTCTGAGTGTCAGCCTGAAGGTCCTTGGTTTGCTGCTGGTAGGCCTCGGTCGCTTTTTGAACGGCAGCGGCGGAATCATTAGCCGCAACAGTTGTTCCTTCTAAGGACTGTTTGAGCAGGTCAATCCGATCTTCATTGGCCTGATAAGTTGTACTCAATTCAGCGATTTTGTCCTGGTACGGCTGCATCGCCTCTGCCGATAATGTAACTGTCTTGTCTGTCTTTTCAGCAGCCGTAATCAGGTTGTCAAGCGATATTCCCCCTATACTTGCGAGGATGTCGACAGTGGCCTGCGCGGTCTCGCGCATCTTAATATCAGGGCTGTTCAAGTCAGCCTTCAACTGCTTTAAAAAGTCAACGGCATTGCCGGATGTCGCAGTTAACAGCCGCTTCTGTGCCGCGGAAATCCCCTTGTTTTCAGCATCAAGTCGATCTATTTCAGTCTGGACCTGCTCGCTCGTCGCACTCTGAATCAGCAGCGTCGTGTCAACGATGGCATCGGCGTATTCCTCGTGCGCGGCCTGCAATTCCTCAATGCGTTTTTTCTCTTTTTCGCGGGCTTCGTTGATTAAATACATTGCGCCCGTCGCGGCTGCTGCCGCCAATCCCACCGCGCCCGCTCCCAGCGCCAGTTTTTTGAATCCGCCTGCGGCCTCCGCGAGATTTTTAATGGCGCTCGGCGCTTCTTCGGTAATCTTTTTCGCCCCTTCGGCCAGATCAAACAAGTCTCCCACCGCGTTGAGTTGGCTTGCTGCACCCGTGAACCCCACCGCACCCAACCCGCGGCTGACGCCTGAAATCGCGTTCCCCGCCTGGCCCACGCCGAACTTGGAACTGCCACTCGCCATTTGCTGCTGGAGCGCAGCCTCCGTTGCCGACAACTGCTGCTGGGCATCCAGCAGCTGCAGGTACTTCCGAGCCGCAACCTCGGCTCCCTCGCCGGATTCACGCAACTGCCGGTCAAGCTGCCGGTATTCGTCGTTAAGACTCTCTACGGCGGTGCGCTGCCGTACGACCTGGAGCGCGAGGTCCTTGAAGGGATCCAGGCGCAGATCTTTGGCGATGCCCTTCATCTCGCTCAGGTCCTTTTTGAACGCCGCGTTCGCGTCGAGCACCTTTTGGACGGAAGGGGTCACGGTGCCCTTCAGCAGCAGATTCAATTCCAGGTCTTTTTCGGCCATGTGCTTGCCCTATTCTCGCGCTGCGCCCTGTTCGCGCTGCTGGCGCGCCGTTTCTTCTACCGCCAGCACGGCAAACAGCGGCAGGTTGTCGTACTGCTCCTGCTCCTGTTTCGCCGCCGCACGTTCGCGGAGGAACTTCATCTGGTCCAGCCAGCCCTTTTTCGGCCAATTCAGTACACTGCCCGGGTACGGCAGCATCTTAAAATCCGTGCGGACCCAGGTTTCACCCAGGAGCCTGGCCCGCTCCCAGTTGTAGTAGCCGGGATCATCCGGCGGATCTATCCGCTCGTTGGGGTCGGCGTCGAAGTGACGGAAATACTCCCGTTTGGCGTCGAGCCAGTCGCACCGCCCCGGACTCGGTTTTTTCGTTCTTCATCCGACAGATAGTGCGTCGGCCAGGTGTCGCGCGGCCCTTCCGGTGCATCGACGGCTTCGAGGGCGTCGTACCAGGCGTCGGTGAGGCCTTTTCTCATCCTGAGTGCATCCTGGAACGCTTGCTGCCACTCTGCCGATGTTGCGCCGGAGTCCGGGAACGGCAGGTCGAGACCTTCGACCCAGTCCGTCTGCGTGACCATCCGGGCAAAGAAGTCCCGAAACCAGGCTTCGATGCCATCCGCCGATGGGCCGAGTCCGGCTTTGATGCGCAGTTGGCGCATCTCATCGCCCATGGTCGCCTCGTGGACCTGGCCGCGTACCGGCCCCCATTCAAAGGTTTTGGTAAGCCAGAGGGGGGCAACTGCCACCTCTGGTGCAGAAGTCGATTGGTTCATTAGCTGTTCGGCACCTTGAGATAGTAGACTCCGACCTCATCGTTGTTCGCCGGGATGCTGCCCGTCAGGAAGGTCAGCACTTTGGTGGCAGGCACGACGGTGAAGCCGGTGGTGGGCGCGATGGCCGCCCCGGTGGTGTGGTTGTAGGCGAAAATCACCTGTTCTGCGGCGGTATGGTCGCCCACCGGCGTATGCAGCAGGGTGAAACTGGCGGTGGTGCCGTCGCCGACCAGGGTGTCACACGCCAGCGGATAGGCGGCGGTCCAGGGGATCAGCTGGCCGATGGTCACGCCTTCAACCGCCAGCGAGAAGGCCTTGCCCCACAGGTGATGGTCGGTACTGCCGACAATCATCTGCATCTGGGTTTTGACTTCTTCGCGCTGCGGCATGGGCACCGAGGCCATTACCGCCAGCTGCAAACGTGGGATGATGTAGCCCCAGTAGATGGGCTGCCCGACTTTGCCGGACGTCTGAGAATAGGCCTTGCCGGTCAGGATGGCCGACACGCCTTTGTATTCGGCTTCCTTGCCACCCATGACATACAGTGACAGCGCACCTTCGGTGACTTTTTTGATGCCTTGCAGCGCAACATCCAGGGCCATGTCCTTGACCATCCCCTCCAGGTTACCCTGCGGGATTTCATTTGGCGGGAAAATCATCACGGCAGTGGTTAGCCCTGAATTGCCGATGGACTGGACCACCTGGGGTTGGCCCCAGGTCAGGCCTGCCGTCTGAATACCGGTGATGGGATACATGCCCGTGATCGCGCCGGGGGTCAGGGTGCCGGTCAGTCCTTTGGGTAGGCCGCTGATGGGGTCGTTGACCGCAACATCCATATCCACGATGCCAAACATTGAAAACTTCGGGTGAGTCATTGTTACTCCTTCGTGCGAGGCACGCTTGATAGCCGGCGCGATGGCGCGGCGGGTTAGTCCTTCAATGTACGGCGACGGCGGGGTGGTGTGGGCACCGCCTCGGTCTGGTCGGTTCCGATTTCTGCCGAAGCGCTTTCGGCTGCGGTTTCAAACAATGCCGGGTGTTCGGCTTTCCACACCAACGCCTGCTGGATCAGCTCCTGCTGTGTTTCCGGTGTCAGTTCGCGATATTCGTCGGGCGAGATCCGCAGCCGCAGACCGCCGCCGTCAGGCACAATCATCGTCACCGACCCGGCAGCCAGTGGGAGGCCAGAGAGCGCGGAACGCTCCGCGTCAAAAATCAGCTCGCCATGTCGAATCAGTACCAGTCCATTCATGAGGTACCTCGCGCCGGAAGCATTAACGGGACGGTCAAGGGAAATTCCAACCCTAACTGCTTCGGGTTGTCGTTGGTTTCGCCGGTCACAAACAGACTCATGCCGCGCGGCGCGGTGATCTGGCAACCCTTCGGAGAGAGGTACTGGACATAAGCCAGTCCGGGTTGGTCGATCAGGTCACGGTACTGCCGGAAGTAGCGCAGCACAGCAGGCAGGTACAGCCAGGCGAGTTTCTGGTTGGTGCCCTGGTAGCCGGCTGTCACGTGATCAATCACCAGCCGCATGGAGATGGTGATGCTAAACGTCGTCACGTCGGCGGGACCTTCCGGCTGCGGCAGATCACCGGGGGTGTTGGTCCAGTACGGCATGCTGTTCTGGAAATACAGCGCATACGGCGCTGCATTTTTGGATTCAGGGATACAGCGCCGCTGCATCTCCATGATCCGCTCGACAACACTCCAGACCGCGAAGGCGAGTTCATCCGTCACCTGGGTTAAGGCGTGCAGGTCGTCATTCATCTCACACCACCAGAAACGTGCTGTCGAAGGCCGACTGCTGGAAGACGGCGAGCATATGACGCACCTCATCCGGGATGTCGGCAGGAAATTCCACCGTTGTCAGGCCGTCATAGGTGACTTGCTGGAACTGACCGCGCCGGGCATAGACAAAGGCGAGCCAGCGGTTGGCCGCGCGCTGGACCAGCGCATCCGGACGCCAGATATAAATGGGTGTGTCTTTCGCATGGGCGGCTGCTGCCGAGCCGCGCTGGCCGCGCCGCACGGTGAGTACGTTGGTAGTGGTATTCACCGCTTCCACCGTCAGGTACTCGGCCTCGATCTTCAGCAGCTGGCCGGGACAAAAACGCGGCGTCCAGGCGGTGTCATCCGCGCTGTCCGCGTCACCGACGGTAATCACCGTGACATTGGCATGGATGCCGCCGGTGTCCTCGACCGCGTCCCGGCTGTCGCCCCAGGCCTGCCCGTAAGCGGCGTGGTAGCCCCACACGCCGGTGATCTGGATGGCATCCATGTAATCGCCGTTGGTGCTGGACCAGCTGCCGCTCACCCGGCGGATGCGGTCATAGGTCGTACAACTACCACCCTGGCTGGACAGCAGGCGGTAATCCGTCGGAGCCAGCGCGGTGCCCGTGCCATCGACGAGCGATGTCACGGTCAGCACCGGGTGATCCAGGTGCAGTTCGCGGCGCTCGTCATCGATATGCTCTCCCCGCGCATCGAAGGTGCGGGTTTCCAGCAGCGGCGCAAAGGTGAAGCCGACGAACTGGTCAATCCGTGCCTCGATAATAGGCAGCGTCAGCAGCACGTAGGCATCGTCGCTGACATCGGCGGCGTTGACCTTAAGCTCCGTGCGGGCGTGGGCGAGATCCGTGTACATGCCTATGCCTCGTCGTCGAAGACCGGCTTGCCGACATTGGCCGGGGCAGGTGTGGATGCTGCCGCAAGCTGCTGGTACTGCACGCGCGCCTGCTCAAATAACTTTTGCAGGTCCCGTTTGGGTAATTTCCGCGCCTCGTCGAGGGTCAGGCGGATGAGCAGCCGTAAACCCTCGTCCGGTGCGGTTTCTGCTGCCGCGTCGAACGTCTCGGCGGGTTTGCCTTTGGCCTCTTTTTTGTCCGCCGCGGGCACGGCGAGCAGTGCGCTGCCTGCGCCGACAACCCGGTGCGAAAACGCCGATACCGCGCTGTCGTGTTGCGTCTGGCCGCGAGCGTCGAGCACCACGAGGCCATAACGATTAAAACGAACGCCGGTTGAATTCACTCAAACCTCCAGCGGGGAGCGGGTTCGCTCCCCGGTATTTACAGGATGTAGTCGACGGTAATCGTGGCGACCCCCGCCGTAGCTGGGGTGCCACCCGGCACATACACGCCTCGGATCACCGTCGCGGCAGATAACACCGCGTCATCGGCGGGGGCGACCAGCGTCAGTCCCGGTGTTCCCAGTGCCGCATCGTTCACGAACCGGTTGGCGGTGGTACCGTCTCCCAGATCCACGACGTTGCTGGATCCGGCGTCGAAGGCCGTTTTGACGTGGATTTTGAAATCCACGATCTGTGCACCCGCGGGCAGGGTGAACAGGTTCTTCGCAGTGGTGTCGGTGTAGGTTAGCATTGCCCGCTGCGCATACAGTGGATGGTCGGCCTGCGCGACATACACCCCGTCCGCTTCGTCGCGGGTCAGTACGCCGCTGGCCGCCGCGACCACGCGGGGCAGGTTGTTCCCAACAGGTGGTAAAGACATCGTAGTATCCTCCCGGTAATCCAACGGGATGGAGGGCGGGGACTAACTGTCCCAGCCCATCGAATATTTCCGGGGCCCGGCGGCATACACCGCGCACACAAACTGCGGTGTGTTGGTCCCGCCGATGGTGGCGACGACGCGGATCTGCGCCTTCAACCGCTCGCGGTGCAGCGCCCGGCGCTGGAAGCTGGCGGTAGTAGTGACCTGCGCAAATGTGGCCGTTTCCCCGGTGGTCGGGTCGTACAGCGAAGCCGCCGGAACCGCGCCCCAGGTGTCGGTGCTGTCGACGCGGTGCTGCACCACCAGGTCGAGCGTTGGGTTGGTGCCCTGCCCGGCCTCGGCATCCAGCACGAGATGGATATCCCCCTCGATGCCGCTGATGTCGAGTGCGGCAGCTTCCGTCGCGCCGAATCCACGTTCATCGACGCTCAGCAGCGCCGCAATCTGCAAACTTCCCAGTTGGTCAATCACTTCAGACCTCCCTTATCAACGAATGGGTGTCAAAGGGGAGCAGCCCGCTCCCCGGATGAAATACACGGTGCCTAGATCGACAGGCCGGTGGTCACGTGGAAGGCGTCGGGTACCATCACCGCCGTATCGGCGTAGACGATGGCACGAACCACCGTCACGTTGGATTTGAATGCCACCTGATCGCTGGCCGCCAACTCGATGTTGTTGCCCAGCGCGACAGCCAGTTCGCTCCAGTCACCCACAAAGTTGACGGTTTCGCTGCCGCCGCCCAGGTTACGCGGCACGGCATTGGTTTTGTAGTACGGGTAATTAAACAGGGTCCGTTCTCGCACTCCGCTCGACCAGTACTCCCGGAGGATGGGCTGGCCGTTTTCATCCCGCATGTTTTCGAAATACCGGAACAGGCGCGAGCAGGAGATCGCGCCCCAGGTATCCTGCACGTCGACGTTGGCATCTTCCAGGGCACCGTAGGCAATCGCCAGGTCGTCGAGGTCCGGCTCGCGCGCGGGGGCGAGCTGCACCAGGCCGATGCCGGGCGTCCAGCGTACGCCGAGCGGCTCGACGCCCGTGCTGCCGCCATCAGCGGGCACGCCGCCGGTACCAAACAGGGCGGAGTACTGCAGCTTGAGGTTGATGGCGGTGATCATATCGTCACGGAGACGCTGCTCGATCTGCGCACCGCCCGACCGCAGCCAGCCGTTGGGGTATTCCTGGATCGCACGCAGTTCTTTCAGGGTCAACGAGGCCGTGGCCCATCGGACATGGCTGCCGGGCACTTCCGTGGCTTCACCCGCCCAGTACGCTTCCGGCATGCCGACCTGCTTGCGAATGACCACCTGCCAGGCGTCACCCATTGGGAAGTTGTAGGCCCCGGCCTCAAACAGGACGAATTTGTCAATCAAGGGCTGGAGGATCGTGTCCGCGACGGCAGTGCTGAGCACCCATGCTCCCCCCGGACCTTCGCCGCTACTGTAACGCGCGGCGTGGTCCAGTTGGAACAGGTACCGGCGGGCATCCGCCAGACGGCCCCGGAAACCGGCGGGTTTGTAGCCCATCGCGGCCATAATCGCGGCGTGGATACCGGGTGCATCCGCCCCGCGATTGATATGCGGGGCGTTGTAGCTACCGCCGTTTGCCGCCGACCGCGCGGCGCGCCCTCCACCGGCGGGAGCCTGGAAGGGCATGGTCCCATTGCGGGGCGTCTGGTCGGCCAGTGAACGAACAGCCCCCATCGCGCGGGACAGCGCGGCATAATCGCGCGCTTCGGCAGCGGGTGGTTCTTCTTCGGTGCCGGCCTGCTGGGATTCCAGCATGTCGGCAGTGTCGCGCAGCACGGCGATAACCTCGGCATCGGTGGTATCCGCGCCCAGGCCCAACGCTTCCCGCAGCTGCGCAGAATCCAGGTTGACGGCGGCCATCGCCGCGTCACCCATACCGCCCTCTAAGGCGGTGAGCAGGTTGGACAACGCTTCCTGGACGGCTTCGGGTGTGGCATCCACACCCAGGAACGCCGCCAAATCAGCGAGCATTTGAGGGTCCATCGGGGTCTCCTCGGTGAATAGTGACGAACGAAAACGATCTGGTGAAAGCTCCGGTGGTCCTTGCGCCTCCCGCGCCTCGGACGCTGGAGCGAGTGGTTCATCCGCAGCCGCCAGCGGGCCGAGCTGCGGTTGGTAAACGGATTTGCAGGCCGTGAGGGTCAGCGTGGCGCGCCCCCCGGCCAGGGGGATATGACGCGCGGGTGACTCGACCACTTCCCGGATCGTTGCCGCCATCCCGTCCAGCGTGACCGGGCCGAGACCTTCTTCGGCTGGTTCCTGGGTCAGCGACCAGCCCGCCAGCGGCCAGACCCGCATCTGGCCGTTGGCCGGGTTGAAGCCCTGCTCGGCGTAATGCGCGATGGAGTCGGATGAATACGACAGTTTGCCGTTTTCGATTTCGGCGAGCGTGCGCGCCAGCAGGGGGTGATCCGGCCACAACACATGGGCCACCCAGATGCCGAAGCCGTAAATCTCCAGGCGGTGGCGTTGGCCGATGGGTTCCCAGCCGTAGTCGGCATCCCAGCCGTGTTCGTACCACAGCGGCGCGTCCGGATAGTACTCGGCCAGCAAGTGGGAGAGCGTCGAAAAGTGGGTGCCGTAAAAGTCCGGGTCCTGCGGGCTGGTAAACTTCATGCCCCAGCCCTCGACGATATACAGCCCGTCTGCCCGGCGGCGCAGGTCAACCGAACGGTTGGCGGCCACCCAGCGGATTTTGCGTACCGCGCCCCAGGCCGCGACCCGCGCCTTGTCGTCATCGTGGGTCTGGTGATACACGTCATTGAAGACGGCCAGCCACTGTTCCTGCTCGTCATGATTCAGATTGTCCCGCACGTCGGCGGGCAGATCCGCGATCTGGCTGTACATCAGGCGATCCTCCCGAACCGGTCCACAAACCGCGCGGCAGCAGCCATCAGCCGCTCATCCACACCCAGTGAAATCCGCTGTAGTTCATCGGCAGCATTCGGCCAGCCGGTGATCCGGTGGAACCGCTGCTGCCGTTGGCCGTACACATACTGGGCGACCGGGCTGTCGTTGAACACTCGCACATTTGTCAATCCCTGGCTGTAATTGGCGAGCACGTGCCAGGCCTTCACCAGCGCATGCGAGCGGGTATAGGGGATGATGTGGCCGTCGGCGTCGTGTTTCAGGACAAAGTTTTTCACGTAATACGCCTGTTTCGCGCTGGTCCATTCCAGCGGATAATCGCCGGGATAACGGCGCACGGGCGGTTCAATGCGCAGCGTTTTGTCCACCTCGTGCCGCACCCACGGCACAATATCCGTCTTCGCGATGGCTTTCACCTCGTCGGGAAAGTCGCGCGCGAAGGATTGAATCTGGTTCAGCAGGGTAGAATCGAAGGCAACCTGGGCGTCATACATCGCCGCTGCCCTCCGCTCTATGATCCGTCTCGTAGCGGCTGCGCGTAAACGCCAGGACCTCGGCGGTGATGTTCAGGTCCGCGACCAGGTCCAGATCGGCATACTCCGCCGGGGCATAGCCGAAGGTGATATGGGGTTGCCACTGCGCTGGATCGCTGTAGTCGGACACTGCCACACCGTGCGTCTGGAAGGCCTGCACCACCTGGGTCTGGAAGGCCTGCAGCTCGCCGGTGACATCCACGAAGCCGATCAGCGGCACGGCGTCACTTTCAGTGGGGAAGGTACCGATCTTCGACACATGCAGCTCGAAGCCCTGGAACAGGCCGGAGACTTCCTGGTAAATGTCCCGGAATTGGGGTTCATCCACGAGCGCACTGTGAACCAGTGTGAGATGCCACTGCTCGACCGGCGTCCAGCGCACCGGCGCATCGGCGGGTAAACGGCGCTGCAAGACCTGCTGGTGGATCAGCAGCGCTTCGAGGTGGCCGAGGTACAACACGACCGTACCGGCTGCCGGTCCGAAGCTCGACCGGGCCGTATCGACATCGTCATCATGGCCGCAGGTGCAATAACCGCCCGCGCTTTTGCCCCAATAACGCGGGATGGCCGACAGGCTGCCGCGCGCTTTCTCTTTGACGACGGTGAATCGACAGTCACACTTGAGCGCCTGGCCCTCGGCTCCCCATGAGCAGTCCAGGCCCACCCCCTGCGGGCGCAGGTTGTACCGCTTCCACTCGCTGGCACGGTGTATCTGACCGGCTGCCGCCAGGCAGGTACGGCAGTGTTTTTCTGTCGCCCCCAGGTCCCAGCGGAGCATCGGGTTGGTGCGCCCGCTCAGGAGACCCTGGTGGTAGAGGCTGCGCAGCGCCTTGCCCCAGGCGTCAATCCGGTTGAAAAAGCGCTCACGGGCTTGATAAAATTCACCGAGCAGCGCCAGCGCTTCGCCGCGAATCCGGTCCCGCTCCTCGCCGTTGGTGGCTGTGTTGAGTTCCTTGAGTTTGGCCTGTGACTGGTCATACAGCGGCAGCGCCTCGCTAAACAACTGTCCCGCCAAATGGTCCCAGTACTGGACTTCTGTATCCGCCGCTTCGCGCACATAGACCAGTTCGCCGGGTGACAGCAGGCCCGTGATCGTCCCCGCTTCGTTCACACCACGCAGGAACGCCAGTTCAAAGGAGCGGTGAATCTCGTCGTCGCCCTGCTGTACAAACGCGGCGTGATCCAGCTGCCGCGCGAAGGCGGCGTGCAGCAGGTCATACAGCGCCGCGCGGTAGCGGCGCTCGATATCGTCATCGGCTTTCGCCGCGACGCGGTCCGTTGCGCGTGCGGTGTAATACTGCCGCGCGGCGGCCAGCACCCGTTCGCCGTCGGCATCGGTGGCGGCCAGCAGCCGCACATACGCCACGACGTCGCTGGGCAGCTGCGCCGGGGTAAAGGTGTGATCCGCGCCCTTGCGGGCGAAAATACGCACGCAGTCACGCAGCTCTTTGAAGGCGGCATCCGGCATCCAGTCGGGCACAAGGGTGGGGGATGCGCCGCTTTTGGCCGCCAGATCGTCGGACATGGGAGCAGGCATAGCCGCCGTTTGTTCGACCATCCGCCGGGCACGGCCCTCTTCCAATCCCAGTGCCATGAGTAGTTCCACTGCCACTTCAGGCGCGGTGTTGCCCGCGCGCACGCCGTCCAGGATACGCAGCGCGGCATCAATCTGCGCGCCGTTGAGTCCAATCGTACTTTCCAGGTTGGCGGGAGCCACGTCAGCGGAGGTCGTTTCAGGCGCAGTCGCTGGTACCACGGGTGCCGCTACGGGTTCGGGCAGCAGGGGGGTGTCGGGGCGCGGCGGCAGTTTGTCGGGCAAAGCCGGTAAATCGCCGCCGGTCAATACGGGGGTGGTTTCGCCGGAAGCGGGCGCGTTGTGGGCCAGTTCCACAATGCGGTCAATGTGCATCGGCGTCATACCGACGAGATAAATATCCTTGAACCGCTCATCGGCGGTGCCACCCGTTTCGAGCTGGGCGTCGTACAGGCTCAGATACCCGGCCTGCACGCGGCTGTTGACGACGGCGGTCACGGCCTGCTCGTCGCGTTTGATCGGGCTGAAGTCCGGCTCCAGCACGATATCAGGGCCGTATTCGCGGGCCAACTGCTCGGTGTACTGTCCGGCATACCAGTTCGCGCGGGGTTTGAGCCAGTTTTCCACCCAGTGGGTATCGGCCTGGTAGGCCCCGGCGTAGGTGCCGGTCATCTCCATCAGTTCAACGGACATATTAAACGCTTTGGCGGTTGCTTTCCCCGCCTGCTCAAACATGTCCGTCATGCCGAGTTTGTCGAATTCCTGGGAGATGGCGAGCCATTCCCAGCGCCCGGCAGTGGCGACGGTGCGGCCCGCATTCCGTGAGCCTTTCAGCAGCCGTGACAGCAGATTCCGGATATTCTCCAGCGCGCCCTTGTCCGGCGGCAGGTTACCGCTGTCGTCCTTCGCAGGTTGGAGCAATCCGCCGGGCACCGCCCGGTTGCGCAGGAACCACAGCGCCGTTTGCGCTGCTTCGGTTTCGATTCCAGCGAAGTTGAACGCCACTTCCGCCGGGGCCACGCCGCCGAAGTCGTCATCAAAGTCCACGCCGTGATAATAAATGCCGTCGGCAGGGTAGATATAACGCGGGACCGCGTTGGAATCGGTTGACGAGACGACGTGAAAGCCCTGCAGGCCGCGCTGCGCATCCGCATCCCGGCTGTATACCCGCGGATTCAACCAACGCAGATCGAGCCGCCCGGAGCGCATGCGCTGTTTGAAAATCAGGTTATGGCCCCAGAAACACAGGGTCAGTTCGCTGCGCAGCTGAATATCCGAAAACGCCGGGGTATTCACCAGCCGGGCCAGAGGGTGCTGTTTCAGTTCCTGCTCGCCCTGTTTGACGCGGAACCGAATCTGGGAGATGGCATTCGCGCGGATATTGGATGCATGATAGGCATTCACCGAAAGGGCGTACATCCGGGCCAGGTCCGCATCGGAGGCCGGTTCGCTGTCCAGCGCCGTGAGTGCTTCCACCATCGAGCGGGTGGCGGCGGCGCGCTGCGCCGTGAGCGGATCCGACCAGGCCATCAGACCGCCTCCCAGGATTTTTGTGGGGCGGCCAGTGCCTTGAGGCCGAGCAGATAACTGTAGGCGTCGTCGTCATGTTCGCCTAACGGCGCGCTGAGCGTGTCCTTTTCGATGCTGCCCAGCTGGAGTTTGGTTTTCAGACTGTGGACTCGCGTGCTGCCGGTCATCAACACCGCCGCTCCATCATCGAACAGGCGCACGCGGCCCTGCTCGTTGTTGTTCCAGCCCGGACGGCCATCATAGCCGACCAGCACGCGGGTGCGGGTGTTGTTTTGCAGATATCCAATGACAGCGTGCCCGTGGTTGTTGCGTTCCACCAGCACCGGTGCGCCGTTGTACCAGCGGCCAATGGCGTCGATGCTCTTCGGGAACGTCAGCTTCGGCTCGTATTTGCCGGACCATTTGGCGACTTCTTCACCGGTGGCCGCATCCAGTACACTCAGCGCACTGTCGTCGCTGCTGGGCAGGCCTTCGGCGGGATCCGCGCCCATCACATACCGTCCGTCGGGATGCGGCAGCCGGAAGACTTCCAGGCCCGGCACGGCGGGCAACCCGCGCGGCGGGTCTGTGGGGTCCTGGATACCGACGACAAACAGCGGGTCCAAGGCGGCATAACATTGGGTCAGCCAGGCGGGGGGAATCCGCTTGTTGAGGGACCGCGCCGCCAGGGCTTCATCTTCGGTGGCGGGGTACTGTTCATACAGGTCATCCAGTGAGCCGGTGCTGCTCTGAATATCCGCCCGCTGGGTTTCGTACCAGGCTGCATCCCGACCCGGATGCACGTCCCAGGGCAGGAAAATCGCCGACCAGCCGTTGCGCTGCTGCCGGGCGGCTTTGTAAATCCGTTTGAAACGCGTGTCAGGTCGGTCCTTGTCGGGGCGTGAGAGCAGCACCATCTGGCCGCCGTTGTCGATGGTGGGTTTGACCGCGCGCAGCAGCTGGTCCTGGTCGGGTACCAGATCAAACTCGTCGGCAATCACCAGCGTGGCGGTATACGAGTCACCGGCATTGGTCGGGAAGGCTTTGGCGCGCGAGCCGTTGGAGAGTGCCCAGTCGTGGGTGTTATCCACCACCACGCCGCGTGCCTGCATCCAGGACGGCAGGCGCTGGTACATGCCCTTCAGCCGGTGGTTGAGTAATTCCACCGCTTCGTCGTCGCGCCGCGAGAACAGCAGCACGGTGGCGATGGGATGGAAGATTAGCTTCCAGAGGGCGTAGGCGAGCGCCAGCCAGGTCATGCCGATCTGCCGCGCTTTGAGCCAGATATTGAGTAAGGACTGCTGCAAGGTGCGCAGTGCTTCGGCCTGGGCGGGCCACAGGTGGAAGGGCACCCACTGGCCGATGACGGCATCCTCGATCCAGCAGTAGTGATGGACAAAATACGGGGCGGACTGGCGGCAGGCCAGCCACTCCCGCACCATCTCCTCCTGGTTAAAGGCGGTTGTTGTCGTCGGGTTGTGCGCAGCTGCGACCAAAGAGTTCATCCTCAAACTGCTCGACTAACGTCTGCGCGGCGGCCAGATCATCCGCCGTCAGGCTGACTACCGTACTCATGACCTGATGCTGCTGGACCGGCGGGGCGATTTCCGCCGCCTGCCGCTGCAGCTCGCTGGCGAGTTTGGCGAGTTTCACCAGCCCATCGATGTCAATGCTCATCGTGATGACTTCGCGCTCCGGGCCAATGACCTCGCCTTTGGCATTACGCGGCGGAGCGATGAGCCGCCGTTTGGTCGTGATGAACTGTGGCGACTGCTCCAGCACTTTTGCGGCCAGCTCGCGCAGCGCGTCACCGATGGCCCAATCCTGCTGCCGGACTTCGCGCTGGCGCTCTTCCCAGAGGGCCTGGTCGTGCTGCGCTTGTTCGGCATGATACGCCACCAGCCGGTTCTGCCACTGATACTTAACCGACCAGTCTTTGAGCGTGTTGATCCGGGTCGTGGGCGGTTTTTCTGGCCCCGCTTCAGCCTCACGCTGGCCCCGGTAACGCGCGGCTAGTTTTTTAAGACTGCGCCCCGGTCCCATCCGGCAGTAATCCAGAAAGGCGGTGTGTTGGGCCACCGACTCCCCGGGGATGGGGGCGAGTGTGTCCCACAGCGCGGGGTCCCACACTGCTTCATTCACGCGCCTCACCCTCGTCGGCCAGCCGCACCGTCAGCCCCAGCCCACTCAGCCGCTCCAGGATCACGGCCACAAACTCCGGCTGGAGTTCCA
>CAYYNB010000077.1:0-9337 GCA_964472565.1 uncultured Anaerolineaceae bacterium
GAATCAAGCTGCCTGGGTTGAACTCGCGCTGCTTGATACGACGGTGGATTTAAGCGCCCTGCCTCTGATCAATAACGGTAGTTTCACACCGATGCAGGCCTTCCAACTGCGCACGGGATGGAATACACCTGAATGCACGACGGAGCCGCCTTCGGTACTGGCCGTCCAAAGCCCGACTGATATTCCGATTGATATTCGGGTGAACGGCATTGATCTTCGTATTGATGGAACCGTTTTCCTGCGCGTAACACCCGATAACAAACTCCAGATCATCACCGGCAGCGGTACGGTGATTGTCTTCAGCAAACATCCGAACCAGATCACACTGGATGCCGGAACTACTATCACTATTCCACTGGATGGATCGACCACCTGGACGGACTGGCGCATTATGTCGCAGCAGGAATGGGATGGCTTTGGTGTGTTTGAAACCATTCCGGGGAATGTGTGGGTGACATATGTAAATCCAGACGTGATTACCGCTTCAGCCGTGGGCACGCCAATCCCAATTGTGGTAACAGAAGACGGGCAAATCACGCCGGTGCCGCCGTTCCTGCGCACGTTCCCGGTCATTGATATGAGCACCGGCACATTGGGCGAGGAAATTGAGCGCACAGCCTGGGTTCCATTCTCGGTGGGTGCAGCAACCTGCCCGAACTGGATTTTGTATCACAGCAACCGTGAGGGTGACTGGGATATCTTCCGGTTGGGAGAAATGGCGGGCGCTGTTACCGATAATATCTCACAAGGCGCTGGCAGCGCGGACCTTCAGCCGTCGTATACCGTTGATGGCGAATGGGTGGTTTTTGCATCAAACCGCGATATGCTGGGCGGGTGGGAAATTTATGTCGCAAAGGCCGACGGCACGGAACAGATACGGTTGACCTATAACACGGCAGCGGATATTAACCCCGTGTGGGGACCGACCAACCAGATTGCGTTTGAAAGTAACCGCGATGGCAACTGGGAACTCTATGTTGTCGATGTTGCGACGGATGGTCTTCCGGTTCGCCTGACTGAAGATGATGCGAATGACATCAATGCCTTCTGGCTGCCGGACGGCGAGCATATTGCCTTCCAGAGTGATCGTGATGGGGACTGGGAAGTCTATGTTCTGAGTCTGGTTGATGGCGAAGTGACTCAACTGACCGACAACGAGACACAGGATCAAGAGCCAATCGTGTCGAATGATGGCAAGTGGATGGCCTGGCTACAACTCAGCGACTTTGGCGTGTATGATCTGTGGCTGATGAACCTGGAAAATGGTGAAACCCAGCAGTTGACCGATCTGGGCACTGATGTCGGCGGGCCAGAGTTCGCGCCGGACAGCACATTCCTGGCTTTCCATGCCAATGTGGATGGGGATTATGATGTGTTTGCCGTTGAGATTGAAACCGGCAATATCAAACTGCTGACGGATAACGATGCTGAAGACCGCGCACCGAGTTTCCGCTGCGGTACGAGCGACATCGTATACCATTCGGATGTGGCGGCTGATGAGGAAAATCCGGGTCAACGAGAAATCTTCCAGGTCAATCCGCTGCCGCTGGATGGCCCAATGAACAATCCGACGCGGTTGACGACAGATGTCGAGGCCGATGATATTTATCCGCTGGGTGATCCGCGCGAAGAATTGAACAGCCGCGAAGGCTATGTTCCGAGCTTGATCCCGTAAGCGTTCAGGTTAAACTGAGAAGAGGTCATAGAGTCAATCTCTATGACCTCTTTTTGTTTTGGTGGACTATAAACAACAACCCGCCGAGCCAATTCGCGGACAGGTCCAACAGCGCTACGCCGCGATGGGGAACAAAGTATTGGGCGAATTCCAGCACAGTGCC
The DNA here is from genome assembly GCA_964472565.1 of uncultured Anaerolineaceae bacterium. Lineage (GTDB taxonomy): Bacteria > Chloroflexota > Anaerolineae > Aggregatilineales > Aggregatilineaceae > DATAMF01. The sequence continues at coordinate 1,839 of CAYYNB010000077.1, forward strand.
CGATGTGAAGATCAGGATGAGCGTTAGCTGGAAGGCACGGAGCACTGGGAAATGCGGGAGGAGTGCGTTATTGAGCAAAAAGGCCCAGATCGTAAACAAAATAACATGCCCTATCGCATCGGTTATGTCGGTTCCGCCAAATGCGCCTGAGCTGTCTTCGACTATAGAGTCTTCTCCTGGCGAAAGCATCAGAATCAAAACAATCACGATCCAGATTAAAACTGCGCTCCAGCTTAACACCCCATTTAAGCGAGATTCCATCTACTTTTATTCCTTCTATGAACAAATAAGCCAGGAATTTTAACAACTTTTTCTAGGATTGAGCGCCAGAAAGGGATAAGATAGAAAATGGGAAGAGAGTAAAATCAACGGAGCCTCGATAAGAAGGGGAGGAAAACAGAAGGTTATGGGGAATCCGGCATGGCATGTTTTACACAGCAAACCACACAAAGAAAACCAACTGAATGCCTATTTACAGGCACAAGGACATGAAGTTTTTTATCCTACCCTCAAAGTCCAACCTGTTAATCCGCGCTCATCTAAAATTCGCCCGTATTTTCCAGGGTATATGTTTATCCATGTGGATATTGATGAAGTGGGCATCTCAGCTTTGCAATGGGTTCCAGGCGCTAACCGGTTGGTGGCATTCGACGGGTGTCCGGCGACAATACCGGAACATGTGATTAGGGAACTGAAAAGCCGGATTGCTAAAATTGAAGCGGCGGGCGGATTAGCTCTGGAAGGACTCAAACGTGGGGATGTCGTTGAGATCATTAACGGACCGTTCGCCGGGTATGAAGCGATCTTCGACATGCGGCTGTCGGGAAATGAGCGAGTGCAAGTTCTACTCGATATTCTGGGGCGGCAGGTCAGGGTGAAAGTACTGACGGGAAGCATCGAGAAGAAACGAAGTAAATAGCCCTGTTGTATCTGAACGGGCGCTGTTATAGTAATGCCATGCGGATCAACGTATGGCATTATTTTTCGGGTGCAGGATAAAAACATATGGACTGGACTAATCAGGTTGTCTTAGTCACCGGGGGCACCGGATCGTTTGGGAAAAAGTTCATTGAGATTATGCTCAAGGACTATCACCCCAAAAAGCTGATCGTCTTCAGCCGGGATGAATTGAAACAACACGAGATGCGAACTGGCGGCTATGATCACCCCAGTCTGCGCTATTTTATCGGGGATGTGCGCGACGCGGACCGAATGCACCGCGCGATGGCGGGTGTAAGTATTGTCGTGCATGCAGCGGCGCTCAAACAGGTGCCTGCATGCGAATATAACCCGATGGAAGCGATTATGACGAACGTGATGGGAGCAAAAAACGTCATCGATGCGGCGCTGGATACAGGCGTCGAAAAAGTGATGGCGCTGAGCACCGATAAGGCTGTGAATCCGGTGAACCTGTATGGGGCGACCAAACTCGCAGCGGAAAAGCTGTTTGTGCAGAGCAATGCGTATTCCGGCAAGTCGGGCACGCGGTTTAGCTGTGTGCGGTATGGAAATGTGTTGGGCAGCCGGGGCAGCGTGGTCCCGCTGTTTTTGCAGCAACGACAGAGTGGTCAAATTACCATTACAGATCGCCGCATGACACGATTCTGGATCACGCTGGAACAAGGCGTGCGGTTTGTGATCAAAGGGATTGAGCGGATGCGCGGCGGCGAGGTTTTTGTGCCGAAAATCCCCAGCATGAACATTATGGACCTGGCGGCGGCGATTGCGCCTGAGTGCGGGGTCAACGAGATCGGGATTCGTCCGGGCGAGAAGCTGCATGAAGTGCTGGTATCGGAAGATGAAGCACGCCATACGCTCGAATTTGAGGATATGTTCGTGGTGCAGCCAGTCCATCCCTGGTGGACGGTGGGAAGTTGGGAAAACGGCAAAACGCTGCCCGAAGATTACCATTACAGCAGCCATAATAACACGGATTGGCTGTCGGTGGAGCGTATCCAACAGATGGTCGAGGAGCTGACGTGAGCCGATCAACGATGCTGCCGTATGGCCGCCAGTGGATTGACGACGAGGATATTCAGGCAGTGGTGGATGTCTTACAGTCGGATTGGCTGACGACAGGGCCAAAAGTCGATGAGTTTGAACGCACATTTGCCGAGACAGTCGGCGCGGCGTATGCGGTGGCAGTCAGCAACGGCACAGCGGCGCTGCACGCGGCGATGTATGCGCTGGGGATTGGGCCGGGCGATGAAGTGATTGTTACGCCGATGACGTTCGCGGCGAGCGCAAACTGTGTTTTGTACCAGGGCGGTACCCCCGTGTTCGCGGATGTCGAAGCGGATACGCTGCTGATTGATCCGGCAAAGGTCGAGGCAAAAATTACCCCGCGCACAAAAGCGATTGTGGCGGTGGATTATGCGGGGCAGCCGTGTGATTATGACGCGCTGCGCCAAATTGCCGAAAAACATGGCCTCGCGCTGGTCGATGATGCGTGTCATGCGGTGGGCGGCACGTATCATGGAAAACCCGTCGGAACGTTGGCCGATCTGAATACCTTCAGCTTTCATCCGGTGAAACATCTGACTACGGGCGAAGGCGGCATGATCACCACAGACCGCGCAGAATATGCGCAGCGGATGCGCGTGTTTCGTAATCATGGGATTACCAGCGATCACCGCCAGCGCGCGCAGGCGGGAGGATTTTTCTATGAGATGGTAGACCTCGGCTATAACTACCGGATCACCGATATTCAATGCGCGTTGGGAATCAGCCAACTGCGCAAACTGAGGACCTCGGTGCAAAAACGGCAGCAGATCGCGGCGATGTATGATCAGGCACTCGCGGACCTGGATTATGTCCAACCGCTGGCGGTGCGGCCCGGTGTCGAGCATGCGTATCACCTGTATATGGTGCAGTTTGATCTTGAAACATCGGCGCGGGCGGAGATTTACGGAAAGCTTCGAGCAGAAAATATTGGCGTAAATGTGCATTATATTCCGGTGCATCTGCATCCCTATTACCGTGAACACCTGGGAACCGGGCCGGGGTTGTGCCCGGTGGCCGAAGCAGCGTATGAACGACTAATTACGCTGCCGATGTTCCCACAGATGACGGAAGAGGATGTTGATGATGTGGTGACGGCGATCCGAGGACTGGGGTAACGATGACCGTTGTGGGAATTATCCAGGCGCGGATGGGCAGCACGCGGCTTCCCGGTAAGGTGCTCCAGCCTATTCTGGATAAGCCGGTGTTGTGGTGGGGTGTGTATCGACTGAAAAAGGCGCGATTGATCGATCAGATTGTGATCGCCACGACGGAACTACCACAAGATGATGTGCTGGTTGAACTGTGCGAGGCGGAACACTGGCGGTATGCACGCGGCAGCGAAAACGATGTGCTGGATCGATACTACCAGGCGGCGCGGGACTTCGCGGCGGATGTGGTGGTGCGGATCACGTCGGACTGCCCGCTGATCGATCCGGGGGTGACGGATTATACGATTGCAGCGTATCTGAGCGCCGCGCCGACGGTGGATTATGTGAATAACCTGAATCCGCGCACGTATCCGCGCGGGCTGGATACGGAAGTGTTCAGTTTTGCGGCGCTGGAACGCGCCCACCGTGAGGATCATTCAGGCTGGCGAGAGCATGTGACACCGTATATTCACCAGCAGCCAGCCCTGTTCCGCCTGGGAGCGGTTGCGAATCCGGTGGACTATGCGCGGTATCGCTGGACGGTGGATACACCGGAAGACCTGGAACTGGTGCGGACGATTTATCAACATTTTGGACATGGCGATTTTAGCTGGCAAGATGCGCTAAAAGCGGTAGAGGAGCATCCAGCTTGGGCGGACATCAACCGGGATATTCAGCAAAAGGCGATCTGACAGGGCATTACCTGACGATCCGGGCCGATGCGACAGTGCAGATGGGCAGCGGGCATATTATGCGGTGCCTGGCGCTGGCGCAGGCATGGCGGGCGCGCGGTGGAGAAGTCACCTTTTTGAGTGCCTGTGAAAATGCCGGGCTGCGCCAGCGAATCGAGCAGGCGGGCTGCGCTTTTGTGGCAATTCCAAGGCCTTATCCTGATCCTGGTGATTTAAGCACGACACTCGACTTTCTAGCGAAACAGTCTCAGCCGCAGTGGATGGTGCTGGACGGGTATCATTTTACGCCCGATTATCAGGCGATGCTTCGAGGGGCGCGGCTGCTGGTTATGGATGATATGGCGGCGCTGGAACGGTATCATGCGGATATTATGCTCAACCAGAACAGCCATGCTCCACACCTGAGCTACCATACGGGACCGGATACGCTACTGCTGCTGGGAACACGGTATGCGCTACTGAGAGAAGAATTCAGCACCGTGTCGCCACGCGAACCCGAGTCTACCGCACGAAAGGTGCTGGTGACATTGGGAGGGAGCGACCCGGATAATGCCACGCTCAAAGTGATTCGGGCGCTGCGCCAATTGGCTGATATTGAGGCGAAGGTTGTGATCGGCCCGGCGAATCCGCACGCGGAGCGCTTGCGGCAAGCGGCGGATGGATCGACGGTTGAACTGCTGTACAACGTGACGCGGATGCCAGAACTGATGGCGTGGGCGGATGTGGCTGTGACGGCCAGCGGGAGCACGTGCTGGGAACTGTTGTATATGGGACTGCCGAGCGCGGTGATCGTTCTGGCGGAGAACCAGGAACCGATTGCCCGTGATTTGAGCGAACGAGGTGCGGTGATCAACCTGGGATGGCAGCACGACCTGAACGACGAACAGATCGGCGCGGCGCTGTGTTCGCTGATCGGGGATGCGGCGCGACGAAAGCAGATGGCGGCATGTGGGCGGGCGCTGGTGGATGGTCGGGGGGCGGAACGGGTGATCTGGGCAATGCAAACGGCGGAAATTGATCTGCGCCCGGCGCAGGAAAGCGACTGCCGGATGATCTGGGAATGGGCGAATGATCCCGGCACGCGAGCGAACTCGTTTGCCAGCGATCCCATTCCCTGGGAGACACATGTCCGGTGGTTTGAAAACCAATTACGAGATGCGACCAAGATGCTGATGATCGCGTCGCAGGGTGAACGCGGGGCGATAGGGCAAGTGCGGTTTGCCATTGATGCGCCGGAGGCTACTATTTCGGTGGCGGTGGACAGCCGGTGGCGCGGGCAGGGATATGGGAGCAAACTGATTTTTCGCGCGTCGCAGCGGGTATTCCAGACAACGCCGGTCCAATTGATTTATGCTTATATTAAAACAGACAATTCTGCATCGCGGCGGGTGTTCGCACAGGCTGGATATGTGGATCAGGATGAAACAACAGTCGCAGGACATCCTGCCCGGATTATGACATTGGCGAGGGAACTATGAGCGCATCCATAACAATTAACGGGCGGCGGATTGGTCCCGGCGAACGGGCTTATATCATCGCGGAAATGTCGGCCAATCATAACCAAGATTTTGAGCAAGCGGTGCGGATCATTGAGGCGGCGAAAGAAGCAGGCGCAGACGCGATCAAAATCCAGACGTACACGGCGGATACCCTCACGATCAATTGTGACAACGCGTATTTTCAGATTCAGGGGACACTGTGGAATGGGCGGACGCTGTATGATCTGTATGGGGAAGCGTATACGCCGTGGGACTGGCAGCCTAAACTGAAAGCGGCGGCGAACGATCTGGGAATGGATTTGTTTTCCACGCCATTCGACTTTAGCGCGGTGGATTTTTTGGAAAACATGGGCGTTCCGGCTTATAAGATCGCGTCGTTTGAGAATATCGATCTGCCACTGCTGCGCAAGGTGGCGCAAACCGGAAAACCGATCATTATGTCCACCGGGATGGCAAGCCTGAGCGAGATTGATGAGGGCGTGCAAGCGATACGAGATGCGAGCGGCACCCAAATCGCGCTGCTGAAATGCACGAGCGCTTATCCTGCGCCGCCGGAAGATGCCAATCTGCGCACGATTCCACATATGGCAGAGGCGTTCGGTGTGCCGGTTGGGCTGTCAGATCACACGTTGGGGATCGCGGTTCCGGTGGCGGCGGTGGCAGTGGGCGCGTGTATCATCGAAAAGCATTTCACACTGTCACGGGCCACAGGCGGACCGGACAGCGCCTTTTCGCTCGAACCAGGAGAATTTAAGGCGATGGTGGAAGCGGTGCGCGCGGCTGAGCAAGCATTGGGCCGGGTGCATTATGGAGTCAGCCCTAATGAGGCAAAAAGCCGCGTTTTTCGCCGTTCGCTGTTTGTGGTGCAGGATATACAGGCGGGCGACGTGTTCAGCGTGGAGAATGTGCGCTCGATCCGTCCGGGGCATGGACTGGCACCGAAATATTGGGATGAGGTGATCGGGCGGCACGCCGCCCGCGATATTCCACGCGGCACCCCGCTGCGGTGGAGCGACATCAGCGGGGGATAACAAGACGATCAGAAAAAGCGCAGATCATCGACCACGGCATGAAGCAGCGTCTTCACGGTCCAATTGGCGACGCGCTGTTCGGCAGCAGCAATGATCTCAGGGGATTGGGTGGATAAGAGATCCGATAAAAGCTGATCGGATTGGGTGCGGGTAAAGGCGGGGGTGGCTGGATGACGACACACAAACAGCAGAATTTCGAGCGCGTGTTCCTGCGGGCCGATGATCGACAGAAACCAACCTAAGCCCGCCAGCGAAATCAGCATGTCGGGCGCGGAGTTGCTGTCACGGATGAGCTTGAGGGACTTCAAAATATAATATTTTGCCATCGCCAGGTCACCGTTCAGGGCGGCAGTTGAGATGGCTAACATCAGGAAACTTTCGGAACTCACTTTGTTGGTTTTGCTGCGGCTGAGCCAGACTAAATTTTCCTCGAGCATCCGTTTGGCGGTGACATAGTCACGCTGCCAGAAGGCAAGCGCAGCACGGGCGGACACGATCCAGGAGGGGACATACGAGAGGCGCTCGGCGACCTGGAATAACGCTACACTCTGGTCGTACCATTCCGAAGCTTCCTCGTAGCGACCTGCGGCCAGAGCAATATCACCGAGCTGGAAAGTTCCCCAGGCGAAGGCGCTGCGATTGCCAAGCTGTTTGGCGAGTGTCATTGCTTCGTGGGCGAGATCAGCCGCTTCGTCGTAACGTCCCTGCATGATCAGGATGGAGATGAGCTGGTCCATCGCCCAGACGACCTCGCCGTGATCGCCAACGATGTGGTTCAGTTCGCGGCCCTGACGATATAACTGTTCTGCTTCGACATAATCGCCCACCGCAAATGCTATCGAGCCGAGGGCTTTGAGGGCTAAACCCTGGCCCCAAAGATCGCCAATTGCGGCGGCTGTATCGAAGCTTTGCTGGTAATACTGTTTCGCAGGCTCCAAACCGTCCGGGCCATAATGAATCCAGTCACCAATAAGACGATAAGCCAACGCCATGCCCCAGCGATCTCCCATCACTTCAAACCAATGAAGCGCCTTTTGGGACCATTTACCAAGCCCTCTTTCATAGACATAGGACCAGGTGGTCACGATGCCGAGCAACATGAAGGTGAGAGCTAACTCTTTGGTG
>CAYYNB010000077.1:9437-26519 GCA_964472565.1 uncultured Anaerolineaceae bacterium
TTGGTGATAGGCCATCGACAAACCCGCTTTAAGCTCGTAAAACACGGTCTGATCGTCTTCGGATAACGACTCCTGTTCAAGCTGGGTGACGGCAAACAGAAATAACTCTTTATGTTCGAGCAGACGACTGCGCATCATGTAAAACATGGTCAGGCCGGGCAGCATGGCCGATATGATCTGAAGCTTGCGGCTGTCAATGGCCCAGTGCCACGCCACACGAATGTTATCGGTGTCGAGTTCGATCCGATCCAGTGCCTCAATCTGAGTGCTGCCCTTGAGCATGGGTTCCTGATGCTGTAGGAAGGCGGCGTAATGAATGGCGTGGCGATTCAAGGCGGCATCGCGCTCATGGGGATCGTCCAACATCTCTGCCGTAAACTGGCGGAGAAGTTCGTGCATTTCATAACGGCCCGCCGGGGTGCGCCGCAGCAAGGATTTGCTGACCAATGCCAACAGAATCGGGAGGGATGCACCGGTGACAGCCTGGGCGGCTTCACGGTCAAAGGTGCCGCGAAAGATAGAAAGCTGGCTCAGAACATATGATTCCTGGGGTGTTAAGCGGTCCCAGGAGGACTGCATCACGGCGCGGACACTGCGATGGCGGGCGGGCAGATTGCGCCAGTTGGTTGTCAGAAAATCGAGGGAGTGTTCAATTTCCTGGGCGATTTCCTGGCAGGAAAGGACATGCAACCAGGCTGTTGCCAGTTCGATGCCGAGGGGCATACCGTCCATCAGATAACAAATCTGGCGAACAGCAACACGATCTTCGCCGAACAGCGCAAAATCGGCGCGCACGCGGCGCGCACTTTGGAGAAACAGTTGAACTGCGCCATAACGGTCAAAATCTTCCGCATTGGCATCAGGCGGGTAGGGCAGACCCTGAATGTCGTAAATCCATTCTTCCTGCAAATTGAGGCGTTCGCGGGATGTTGCCAAAATTTTCACGCCGGGGGCAGCAGTCAGGATATCGCTGAGCAGGCCGGCGCTGTCTAATAAATGTTCAAAATTATCGGTGATCAGCAGCAGACGTTTTTCGCTGAGATAACACAACAGTTGATCTTTGGGGTCGCCGTTCTGAGGGGAGAATTTTAGCGCGTCGGCAAAAGCGGAGAGCAGATATTCCGCCGGGGCAAGGGGCACAAAATAGGCTCCGTCAGGGTAACCTGCGCCTAGATCAACCGCCATTTGAAGAGAAAGGCGGGTTTTACCGATTCCGCCTGGTCCTAATAAGGTCAAGAGGCGGCAAGCGGGATCGTTTAACAGGCGGGCGATCTCGGTGCGCTCGTGCTCACGGCCCACAAATAAGGTCGTCTGGGGAGGGACATGGATTACGCCGGGGGTAATGGGAACTTCAACGGTGCGCTGAACGCGCGCTGATTTGCCGCGCAACTGGTGCTTCAGAATATCCTGATAGAGTGCTGTGGTTTCTTCGTCTGGGCCAATACCCAGTTCGTTTTCCAGAATCATCTCGCACTGCTGGTACTGGCGAAGTGCCGCCGCACGCTGACCGGACCACTGATAGAGCCGCATCAATTCACGGTGGGCCGGCTCATGGAGTTGGTCCAACGACAGCCAGCGCTGGGCATAGGGGATGGCGGACTCGAACGATTCCAGCAGAATGTAACAGCGCACCAGTTTTTCCAAGATTCCAGCCAATTCACGGCGGAGATTTTCTGTCTCGAAAAACTGCCACTCATCGAAGGCAGGGCTGTCACGCAGGGTAAAACCCGCCAGAAAGTCACCCCGGTAGAGCGCGGCGGCTTCGGACAGTGACGTAACCGAACTAACCAGGCTCTCGGCAGGGGGGGCGGCGGCTATTTGGCGGAATTGTTCTACGTCAAGCCAGATCTCTCGCTCTGGGAGGAGAGTAATCACTTCTTCGCCCGCTTCGAGCCAGCCTTCGCCACAGGCTTTATGCAGGGTCCAGAGTTGAGTGCTCAGATTAGCCAGGGCGCGGCTCTGATCGGCATCGGGCCAGAAAAAAGTCGCCAGGGATTCGCGGCGATAGGGCTGCCTTGTGAGCACAAGATAGGCGAGCAACGCCAACGCTTTACGCCGGTTGATGTCGATTGGCTGGGCGTCCAGTTCTACTCTTGGCGTGCCCAGCAAAAAGAGACTCAGCCGAGACAAATTCTTTATCCTCATGGTCTGCCGATAGAAAAAAGATCATAACACATTTTTTTTGTGAGAGACGTTTTGAGAGACTGAGTGAGACGATGATGAAATGGCTGGCCCGTAAACTGTAGTTGTAAATGAGACGGGAGGCCGCCATGTTCCAACAATTAGCGATTGAACAGGGAATCATCAACTCGAAGAACGACACCGACGCCCTCGCGCCTGCCGCACGAAAGCTGTTCCAGAAGGCACTGGTCACCGGACGGGTGAAGAAGATTGGTGCCGCCGTCACGAAGCACGAGCGCCAACTGATGAGACTGGACGAGATACAAGGACAGATCGTGAACCGGCACTTTCTGGGCACGCGCTCGGTAGCGATTGGTCAAATTCGCGGCACGATGGATAAGGCCGATAGTTTTGACATCGACTTCAATCCGACGCAGGAATATAACGCGATGCGCTGGACCAGTGTCGCAACGGCGATTCTCAGCGGAACCAGTCTGCCGCCCGTTGAACTGATCCAGGTGGGTGAGGTGTACTATGTGGTGGATGGGCACCATCGCATCTCGATCTCACACTCGCTGCGGCACCGCTATATTGATGCAGAGGTGACGGTGTGGACGCTTGAGTAACTTGAGTCATCGATGAGCACCCCCTCTGGTGGGGTGTTTTTTGTATAGGGAAGACTAGCAGATTGGTTTAATACAGAGGAGGCGAATCGACCGGGTGGCAGGTTAGGATTTGGTGAATTCAGGTTAAATCGTGAGGGATTCAGGTTAATTCAGATGGTCCCCAGAAGTCGGGAGCGGTGGCGTGGAACAGCGCTTCGAGGAAGAAGTAATCGCCGCAGATGAAGTAGGCGTCAACACCCCAACCTTTATGAGCGTGGTAGGTTCCGCCGCGCAGCAGCCCCTGAGCACCGGCATCGGTTTCGAGTTTGTGTTCCAGCAGCGCATCCAACAGGCGTTGGGCATCGGCGCGCAGCCGGGAAGCCTGGACTTCGGGTACCCGTTTTGCCAGCCGGAACATCCCCGCCGCTGCAATGGCACTGGCGGAGGTGTCGGGATAGGCGGGGGCATCCGGCGGAAGGCGGAGATCCCAAGTCGGGATGTAATCGGCGGGGAGTTCGGCCATAAAACGCGCAGCAGCACGAACGGCCAGATCACGAAAATCGGCGGACTGGCACCATTCACTCGCTACCGCAAAACCATAGATCACCCAGCCCTGCCCACGCGCCCACAGCGACTCGTCGGCGTAACCCTGGTGGGTTTGGGGCCGGAGCGGTTGGCCGGATGCGGGATCGAAGAGAAAGGTGTGGTAACTGCTGGCGTCGGGGCGGAGCAGAAAACGGGCGGCGGTACGGGCGTGTTTTTCGGCGATCTCGTGGAGATCGGGTTGATTCAATTCGCGGCTGGCCCAGAACAGCAGCGGCAGATTCAGCATCGTATCGATGATCATTCGCCCGCCATCCTGGGGATCACCAACGGGTCCCCACGCCTGGATATATTCACCGGACGGATGGTAACGCTTGCTGAGTTCCAGCGCGGCGCGGAGAGCCAGATCGCGGGCGCGGGGATCGCCTGTAAGCTGCCATTGGGCACGGGCACTCAGGGTGAAAAGAAAACCCAGATCGTGTGTGATATGAATTTGACGATCTAACCGATCCTCGAATGTGGTGAGCAGCGCTTCGGCCTTATGACGCAGTTCGGCGAGGCCTGACTCCGCGTAGGCCAGCCATAACAACCCGGTCCAGAAGCCCGCTAACCAATGATCATTGGCGGCCAGACGGTAATTTTTCCCGTCGCCTACGGTGGGAAACTGGGAGGCAAAAAGCTGGGAATTGAGGAAAATTCGATTGATCATTCGCCTGCCCTAAACTATGAGTATAGCAGTCCTTTTTTACCGCGTTCATCGAAAAAATGCACGGCGAATGTGCCTTGTTGATTTTCAGAGCCGCCGCCCATAAAAGGAACGGGTGAGAGCCAGTACGATCATTGCGCCGACAAAGGCGACAAGCACATCAACCCAACGGATGAAAATTCCACGCGCTAAAGCGCCTGTTACCACTATATCGAGCAGATCGAAAAAAATAAAGCCCCCAATGATAGCCCCCACAAGGCCAATCACAATCGCGCCCGTGATCCCAATACGCCCGCGCACAAACAGGCTAGCAAGCAACCCCGCGATGAGTCCGATAATGATCCACGCCAGCAGTTGTTCAACAGTGATACTCAGTGTTAACTGATTGTCAAGCACACCCTGCGCCAAAAGCATCGTCCATTACTCCCCTTCTCAAGTCCTTAACTGTTTCTATTTTAGGACGTGCTGGGCCAGACAGGATCGCCCAGTTAGCGCATTTTGTAGTAGGTCATCTGGCGGATTCAGGCTATTTGGGCGCGAACAACCGCCACCGCTTCAACCGGGTAAGCGGGCAGAAGATCGCGCAGCACGTGTTCCGCCCAGTTGAGCAAGCCTAATGCGACCTGATCGAGTTCCAGTTTGAGCAGGCGGTTGATCGTGGCGCTGAGGTCGGGATAGGCCAGTTCAAAGCGGCGCAGCGGATCGAGGTTATCAATTACTTCCGGGTGATCGGTAGAAATATATTTGGGAATCAGGCGGAACAATGGGCCAAGCGATAACACGGTGATCAGTTGGCGGGCGCTCAACAACTCACCGCGATGGAAGCGGCCCACTCCGACCAGCAGTGTGGTGATGAACTGTCCGAACAGACAGTGATCGTCGCTGATCCAATTGAGAAATTCGGACGTGGTATCACCCTGCATGCGTTCCAAATCGGCGGCGAGATTGGCCCGGTCAATGAGCAGGCGGTAATCGTTGACTTTGGCGGTGAGCAGGTTGGCGCGGTCCGACACAGCGTATTCTAACAGATGACCGCTGCGGTACAGCGTTTTAAAACCGCCATGCTGTTCCCGGAAGTGCAGCACAATCTGATCCCTGTCGGGCAGCCAGTCCAGATGGTTGTGGAACCACTCCGGCGATTCCACAACCACCCAAAAATCGTGATCCGACCATTGATCGGGCTGATGCGAACCCTGCGCCATTGATCCCGCAGCCAGCAGCCCGATCACACGGGGATCGCGCTCCAGATTGCGTTGAAGCGCGGCAGTAAAGGCCTGATAGTCCTGCGGGTTCATGCATCCGTCCTTAAAAAATCATTCGGGGATGATGTCAGCGGGACGTATTCATCAAGCTGGGTCGAGACTACCGGGACAGCGGCTCCGGCACGGATGTAGACGGGAATCCGATCCAGGGGAACGGAGACCTGAATCGTTTGGTTGCCAGCAAACCGTTCGTGAGTCCAGAAATCGATCCAGTCGCCGGCGGGCAGATAAACAGGCCACGTCGTGATACCTTCTTCGACCACCGGACACACCAACAGATCGCGGCCAAAAAAATACTGGTAGGGAGAGGCCTGGGAATCCCAAAGCTGGACAGCGCGCATCATAGGCTCTCCGGTTTGGGCGGCGTGCTGCGCTTCCTGCCAGATGTAAGGCATCAGGTTGTGGCGGATGTTCACAAACAAACGGAAGGCAGGAATTACCCGATCATCCCCGGTGCGTTCCTGGATATTCCAGGGGGTGCGATCATGGCAGGGGGTGCGGTGCTGGTTGTATTCGGCGTGATACTGCATGATCGGGCAGAAGGCGGCCAGCGCCGCGCTGCGCAGATACAATTCGGCGGAGGGAATCTCGCCGCTGAACCCGCCGATGTCCCACCCCCAGAACGGAATCCCTGAAATACCGGCTGACAAACCCGCCAGAATCGAGTGGCGGTAGGCGTCCCAGTTGGAATTTTCGTCACCGGCCCAATGGGTAGGCGAACGTTGGGAGCCGATGTATCCGGCGCGGCTAAACAGGAGGGCATCCCCGTTCCGTTTTTCGGTGATGAACTGGTAGTAGGCCTCGGTGTACAACTGGGGATAGACGTTCCATAATTCTTCCCCGGTGCGACCATCGGCAAACTGGGCCGCGCTGCTCCAGAGATGTTCGCCGCCATCCGTCTTAAAGCCATCTACGCCCAGGTCTTCGAGCAGATAAGCGCGTTTTTTGAACCACCACTCGCGCGCGGCGGGGTTGGTTACGTCCCACAGATAGCCGCCCCGGAACCAGAACGGGCGAATCCGGTAGAAGCTGCCATCCGGGTTACGAACGGCGAGGCCCGCCTGTTCCACATAGGCGCGGTCCGCCTCGTGCTGGGGATGGGGGGCGTCGGGCAATTTGATGGCGGGAATCTGCCACAGGATTAAACGAATCTGCTGGGCGTGCAGGGAGTCGATCATAGCCTTTGGATTCGGCCATTTGCCATCGGGCGGGAAGGTGAAATCGGCATAACGAAGCGCGCCAGCGCCGGGTGTGGGGGTGTATTGGGCGTCGTTCCAGATGTAAAACGTGTTTTCATCGCTCCAGGCTTCGATCACCAGTACAGAAGGGTGAATGTTGTGAGCGAAGGACTCTTCGACAACCTGCATCACCCGCGCCTGAGAGTTCCATTCGTTGGCGCTCATCCACAGACCAAAGTTCCAGAGCGGGGGCAACGCAGCAGGCCCGGTTAGCTGAGTGAACTGGGCGATTGATTCCAGCGGATCGTCGTTTACAAACCAAGTCAGTTCCAGCGATTCGTCGGGGCCGAGATCGGCTTCGAGGGTCCAGCGGTCCGGGGTGGTGGCGGCGAGATCGAACTGCATCCAGCGGTTGCTGTTCACAAAGAGCGCGTAACCGGATGAGGATAATAAAAATGGGATGGGCATATAGGTGCGTTTGCCCTGATTTTTGTACTGCTCGTAACAGCGTACATCCATGATTTCGCCGCGCTGATTCAGGGCATTAAAACGCTCGCCCAGGCCGTAAAATGCTTCGTCGGGGGGGCAGGTAAATGTCAGGCGGACGCGGTGGGCACGTTTGCCATCGGTCAGCCACTCGACCTGCTGGGGGGCACGACCTGCGCCCGTGATTCCGGTGGGGCGGAGGTGCATCACGCCCGGCTGAAGTTGATCGGGCTGCGATTGGAATCTGGTTTGCCAGCCACGCCCATGAATCGTATAAGCGGGCGTAACCTGATCGCCGGATTCGATCCAGTAGGTGAGCGTGTCACCCACCGGGGGTGCAGTTAACTCGGCGTGCCAGACATCCTGTTCCACGCGGACAAGGCGCTCCAAATATTCCGCACCGGCACCGATTTCGAGTTCGGGATGCCATTCGCCTTTTTTTACCGCGTCGATGACCGCGCCGGGCTGATCATTGAGGCGGGTGTGGACGGTCACACGCTTGACGGCTCCCGGCGGACGGGTCACGATGCCGACGGTAAAGGATTCACCCGCGAGCGGTTGACGCGGCACGCGTTCTTCCGGCCCCTGTTCGTAGGGATGTTCTAACCCCAATGGATTGTGAATAAGTTCGATCATGCCTGTTTTTCCAGTAGCGATTCAACAATCAGAACCATAGCGTGCGACCATAACAGCGGACAAGCCACCGTGCCCCATTTTTGCTCCCATTCCGGGTAGCGGCTGGGATCAAGGAGATGCGTGGATACCTGCTCCGCAAGTTCCCCGGCAGGCGTCGCCTGGGATTCGATCCATGTCATTAAACGGCGGGCGTCGGCGGGGCGGCCTAATTCGATATAGGTCCAGGCCAAAAAAGCGGTCAACAAAATCCACTCACCGCCGCCGTAGTAGGTATCGGCGGCATAACGATAGACGCCGCCGCCGGGACGGTGAATCTCCTGCTCGATGCGCTGCACAGTGGCAATAAAACGCGGATCGGTGACTTCTACAACGCGATAGGGCACGGCGACCCACAGCAGACTAGCATCGACGGCGCTGCTGCCGACATATTTTCTAAAATGACCGGTTGAGACGCAGTTTTGCAGGATGTAGGATTGGATTTGTTCGGGCAAATGATCGGGTACCAAACCGGGTTCAATGCGGCGAATCGCGCTCAGACCGCCATAGAGAGAAGCTAACGTGCTGGTATGAATCTTGTCACGGAATTCTTCCCAACAGTCATAATTCGCGCTCGGCCACAAGGCGCTCAGATACTGCATGGTCAGGGTAACAGCCGTACGAAGTGAATCCCACAGATCACTGTCCGGTACCAGCTCAATGTGCTGCGCCAAGCCCCAGAGCCAGGTGCCGTAACCGTCTAACTGGAAATTCCACCAGAACTGATCGTGATCAACAAATCCATCCAGCGTAAAACGGGTGGGCAGATAATCCGTTTCATCCAGCGGCTCGTTCCGCGCGCATTTGCTGAACAGTTTTTCGAAGCGGGACTGCTGGTTCATCAATGTCTGGCCTACCCAGCTATAGAAGGCGCGCGCGCTGTCATGCTGGCCGACACAATCCATCGCGTAGGCTGTCCAGGTGCCATCACGCAACCACGCATAGCCATATTGTGAAAAGGTGGGCGAGGCGACATAAGCACCGCTGGGAGCCTGTCCATGCCGGATGATGTTAAGGCTGGCGTTGTGAAGTTTCATGGGTTGATCTTCCAGAATGAATTGGGGGGGCGATCTCTGTGCTGTCGCGCGGAGATCGCCCCAGAAGCGGATCGTTAGTTATTGCAGAAGTGCATCAATTTCTTCTTTGGCGATGTCGAGCGCGGTCTGGGGATCGATTTCACCCATCTGCACTGCGTCGAGGACAGCACCAATTGCATCCTGCATTTCCTGCTGACGTTCGATTACGGGAGGCGTAACCGGGCTTTCGAGGGCCTGGAAGACGGCTTCGCGGTTGTCGGGAGGGGTCTGTTCGAGATAGGCTTCGAAGTATTCGGGCTTATCCAGCGCGGACAGTTCCCAACCGGTTTCGACGCGCACCGTTGCGGCTTTTTCGCTGGCGGTCAGATACTGCGCGAAGGCGGCAGCGGCTTCAGGATATTCGGTATCCTTCGACACGGCGACACCATTCGAGAAGAAGTGATGGCCCTTCTGCGCCATGCCGGGTTCCAGTTGAATGTCCCAAGCAAAGGGGGCGTCCGCGAAGGCAGCAAACTGCCAAATGCCGATGACCACCATACCGAGCTGGCCGTTTTCAAAGAGGGTTTCGTTGGCAAGGCCGCCGAGTTCAACGGGATCGGGCATGACATCTTCGTTGACAAAGCTCATCATGGTTTCGAGTGCGGCCACACATTCGGGCGAATTGATGGTGGATTCAGTCTGGTCTTCGTTCAGAAACGCGCAGTTGTTCTGAGCGGCTTTTTTGTAGAATTCCCAGAATTGGATGGGCGAGTAGATGCCCCAGATGTCCTCACCGAGGGCACGGATGGCTTTGGCGGCGACCATCGCATCGTCCCAGGTCCATTCAGCGGTGGGATATTCCACACCAGCCTGGTCGAAGAGGTCTTTGTTGTAGAACAAGAGCACGGTTGAGAAGGTTTCGGGGAGCGCCAACTGCTTGCCGTCGTACTGGAAGGCTTCCAGCGCGCGGGGATAGTAGGGTGCATCGGCGCTGATGTAGCTGCTGAGGTCCAACATCACATCGTTGGCGGCATAGCTGACGAAGTTTTCGTAGTTGAGTTCGAAAACATCGGGCGGATCGCCACCCGCGAAGTCACCTTGCAGGAGGGTGAAGTAGTCCGCATAGGCGGCGCTGGTCACTTCGACTTTGATATTGGGATTCTCAGCCTGGAACGCATCGACAATCGACTGGAGATCCGCGATGTGATCGGGATCGGACGAGAAGTTGAAGTAACGAATAGTCTGGACATCCTGGGCCAGGCTGTGGGAGGGAGCAAACCCAGCCAGCATGGCAACAAGCACGACGAGCACAAACAACTTACGGGCCATGATATAGTTCTCCTCATTTAAATAACGGTATTCGAGACTATGATTTATCCTTTGATGCCGCTCAGGGTGACACTGCGGATAAACCACTTTTGAGCAAACAGATACATGATCAAGATAGGCAGAACCGTGATGACTGCCCCGGCCATAACTACGTTCCACTGTGTTAACGCTGTTGGACCTCCTTGTAACTTGGCTAAACCCACAGGCAACGTCATATATGATTCCTCGCGGCCCACAAAGAGCGGCCACAGATAAGCATTCCAGAACTGCATAAAACTCAGTACTGAAAGCGTGGCAATAGCAGGTTTGGAGAGTGGCAGAATGATGCGCCAGAAGATGGTGAAATGATTCGCCCCGTCCATAAAAGCGGCTTCTTCGAGATCGCGGGGCAAGGTCATGAAGGATTGGCGCAGCAAAAACACGCCAAAAGCACTGAACAGGCCGGGGAGAATCAGTCCCTGGTAGGTGTTGACCCAATCAAGCTGGCGGATCAGGATGAAGAGCGGGATGAGCGTCACCTGACTGGGGATCATCATGGTGATGAGGTAGAGTAAAAATACGATGTTACGCCCGCGCCATTCCATACGCGCGAAAACATAGGCGGCCATCGCGGAAAACAGAATTTGTCCGGCGGTTCCTACCAGCGCAACAAACATGCTGTTAAACAGCATACGATCCACAGGTAACAAATCGGAGAGCGTGGTATAGCTTTCCGTAGACAGTGGATCGGGGATGAACTGCGGCTTAACGCTCAGGACATACTGCGTGGACTTGAGCGATGTGCTGAGCATCCAGGCAAACGGAAGCAGCATGGTCAGCGCCAGAATGGTGAGCAAGGCATATTGCAGGAGGCCGACCGCGATTTTTACGACATGCTCATTACGGCGGCGAGTCGATGTGTGTGTTTGGATACGAGATAAAGTATTTGCGCTCATGATTCGTAATGAACCCACCGTTTCTGTAAGGCAAGCTGCACCAGCGTGACGGCGAAAATGACGGCAAAGAGTACCCAGGACATGGTCGCAGCATATCCCATCCGGTTGTAGCGGAAAGCGTTGTTCACGATCTGCTCGACTACTACCGAGGTGCCGCGCCGGGCAAAGCGTTCGGGCATCAGCCAGGCCTGTTCAAAAATCTGGAACGAGTTGATCAGCGAGATAATCAGGGCGAAAAAGGTAGTCGGCGTGAGCAGCGGCAGGGTGATGTGGCGCAGACGCTGCCAGGGCCGCGCGCCGTCGATTTTGGCGGCCTCATAGTAGGTGTCGGAGATGCTTTGCAACCCGGCTAAAAACATCACCGCGACAAAACCAATGTCTTTCCATACGCCCGCGATTATCAGGGCATAGAGCGCGGTGTCCGGGTCGAATAACCAGTTGGGACCTGTCACGCCGATTTGGGCCAGGGCATAATTCAACAGGCCGAACTTGGGATTAAAAATCCAGCGCCAGACCAGCGAGACAACCACCCAGGAAGACACGACCGGAACGAAGGTGGCCGCGCGGAAAAAGGCGATACCGCGCAGGGGCCGATTGAGCAGGAGCGCGGTTCCGAGCGCCAGACTCATCACGGCGGGCGTGTAGATGGCGATGTAGGTCAGGGTGTGCCTGAAAGCCTGCCAGAATTCCTGGTCGTGATACAGTTCTTCGAAATTGCCCAATCCCCGGTAGGTGGGAGAGGATAGCAGGTTCCAATCGTATAGTGTCAGGCGCAGCGAATAGAGGATTGGTCCCAGGACAAAAACCAGCAGCCCGATCAGACTCGGTGACAGGAAGAAGATAATCCACTTCCATTTATGAAAACCCCGGTTGCCTGCCACGCGATCAACCTTTCTTCATTGACTAAAGAAACTTTTCTAAAAAAAGAGAGCGATTAAGAAACACCCAACAACGGCGACTCAAATACCTTGCCGACGACTAATCCGGCGGCACCCCGTGCCCAGGTTCGATCATCCGTGGGTTTGACTTCCAACCGCACATGATCGAGTAAGCCATTAAACGTATACTTCTGCATGGCTTCGCGCATGGACTGCAAACGAAATTCTCCAGCGCTCACCCCTTCACCGCTGAGGATGATCAGTGATGGACTGAGGACGTTGATCACGGTGGCTAAACCTAAGCCCAGATAATGACCGCTGCGCGCTAAGGCTTCACGCGCCAGCACATCGCCTTGTTCGGCGGCCTGGATTACGGCGGGCAGGGAAGCGACGGGCGTGCCATTTTTCTGCGCGACGTAGTCCAGCACTGAAGCATCAGCGGCTAAGGCTTCCAGACAGCCGCGTTTGCCGCAGTCGCAGCGTGGGCCATTGGGATCAAGGGTGATATGTCCTAATTCGCCAACGCCGCCCTGCTCACCCTGGTAGAGCTGGTGGTTGAGCACCATACCCATCCCGATACCGCGCCCGATGGTGACAACTACAAAGTTTGAAACCTCATGTCCAGGGCCATATAACTGCTCGGTGATGGTGAGCGTGTTAACATCATTTTCGAGATAAACCGGCAAACCGAGCTGATCGGCAATAAGTTGGGCGAGCGCGACATTTTTCCATTGGAAAAACGGCGAATAATACACGACTCCGGTTGGACAATCGACAACGCCAGCCAAGCCAACCCCGACACCCAGCACTTTTTTGCGCGAGATACCTGCTTCAACAATGGTATGTTCAACTAAACGGCAGAGTGCGGCGCTGACATGCTGGGGAGAATGATCGGATGACAGGCTTGTTTCGGTGTAGTGGAGCACGGTGGTTTCAAGATCAGTGACGGCGCAGACAACGCGCTGTTCCATCAGTTTCAGGCCGAGCACGTAACCCGCCGTCGGATTCAAACGCAGTAAAATCTGCCGCCGCCCGCCGGTATAATCGCCCGCGCCCATATCCAATATCCAGTTATCCTGGATCAGATCGTTGGTGATTTGAGAGACAGCACCGACACTCAGGCCGGAGATTTCGGTTAGCTGGGTACGCGACAGCGGTCCCTGGCGACGCACCGTATTGAGGATGAGATTACGGTTCATCGCTTTGATGAGATCACGGTTGGCGCGGCGAGGCTTGTTCATGGTTTAAACTTTTATCACTCAATGAAATAAGCTACTTCTACGATACGCCAATCCAAACTTTTTGTCAAGATAGTTGTGCTAACTCCGTGTGGCAAGGGGTCCAAAGTGAGGAAATCATTTTCTTTAAAAATGTCTTATGGTATCATCGGGGCATCGAGGGGTGACAGCTTATTGGAGTAACAATGAACATTATCTACGTCGAAGATGATCCCACCAATATTTTGCTTTTGGAGCGGGTCACGAATTCAACCGGCGATGCATTGATGACGTTTAATGATGCAGAAAGTGCTTTGCAGAGTGAGGACATCTGGAATGCTGATCTGTTTCTGGTCGATATTCATCTGCCCGGTAGATTGAACGGTCTGGATATGACCGAACTGCTGCGAAAGCATGGGGTGGATGTTCCTATTGTAATGATTACGGCCTATGATCTGCCTGATTATATTGCCCGCTGCCGCGCGATTGGGGGCGATATGTATCTGGTCAAACCTGTGAGTGTGCCTGAACTGGTTGAAGTTCTGAACGATTATCGTGGTGAATAAGGCTGCGCCAATATTTTCTTTACCCCATCCCCCCTTGCCCCTTCCCTGAGGGAAGGGGAGGCAAACCCACAGCATGTGGGAATTATTTTCTTGGATCGGCCTAAAACTTTTGCCCTTCGCCGACAAAAACCCTTAAAAGTAAAAACGCCCCGGTGAACTAACCGAGGCGTTTTTGATTACACCGATCAGCGACTTAAGCTGCGTCGCCATTCTTTTCTTTACCCCTTCCCTGAGGGAAGGGGTGGCAAACCGGATGAAGGGTTTCTTGGAATGATCTTACAGATCCAGCGCGGCCCACTGTTCGTAGAGTTTCCAGCGCCCGATCAAGTCTTCCTTCAACATGGTAGCTAACTCTGCGGCGCGAGCCGGATCAGCCTGACGCAGAACGCGGAAGCGAACCTGCTTGTACATGAAGTCTTCCACGTTGCCCGTCGGAGTTTTCGAGTCCAGGGAGAGTGGATTCTTGCCCGCTTTGACATTATCGGGATTGTAGCGGTACAGCGGCCAGAAGCCGGTTTCAACCGCTTCTTTCTGGATGGCGTTCCCCTGGCGCATGTCGATGCCATGATTGATGCAGTGCGCGTAGGCAATGATCAGGGATGGGCCGTCGTAAGCTTCGGCTTCGGCAAACGCCTTGACCGCCTGGTTCATATTTGCACCCATTGAAACCTGGGCGACATAGATATTGCCGTAGGTCATGGCGATCATGCCCAGGTCTTTCTTGGGCATATTCTTGCCCGCCGCCGCAAACTTCGCTACAGAAGCGCGCGGGGTCGCCTTAGACATCTGACCGCCGGTGTTCGAGTACATCCCCGTGTCGAGCAGCAGGACGTTGACATTGCGGCCCGACGCAAGGACGTGGTCCAAACCGCCGTAACCGATGTCGTAGCCCCAGCCATCACCACCGAAGATCCAGACGGACTTCTTGACGAGGTAATCGGCCACACTATGAAGCTGCTGGGCAAATTCGGAGCCTTCGGCTTCAAGCAGCGCCTTCAGTTCAACAATACGGGCGCGCTGCGCTTCGATGCCTTCCTGAGTGCTCTGGTCCGCATCGCGGATGGCTACCAGCAGATCAACATTCTGAGTCGCGCTGCTGATCAGTTGTTCAACCAGTTCGCTGGCATAGCCTGACAGTTTCTCAACTGTGAGGCGCATGCCCATACCGAATTCTGCGGCATCTTCGAACAGCGAGTTCGACCAGGCCGGACCACGCCCATCGGCCCGTGTGGTGTAGGGAGTGGTGGGCAAGTTACCGCCATAAATGGACGAGCAGCCCGTGGCATTGGCGATGAGCGCACGGTCACCAAAGAGCTGGGACATGAGCTTGATATAGGGTGTTTCACCGCAGCCTGTGCAGGCACCAGAGAATTCGAACATCGGGCGCAGAAGCTGCGAACCCTTCACTGTAAAGCGGTTGAACAGCGCCGCGTCGGTGTCGGGGATGGTCAGGAAGTATTCCCAACCGTTATTTTCCTGGGCGCGCAGATCGTCGGTGAGCGGAACCATGTTGACGGCTTTACGCTCGGTCTTCTGACCGCTGGCATCCTTGGCATAAGACGGGCACGCTTCGACGCACAGACCGCAGCCGGTGCAGTCCAGCGGGGACACCTGGATGGTGTATTTCATGCCCTTCCATTCCTTACCCTTGGCTTCCATCGATTTGAAACCGGCGGGCGAGCTACCATTGGCGTATTGGGCATCGTAGACCTTCATACGGATGGTAGCGTGCGGGCATACAAAGGCGCATTGGTTGCACTGGATGCAGGCTTCCGGTTCCCAGACAGGAATTTCGGTCGCAATGTTGCGCTTTTCGTACTGGGTGGTGCCAACGGGGAAGGTGCCATCGGCGGGCATCTTCGAAACGGGTACCATATCACCGCGTCCCGCGATAATTTCGGCTGTAACGCTCTGAACGAATTCAGGTGCGTGGGCAGGCATGGGACGCCCGATGTGGATCGAGCTGTTGATGGCTGCCGGAATGGTCACACGCTCGATTTTTTCAACGGCAATGTTGGCCGCCTTGATATTCATCTCAACGACTTTGCCACCCTTTTTGCCGTAGGTGTCTTCCACAGCGTGGGTGATCATTTCCATAGCCTGCTCTTCGGGCAGCACACCGGAAATTTTGAAGAAGGCGGCCTGCATGATGATGTTGATGCGGCCACCCAGACCGACGCCCTTGGCGATAGCATTTCCGTCGATGACGTAGAACTTGGCATTCTTCTCGATAAGGGCCTTCTGCACTTCAGCAGGCAGGTGTTCCCAGACTTCGCTGGGCGCGTAGGGGCTGTTCAGCAGGAACACACCACCATTTTCCAGGTGATCGAGCATCGGATATTGTTCGAGGAAGGCGAAGTTATGGCACGCCACGAAACCCGCTTTTTCGATCAAGTAGGTGCTGCGGATCGGATTCTTGCTGAAGCGGAGGTGCGATGTCGTCATCGTACCGGATTTCTTGGAGTCGTAATAGAAGTAGCCCTGCGCGTAATTATCGGTGGCTTTACCAATAATCTTGATGGAGTTTTTGTTCGCGCCAACCGTACCATCGGCACCGAGGCCGTAGAACAACGCACGGTGAACACCGGGTTCTTCCGCGCTGAAGTCGTTGTCCCAGTCAAGGTTGCTGTTGGTTACGTCTTCAATGATACCCGCGGTAAAGTGATTCTTCGGCTTGGCGGCTTTGAGATTGTCAAACACCGATTTCGCCATGCCCGCATTAAATTCCTTCGAACCAAGGCCATAACGCCCACCGACGATCAGCGGAATCTGGCTGATGGTGCCTTCCGACATGGCTTCATTGTAGGCGGTGATCACATCCTGATAGAGGGGTTCGCCAGCGGAACCGGGTTCCTTGGTGCGGTCAAGGACAGCAATCCGCTTGACGGATTTAGGCAGCGCGGCCACAAACGCCGAGCAGTCGAACGGGCGATAGAGGTGAACTTTGAGCACACCCACTTTTTCGCCGCGCTGGTTCAGGTAATTCGCCACTTCATGCAGCGCTTCACCACCGGAACCGATCACAACGACGACGCGATCTGCATCGGGCGCACCGACATAATCAAACAGGTGATACTGACGGCCCACAATGCTCGCCAGACGGTCCATGCACTTCTGGACAATTCCAGGAGTTACCTCATAGTACGGATTCACCGTTTCGCGGCCCTGGAAGTACACATCAGGGTTCTGAGCGGTACCGCGCATAATGGGGCGATCGGGCGACATACCGCGCAGACGATGTTCGAGGACATACTTATCGTCGATCATCTGGCGCATATCGTCTTTGGTGATCTCTTCCACTTTCTGGACTTCGTGCGAAGTACGGAAGCCGTCGAAGAAGTGCAGGAAGGGCACGCGGGATTCGAGCGTGGCCGCATGGGCCACCAGGGCCATGTCCATGACTTCCTGGATATTGCCCGAAGCCAACAGCGCAAAACCAGTTGAACGAACCGCATTAATGTCGGAGTGGTCGCCAAAAATCGACAGCGCCTGAGTTGCCAGTGAACGAGCCGACACATGGAAGACCGTCGAGGTCAATTCGCCGGCGATCTTGAACATGTTGGGGATC
>CAYYNB010000078.1:0-26341 GCA_964472565.1 uncultured Anaerolineaceae bacterium
TTTTTAGGACTTTCGATCCCGGCCTTTTTGCTGGCGCTGGTACTGCTGTACGCCGTTTTTACGAAAACCGGTTACATGACGACAGGCCTCTTTTCACCTGAATTCCGTGATGCTCCCTGGTCGTTAGCAAAGTTTACCGATATGCTGCGCAATGTCTGGCTGCCTCTCCTGGTCCTCTCCGTGACCGGCTCGGCAGGCCTGATCCGCATCCTGCGCGCTACACTGCTGGACGAACTGAAGAAGCAGTATGTGACCACCGCGCGCGCGAAAGGCCTTCCAGAGTGGCGCGTAATCCTGGAATACCCCATCCGCATCGCTATCAATCCCATTATCAGCACCATCGGCTGGATGCTGCCAGGAGTAGTGGGTGGTGAACTGGTGGTATCCAAAGTACTAAACATTCCCACGGTTGGGCCGATGATGCTGGACGCCACGCTGGGCCAGGATATGTACCTGGCGGGCGGGTTTGTGTTGATCTTGTGCTCGCTGACAATCATCGGAACGCTGATATCCGATATTCTCCTCGCGTGGGCGGATCCGCGCATTCGCTTCGAATAAACAGAAGGGAGAACAGGAATCTAAATGGACAAGGCATTACCCAACCCAATTCCCGACCATTACGTCAACCGGCGCGCCAAAGAACTTCAGGAGCGCTATCGCGGAACCCGTGCGCGGCGCATGAAGGTGGCCGAGCAATTGCTGGAGGCATCGCAGTACAGGCTGATGCTGGCGAAATTCAAAAAGCACAAACTGGCGATGATTAGTTTCTGGCTGCTGGTTGTGATGTACCTGATCGCCATCTTCGCGGATTTTGTTGCTCCCTACAGCCCAGTTACACGCTTTGGCGACCTCCTCTTTGCCACACCCACGCAGATTCGCATTCGCGACGAGCAGGGAAACTTCCACTGGCCGTTTGTTTACCACCGCGTGAGCCAGCTGGATGAGGCTACCTACACCTACAGCTTCGTAGACGATACCAGCCAGCGCTTCCCTGTAAAACTCTTCGTCAAAGGCGAACCGTACAAGATGTGGGGTGTATTACCGGGAGATACTCACCTGTTGGGTGTCGATTCGGATACGCCGCTGCTCCTCCTTGGCAGTGATAAATTGGGACGCGATATGTTCTCGCGCATCGTGCATGCTTCACGCGTATCACTATTTATCGGTTTTGGCGGCGTCTTGATCAGCTTTTTCCTGGGTATCCTCTTGGGCGGCATTTCAGGTTTCTTTGGCGGGATTGTGGACCTGGGGATCCAGCGCCTGATCGAATTTATCATGAGCATCCCGCAGATTCCGCTTTGGATGGCACTCTCGGCAGCGATCCCGCAGGAGTGGACAGGCATACAGAAGTTCCTGGCTATTACCCTGATCTTATCGCTGGTGGGTTGGACAGGTCTTGCGCGCGTGGTACGCGGCAAGATCATCTCGCTGCGCGAGGAAGACTACGTTACGGCGGCGAAAATTTCATCGGCTAGCAACATGGCCATTATCTTCCGCCATCTATTACCAGGATTCACCAGCTACCTGATCGTGAACATCACCATCTCCATCCCGGGCATGATCCTGGGTGAAACGACCTTGAGCTTCCTGGGCCTTGGCATAAACCCGCCCAATGTCAGCTGGGGGTCGCTCCTGCAGCAGGCGCAAGACGTGACCGTGATTGGCTACTATCCCTGGCTGCTCTACCCTTGCGCGGCGATTATCCTGGCTGTGATCCTGTTCAACTTTCTTGGCGACGGCCTGCGTGATGCGGCAGACCCCTACTCACGCTAATGTTGGAACGCATGAACCTTTACCGTTTTTCTGCTGCTTTGTTAATCGTTTTGATACTGCTAGGAGGTTGCAGTTCTGTGAAAAATCCATCCACTACACCAAGCCCAACTGAACCGTCCAAGGAACCGAGCCCATCTCCTTCTCCGCGCGGCACTTCCACCCCGCTGCCAACACCTACTCCGAAGGCCCCCGCGGATTACCTGGCCGAATTGGAGGCGCGTCCTGCTTATGACCCTGTGGTGGTGCCGGCTCAGTATGAACAAAAGTTTCGCCAGCAGTATCACTTCTCGCCGGTGCGCGGCTGGATTGGTGATCCGGATGGGACGATTCGGTACAACGGCACCTATCACCTCTTCTGGTGGGGCCATGCCGAATCTGAAGACCTGGTGCATTGGAAAGAGCGCCCCTTCCCGAGCGTAAACCTGCCGGGGATTGACTCTGGTTCAGGCTCCGTAATTGTTGACGTACGCAATGACAGCGGCTTTGCCATCCCCGGGCAGAACCCGCCTATGCTGGCATTCTTTACGATCTTCGATGCGGACGGCACCGGCCATCAGGCGCCTGGGCTAGCAGTCAGCTATGATTACACCCGCTTTGGCTACTATGACCAGAACCCGCTAATCATCCACGAAGAAAAGGGGTTCCGCGACCCGCACGTGTTTTATCACGAAGAAACCGGCCAATACATTATGGCCATCGCCATCGCCGACCGGCGCATGATCGGTTTTTATGGCTCGAAAGATTTGAAGAACTGGGAACACTTGAGTGACTTCGGGCCAGTTGGAGCGCAGTCACAAGTGTGGGAATGCCCGGACTTGTTCCAAATGGCGATTGATGGCGACCCGAACAACCGCAAATGGGTCATGCTGGTAGGGATGGGTCCCAATACCGAGCAGTATTTCGTCGGTGATTTTGACGGTGAGAAGTTCACCCTCGATGCAGATGCGAGTGCATATCTTTTACGTGGGGATGGGCTGCACGGCACGGTCTTCGCCGATTTCGAAAACGGCTTGCCCGAGGGTTGGTCTGCCGAGGGCGACCCGCTGATGGTTGGGAACGGCGACGCCCTGGGCAGCCACGCGAGCGCCGGTTTCCTGGGCTCAGGATACCTGAGCACTTTTACGCCCGGGTCCGAGAACGGCCACCGTGGGCAGGTAACCATTACGTCGCCGAAATTCACAATTGAATTGCCCTATATCAACTTTCTGCTCGCGGGCAGCGCTCGCGGGGCGGAGGCGGGTGTGCAGTTGCTGGTGGACGGCGAGGCAGTTCGCACCGCGAACGGAGACGATACCAATATCCTGCGCTGGGTTAGCTGGGACGTCTCCCAATGGGTCGGAAAGCAGGCGCAGATCGAGATCATCGACCAGCGCACAGGGGCTATCGGCGGGCACATCAGCGTGGACCACTTTATGTTCTCGAGCTCCCCGGCCCTGGCAGGGCGCGAGCACGCCAACTGGCTGGATTTCGGTCCGGACTATTATGCCGTGCGCAGCTACAACGACTATGATGATCCCAACAGCCCAAAAATCATCATTGCCTGGCTGGGCAATTGGGAATATGCCACTACCGTCCCAACCGACTGGGGTAGGGGCAGCCAGGCACTGCCGCGAGAGATAACGCTCGTACAGCGGGACGGCGGGCTGCGCATCGTCCAGAGGCCCATTCCTGCGCTCGAAGGTCTGCGCAAGGATCCTGTTCTGATCTCTGGTCGGGTGATCGAGGACACTGCGCCCCTAGTAGAATTCCAGCCGCCGCGCAACACGTATGAGCTGGACTTGACCTTCCAGATAACCGACCCCGCGGCAAAGTTTGGTGTCCGAACAGCGGTAAATGGTTCCTATGGTGTCACCGTCGGGTACGACGTTGCGTCTTCAATCGTATTTTTAGACCGCACGATCCCGGAAAACGGCGGCTTCAACGCGCGGTTTGCGAAATATAGCGCCGCCCCGCTGCAGCCGCAGGACGGCAAGATCCGCTTGCGCATCTTCGTCGACCAGTCTTCTATCGAAGTGTTTGCTAATGACGGTGAGGTGACCTTGTCGGCGCTGATGCTGCCTGAACCGGACAGCCTGGGGATTGAGCTCTTTTCAGAGAACGGGGCTGTCCAGTTGCTTGACTTAAGTGCCTGGGAGCTCGAATCGATCTGGAGCGTTGAGGCCAAATAGACGCTGTACGGGACAGGATTAGGAAGGATAAAAGCGATGAATCGATTAGAAGTCCGTGACCTCAAAACCTATTTCTTCCTTGACGAGGGGATCGTTAAGGCGGTTGATGGTGTGGATCTAACGGTCGGGGACCAGGATACGATCGGTATTATCGGCGAGTCAGGCTGCGGAAAGAGCGTCATGTCGCAGTCGATCATGCGTCTGGTCCAGCCCCCTGGCGAAGTTGTCAAAGGAACGGCGCTTTTGGAGCGGAAGAACGGAGAATGTATCGATATCTTTTCCCTTCCGCCCGACTCACGCGAGCTGCGTTCTATCCGCGGCAATGATATTGCCATGATCTTCCAGGAGCCAATGACGGCTTTCTCGCCGGTGCATACCGTCGGCCACCAAATTGGTGAGATGGTGGCGCTGCACACCGGGATGGACCGCCGCAAGACGCGCGAGCACGTCGTCGGGCTGCTCAACCGCGTAGGGATTTCCAATCCCAGCCAACGCTTTGATGAATTTCCCCACCAGCTTTCTGGCGGCATGCGCCAGCGCGCCATGATCGCCATGGCGCTCAGCTGTAACCCAAAGATCATCCTCGCCGACGAGCCGACCACCGCGCTAGACGTCACCATCCAGGCCCAGATTTTAGACCTGATGAAAGAACTGCAGCGCGAAGAGGATATGTCGATCATTTACATTACCCACAACATGGCCGTAATCGCCGAAACCGTCGACCGCGTTTACGTGATGTATCTCGGCCAGGTGGTTGAGAGTTCTTCCACCAGGGAGTTGTTTTCGAACCCAAAGCATCCCTACACCCAGAAGCTGCTGCGCTCGATCCCAAAGCCGGGGCAGCGCGTTGAGAAACTGGAAGTGATTAGCGGGACTGTTCCAACCCCGATTGATCTGCCAAGGCAGTGCGGGTTTGTATCGCGCTGCCCAAATATGATCCCAGGATTGTGTGACAAGGCAATGCCGGCGTTGGTGGAAAAAGAAAAAGCGCACGCAGTGCGGTGCTTCCTTTATGGTCAAGAAACGGAGCCAGAAGATGAGTGGACAAACATCTAAGCCGGTCGGAGACTCGCAGATCCTGGCGGTGCGCGGACTGAGTAAATTCTTCCCGATCACCAGAGGCTTAATGAAGCGCGTGACGGGACATGTACGCGCGGTGGATGATGTGAGCCTGTACGTCAACGAAGGCGAGACGCTATCGATCGTAGGCGAATCTGGTTCGGGAAAGACGACTTTGGGCCGCTGTATCGTGCAGGCGATTGAGCCTACTCGCGGGCAGGTGGAACTGCGCGCCGGTGAGCAGTGGATCGATCTGACTACCCTAAAGGGTGAAGCTTTGCGCGCGGCGCGCCGGCACTTCCATATGATCTTCCAGGACCCGTACTCGTCGCTTGATCCGCGTATGACCGTTTTCGATATCGTCAAGGAGCCGCTAGTGTATAACAAGCTGGCGCGCGGCAAAGAGGTGCGCCAGATCGTCCTGGAAACGCTAAAATTGGTCGGGTTGGAGGAGCGCCACCTGCGCCGCTATCCACATGCCTTCAGCGGCGGGCAGCGCCAACGAATCGGAATCGCGCGCTCGCTGGTATGCCATCCCAAGCTGATCGTCTGTGACGAGTCTGTTTCCGCGTTGGACGTTTCGATCCAGGCACAAATCCTGAACCTCTTGAAAGAGCTGCAAAAGGATTTGAACCTTTCTTACATTTTCATCGCCCATGACCTGGCCGTGGTAGAACATATCTCCAACCGCGTCGCTGTGATGTATGTTGGGAAGATTGTCGAGCTGGCCAAATCCGAAGAACTATTTTATAAGCCGAGGCACCCCTACACTGAAGCGCTGCTCTCAGCGGTGCCGCTCCCTGACCCGTTCCGCAAATCGGAGCGGATGATCCTGGAAGGGGAGGTGGCGAACCCCGCTCACCCGCCCAGCGGGTGCTACTTCCACCCGCGCTGCCGCTATGCGACCGAACGTTGTAAAGTTGAAACGCCAGAGTGGCGCGAAATATCCCCTGAACACTTCGTGGCCTGCCACTTTGCCGAAGACCTGCAGCTCAAGGGGATGATGTAGCCGACGGTCAGGAATAGTTAATATTTCGCAATCCGGAAGCTCGGAGCATCGGCAGGGCTTTCGTCCATTATCTATGCATGTTTACTGACCAAATCTGAGAAGCGAAGGGAAATTATTTCGAATGGCATCCATCGACGATCACCACCGGCCGCAGTATCACTTTTCTCCGCCAGCCAACTGGATGAATGACCCGAATGGGCTGGTCTATTATCAGGGAGAGTACCATCTTTTTTACCAGTATCATCCGGGAAGTTCCGTGTGGGGGCCGATGCACTGGGGCCATGCGGTGAGCACAGATTTGGTCAACTGGCAGCATTTACCGATCGCCCTGTACCCGGACGAAAAAGGGACCATTTTTTCCGGCTGTGCTTTGATCGACTGGGAGAACACGGCCGGTTTTGGCAAAGAAGCGATGGTGGCGGTTTTTACCCACGACCGGGCTGATCACAGCCAGTGTCAGAGCCTGGCATTCAGTAACGACCGCGGACGGACGTGGACGAAATATGCGGGCAACCCGGTCCTCCAATCGCCGGAGGGACTGCGCGACTTTCGTGACCCCAAGGTCTTCTGGTATTCGGAAAGTGGCGGCGGTCATTGGGTGATGGCGCTCGCGGCGCTGAACGCGATTCGCTTCTATATTTCGCATGATCTCATTCACTGGACGCCTTCCGGCATGTTTGGCGAAACGTATGGCTGCCAGGCAGGCGTATGGGAGACCCCCGATTTGTTCCAACTACCTGTAGACAACGAGCCTGTATCTCGCTGGGTGTTGACCGTTGGCGTTGGTAACGGCGGCCCGGGTGGAAAATCAGGAATGCAATATTTTGTCGGCCATTTTGACGGTAAGACTTTCACCTCGGAATACGATGAGAACACCACACTGTGGATGGACTTTGGCGCCGACTATTACGCGGCGCAGTCCTGGAGTGACGAACCGCATGGCCGCCGGCTAATGATCGGCTGGCATAGCAACTGGCAGTATGCCAGGGTGGTGCCAACAACAACATGGCGCGGTGTTTGCAGCCTACCGCGTGAACTCTCGCTGAAACGCACAGAGAGCGGGATCCGCCTCGTTCAACAGCCTACCGTAGGGATGTTCGCTCAACGCACAGAGTATATACATCTCCAGGATATTGTGCTTGCGCCTGGAGAAAACCGGATCGAAGGCATGCATGGGGATGTGTGCGAGATTCGGGCGGAATTCAAGTTAAACCAGCGAAGTACATGTTTTGGCGTTCGCGTGCGGGTCGGGGAAAGTGAAGAAACGAGAATTGGATACGACGTCGCGCAGCAGAAACTCTTTGTCGATCGTACAAGGGCAGGCCAAAGCAGCTTTGATCCGGGATTTGCGGTCGTGCATTCAGCGCATTTGGTGCCGGAGAACGGAGCCGTGCACCTGCACATTTTCGTGGATTGTTCCTCCCTCGAGGTTTTTGGTAACAACGGCCAGGTGGTCGTTGCGGACATGATATTTCCAGATGCGCTAAGCCAGGGAATCGTGCTGTTTAGCGTGGGAGGGGAAACCGTACTCAAAAACCTCGAGTTTTACAAGATGCGGCCCGCCAGCTTCACCATGGTTGAGCGGTAGAGCTGCGTCGGCGTGGGTATACACCAGACCGCTCGCGAAGGGCAGATTCATTCTTGAGACAGCAAACGTTCATGGAGGACTAACATGCCTGTTTTTTATCGTCCCAACAATGCCTATGTCGGAGATGTCATCCCCTTTTATGACGATGGCCTGTTCAAGCCTTTTTACTTGAAAATCTGGCGCGACTACCGCGGTCCCGACCGGGTTGATGGCTGGCATATGCTAACCACGGCGGATCACCTCCGATTTGATGAGTACCCCACCTACATCCGTGGTGGCACGGGCAGCGTGCTCAAAATCGACGGAACCTACCATATGTTCTACTGTAAGTTCGACCATTCATTGACACCGACCAAGCAGATGATCTGTCATGCCACCAGCCCAGACTTGAAGGAATGGACAGAATATCCGGAAGAGACTTTCCTGGCGGACGGAATAATTTACGAGATGTCCGACTGGCGTGATCCCTTTGTGTTCTGGAATGAGGAGACGCACTGTTATTGGATGCTGGTTGCGGCGCAGGCTTGTGGCAAAACCAACCGGAAAGGATGTATTGGACTGTGCACCTCTACGGATTTGAAAACCTGGAAATACGAAAAACCGTTTTATGCGCCAGGCGTTCACCAGAGCGCGCACGAGTGTCCTGATCTGTTTCAAATCGGGGAGTGGTATTACCTGATCTACGCGGCATATACAGACCGGTTCCAGACCTACTACCGCATGAGCAAATCGCTCAACGGCCCCTGGATCACGCCTGCTCGCGATACTTTTGATACACGCGCCTTTTACGCTGCCAAGACCGGCACGGACGGCGTCGACCGCTACATCTACGGCTGGAACCCCACGCGCGAATGCAATTCTTGGAACTTCAATCCGCAGCAGAGCAAAGGCAACGACTACAACACCTGGGACTGGGGCGGTAACATGATCGTCCACAAGTTGATCCAAAACCAGGACGGCACGTTGTCGGTTACTGTGCCAGAATCCGTTAATAGGGCATTTGCTGTCCCTGTTCTGATGGAGATGCAACCGCTAAATGGGGAATGGAAGTTACAGGATGGGATCGTTGAGGTCCAATCGCCGTACGCGTACGCTAGCGCACTACTGCCAACAATCCCTACCGAGTGTAAGCTGGAGTTTGATTTTTGCTTCAGCGAATCCCCACGCGAGTTCGGCATTGCGCTTCAGGTAGATGAGAACTTTGATCTCGGCTACTATCTCTGCTTTGAGCCGAACCGGTGCCGGGTGCAGTACAAGACGGGGATCCGCATGTATGAGGATGGCGGCAAAATGTTCCCTTATGAAGTTGAAATGGAACGCCCTATCACACTTCAGCCACAGATAGACTATCACATGAAGGTCTTCGTGCAGGATACAATTCTAGAAGCGTATGTTAATGATGAAATCGCGCTCAGCACGCGGATGTTTAATTACTCTGGTCGGCGATTCGGATTGTTTGTGTCGGAAGGAATTGCTTGTTTTAAAAATCTCCGACTGTATAAAAATGGATAGATCTTCTGATCGATCATAATGGTGCCTGAAATTTTTGTACTTGTTACTGCAGCAAAGACACCACAACGCATGCGAAAGGGCTGGCCTGGACTGCGGACTGGAGTACAAGGAAATTTCCAACCGTAAATGCTTATTCTCGCCATTAAACATTGGACCGGGAGCGAAAACTACTCCCGGTCCATTTCCCAATAAAGGTACGAATAATTTGGTGTCTAGCGCTCGAGGAATACGCCCACGGTATCACCCACCGCTTTGCGGGCGATGTCGTCGAACGCCGTACCCACAACCAGAATATTGACACCCGTTCCGATGAACGCCTTGAAGTTCTGGGCGTTGATGCCGCCTTCGGCCAGGGTCGGGACGGTCACGGACCCCAGCATAGCTTCCAGCCGCTCGCGCACCGGGTTCGGAATTTGACCCGCCGCCACGCCCTCATAGCTCATGCCGGTCATCAGGCCGATCAGGTCCACGCCAACCTCCTGCATGCAGCGGGCCGTTTCAGCCACCTGGGCCGGGGTCTCGGCCGGGATGCCGAACAGGTGGCGGTCCGATGGATGCGCGATGTAAGCGTCCACCAGCATGCCGTACTTGTGGCACAGGGCAACGACGTCTTCCAGATCCTCATACGTCGACTTGTGCGTGTGCAGCCCGTCCGCGCCGGCGCGCGCCAGTATAAAGGCCTGCTCATCGGTGAAGGGGGTCGGCATGGTCTCGGTGAAGGATCCCGGCACGCCAACGGTGATGAAAACCTCCGGTCCGACCACCGCGCGCACGCCGGCAACCACTTTGACCATTTCATCGAATGCGATCTCGTGGCGCACTTCTTCGGCGTCGTGCATGCTGGTGACGCCCTTGTGGCCGCGCGCCAGGGCTACCGCCGGATGGTTGGGTTCGAGCAGCCGCGCGCCGGCCTTTACGGCCGCCAGCGCCAGGCGCGCATCATCACCGGTAATGCCTGTCGCGAGCAGGGTCGTTCCGCCGTGCGCCGTTATCGCGTCGGTCACTTTCTTCAGTCCAAACTCGCGCTTGCGCTGCATATCTCCAATAATCATGATCGTTTCTCCGTTCTACCTACGCTACCGGCGCGGCCGACTGTTCGGGTTCCACTTCGGCTTTCTTGGCCGTTTTGTTGAAGACCACCGTCAGGGCAAAAGCGACGCCCATGCCCACCAGCATGGAGATCAGGAAGCCGATTGGGTTGTTTGAAAGGGTTGGGGCAACCAGCGAGGGCACGTACGCCGTGCCGCGCGCGTTGAAGAACCCGCAGAACGCGCCCGAGGCCATCGCGGCGAAGAGGGCCGTGCCGAAGATGCGCTTGTCGGCGAACATGAACGGGTAAGCCGCTTCGACGAAGGTGCCGAACCCAACGTTGACCAGGAAGCCGGGGGCAGCGACGGATGCTTCGCTCTTCTGGCGCGGGGCGATAATGTTGGCCAGGGTGATGCCGGCCGAGACCATCACGAGGCCGGTCATGTCGACAGCGCCGAGGAAGCTGTTGCCGGTGGTTTCCATCTCGAGCAGCACGATCGGCAGGATCGCGGCGTGGTACACGCCGCCGATGATCGCCGGCCAGATCAGGAGGCCTGCGATCGCGCCGGCGAGGACCGGGTTGAAAGCCAGCGCCGCTTCGATCAATCCGCGCACGCCGTTGCCGAGCCAGAGCGTGATCGGCGCGAGGATAAAATAGATCACGATGCCGGATGCCAGGCCGCCGATGGCGCCGGCGATCAGGCTGGCGGTAGTGGTGGGGAAGCGCATGCGGAAAGCCCAGTTGAGCAGGTAGCTGGCGAGAATGCCCGCGCCGATACCGCCTAAGATGCCGCCCAGGATGCCGCCGTTCACCGACAGCACGCCCGCGACCACGCCGGCCACAATGCCGACTTCCTCAAGACCAGAGACCTGCTTGGCTGCCACAACCGCCACGATAACGGGCAGGGCCGCGATCAGGGTGTCAAATAGCGGTCCAACTGATCCGGACAGGAAGGGGATCTTGCCGATCGCCAGGATCAGGGCCATGGCGATAAAGCCGGGCAGGGAGCCCATCATGATACTGCGGAAGTTGATGCGCTTCCAGATGCTGCCGGTCTGCACTTCGGTGGCTTTGCCAATCACGGGCGTGTACTTGGTTTTCCAGGTGGAAGCAAAGGCCGAGATATAGCCTACCGCGCGGGTGCGGTTGGTGGTGCCTGTGGTGCCGGAAGCGGAAACCACGTTCGCGCCGAGCGAGCGCGCATCGGCCATCGACGTGCCGCCCGTGCCCGCGACCGGGATCTTGGTTTCGGCGGCAGCGGCGATGACTTCGCGGTTGGTGTTCTTCGGATCGGCGCTGATCATAACCAGGGCGTCCACGGAGCCGTTGCGGATGGCGGCGGCCAGCCCGCTGGAAGCAGCCTTCGCCGCTTCATTCGCTTCGGCCAGCGTCATTTCCGGCCCGGCGCTTGGACCCTCAGGGGATTGGGTCCAAACGCGGGCGGTGGTCTTGTCGGTGACATGATCCATCGAAGAAGAGGTGCCAACAAATACAATGTCGCTGACTTCAAAACCAGCGGCTGCGGCCTGGCGGACAATTTCATCCAGCATGCCTTGCGGGTCTTTCCCGCCGAGCACATACAGGTGTCCTCCAGAACTTCCAATGATTGCAATCCTTTTCATTCAGCATTCTCCTTGGGGGTTAATCGCGGATCGATAGAGAGCGTAGTAACAAATTTTTGTCTTTGCAAACTGCAGCACCTCCTCCACCGCAAGATAGAACCGCATCCCGGAACTTCAGAAACCGCTATAATACCGATGAGGGAACTCATCTTACTTTACCGGGTGAAGCAGGTAACCGTCAAGCTGCAAATATGGCAAGCGAAGGGTATAAAAATGCAACCATCGAATTCCATTAATGGAACTAACCAGTTCCAAAACGCCGACCGCGAGAGCGGGCATATTTTCGCTGCCTAGCTGCAGCGTTCTGGCGTCGACCGTAAAACGATCCTGATGGAAATCGGCGAGTCTGGGGAATCGATTGGGGATATTGGCGATAAATCCTTCAAGCAGTGGACCAGCGACGGCGAATCATCCCGCAGGGTGAGTGGGGCAACCCCGGAAATCCGCGGAGACCGGCTGATTGCCCTCGTGCGCTGGTTCGTGCGCGAGAATGCCCACCGTGCCCGGCCGGTGATGAGCACCACGGAACTTCGCCAACTGTATGCCCTGTACCAGGATCTGCCGGTAAAAAACCGCTTGCAGTTTCGCCGCCTGATTCACGATCTGGAGATCCAGACCGGCGAGCGCGAAGCGGATTTCTCCTTCGCCACCGACTGGAAGCGCCATCTGGCGGACTGGCCGGTGTTCTGTTTTGTCCTGGATACCTATTGGTGCGTGCGCGCTTCGACCAGTTACGAGATGGCGCTGGCGGGCTATACCGAAAAAGATATGACGTTCTGGGGCTGGTGGCACCGCCTGACGGCCAGCCGCAGCGGAAAGCCCAAGTATTCACCCGACAGCCCGCGCTACCCGCTGCGCGGCCCGTATGCCGACGCGTATTACCGGCTGCAGCTGGAACGCTTCCGCGCCGAAACCGAGCCGCTCCGGCAGGCAGGCGATGCGCGCTATCTGGCGCTGCTGGACCTGCTCAAGGGGACGGCGCGTTTCAACGAAATGTGGGACTCGGTGCGGGAAATCAACCCCGCCCGCCAGCACCCGTTTGGCATCCCCGTGCCCTTCTTCCGCCATGACGGCACGCTGCTGTGGATGCTGGAGGTACACACCATCATTCCCAATACGCCCAATTACCGCCTGATCGTGTGGGTCCCACTGAACGAGGACTCGGCCGAATACCAGGGCGAGGTGCGGCGGCAGGCAGACCAGAGCGGACAGTTCAGTCGCAGGGCGTTTTTTATCGAGGATTTTGCTGAGCACTTCTCGCTGGATGAACGTTTTGCCCTTGGGTTAAAGTAGAAGGCTGTAATAACAATGTCCAGTTGAAACCCGCGGTGTTTACCTTACACATCGACACTGACCATTCACGAATTCAATATTTCACCATTTTGCCATGATGAATAATTCCTGGCAGTAGGCAAGGAGCATCTGGCAGCTTGACCAAAGCGGTGTAAAACCTGAGGCCCCTGGCAAATGCATTTGCCAGGGGCCTCTTCAGTGTGAAGGCGATGATGTCGAAATTAACTCACTTCTTGTCTTTCTTTTTGTCTTTTTTCTTCTTCTTGTCTTTGTCTTTCCCCTTATCCTTGTCTTTGCCCATCCGTTCCTCCTTTACATAAAATCCTGTGTTACCCGTAATCAAATGATAGCATTTAATTGATAATTGCTCGCATAGTATCGCTCTCCACCTTGTAAACAGGCTGTACGGATTCTACGATGCCGATCGCCAATCCGGGGATGCCCCAGCGAATGATGATTGCCTCCAGCTTGTGCACTATTGGCGC
This sequence comes from uncultured Anaerolineaceae bacterium, assembly GCA_964472565.1. Lineage (GTDB taxonomy): Bacteria > Chloroflexota > Anaerolineae > Aggregatilineales > Aggregatilineaceae > DATAMF01. The sequence continues at coordinate 13,540 of CAYYNB010000078.1, forward strand.
GTATGGAAAGTATGCGGCCTACAAGAAGGTCGAAACCCGCAAGACACGGGCACGTTCATAGATCAATTCAACTTTAGATCCACCCCCATCCCATGCAGCTCCTCCGCCAATTGCTCGGGTGACCTGAAATGGATCGCCTGAAAGCCCAGGTCCCTGGCGGCGGCAACATTCTTTTCATGATCATCGATAAACACGCATTCCTGCGCTGGGCGGCCCACACGCTCTAGCAGCAGCTCGAAAATCTCCCGATCAGGCTTAATCAGCTTCACCTCCCCGGAAACCACAACATTGTCGAACCAGGCAAAGAACGGGTACATCTCGCGCACGATTGCGAATTTCTCTGCCGGCCAGTTGCTTAGCCCATAGAGTGGATAGCCCTTCTCCTTCAGCGTCCACAAGATCTCCACCACCGGCTGAATGGGCCCTCCGATCGCTTCTAGATAGCGCCTGTCATAGGCCAGGATCAACTCGCTGTATTCCGGAAAGCGCGCTGCCAGCTCCGCCGTGCCCTGCGCAAGCGTGCGCCCCCGGTCATTCTCCACGTTCCACCCGGCAAAATCCACCGCATGTAAGAACTGCTTCGTCGCCTCCGGATCCTCGCCGAGAAAGTGACGGTAGAGGTAGTACGGATTCCAATCGATCAGCACGCCGCCAAAGTCAAAAACAATCGCTGGTCCCAATTCCCTATTTTTCGGCATAAGTATCTGCATCTTCTCTAAGTTTTATGGTTAGCAATACCTTCGCCAAAATTCGTTGAATGAAGTTGGCTATTCGGCATTGGCAACAAGTTAAGATGAAGCGTTGAGGCATCGAGGGTTTTGGACGCTACTCAATCACCCATCGTTTCTTGTTTTACCGGTACAGATGGAGAGCGGCATTTTCCAGATGCTACCGGCTTGAATCCGTGAGAGACGCTTGCAGCCGGTGAAGCGTTTGAATGAGCTGCTCCTGCTCTGTTTCGTTCAAGACATTCAGCCACACCTTTTGATGCTGGTGCACGATAGGGCGAAACTGATTGGCAACCTGGCGGCCAGAGTCCGTCAGTTCGACCAATAACATACGCCGGTCAGACGGGTGCGGCTGTCTTTTTACATACCCCCGCTTTTCAAGAGAGTCAAGCAAGCTGGTGACGCTGGCCCGGCTGATGATCAACCGGTCTGCGATATGATTTGGCGATACGGAGGTCTCGGAGGTCGCCAGGATGCTGAGGACCAATCCAGTAGCCGGGCTCAGATCAAAGGGTAGGAGCAAGCTACTGATGCGTTTTTGAAGCAGTTCAGCAGTGAAGACCAGGTTCATTGCGCATTCGGTCGCTGTAGCGCTTGCGTCTGGATAAAGCTCCTCAAAATCTGGCGCGATCTTAATGGACAAATTGTTAGACATCTTATTATTCACCTATTGACAAATATAATCAGAACGCTTATAGTTAGAAGTATAACATAATTTCCTTTCAGGTTCAAGAACGGAGATGGAAAGATGGAGATTAAAGTAGCTGCGAATCAAGCGAAGATACTGGCCTCAGGGGAAGGGCTGAGACTCCAGTCTGGCCCAGGCCGGGATCTCATTTTCAAAGTCACGGGTGAGGATACTGGCGGTGCATTCGACTATTTCATCGTTGAGGTCGCGCCAAATGGGGGCCCGCCGCTGCACGTTCACCACAAGCAGGAGGAAACCATCCACATCCTGAAAGGACGTTACAAGGTTCGCATCGGTGACGATATTTCCTACCTCGAGGAAGGCGGCTTTGCTTATATGCCATCCAAACTCCCCCATGCTTTCCTGAACCTCACCGATCAACCGGGCGAGATCATCGTTGTCTATACCCCCGGCGGCGGGCACAGGTTCTTCGAAGAGTTTGGGCCGCTATCCCGGATGGGGCCGCCTGACCCGAAGGTGATTGGGCCGCTCTTTACCAAATATGACATGTCTCTTCTGGGGCCACCCTTGACCCCGGATTAATACCGAATGCTTCTGACAAAAAAGCCATCTCGGATATCTTGTCCGAGATGGCTTTTTTAACAGGTGGTTTCCAGGAGCGCTAAACGCCCAGTTTTCTAGCCTTCCCAAAGTCCATCGCGGACGAAGATATTGGTTAACGTGAGGCATTTTAGCATTAATAGAGGTTGGATTTCCAAAAGACAGCGACTTCCTTGAAACAGGATGAGAGCCTTTCACGTATTCGACCGTGTAGCTGGCATCACCGCTAGGAGAAGAGCTCGTCTGTTGACCAACCAGCCGGGCGTTTGTCTTTTCTCTCCCGCAGTTCATCGGCCAGATTATCGCAGCAGTAAGCCATCAGGCGGCAGGCATACTCCTCTTCATAGATTTCCGGCAGCCGCAGGTAATCGGACAGATACCAAATTGCACCGGTCCAGTTACCGGTCTTCGCCTTAGCCTCAGCCGCATACATTACCGCGCAAGCATGGCGGGGATTCATCTCGGCGGCCTGGTTCAAATCGCGCACGGCTTCCGGCAGGTGGTCAAGCTTCATGTGAATGCGCCCGCGTACATACCAGGCACGCTGGAACTCAGGCTGGAACCCAATGGCGACATCCAGCAGTTCAAGCGCCGATCCAACGTTAGTGGATTCAAGGATCACACCGCGGCAAAAATACTCGGCAGCCGAATCTGGCGCCAGCGCATGAACCGCCCTCAAATCCCCCAGGACGTGAGCCGGATCGCCCATCGCAAACCACAGGTAGAAGTTTTCAATATATACATCCAGGCAGTCCGGATGGTCGCGCTTGACCGTATCGATGAAGCTGGAAGCACTTGCCAGGTCATGCAGATCGCACAGCTCTCGAATCAAAGCCAGGCGTTCGCTCAAGGGATACGCTTCCATCGTCTCTATTCCCGTTTAATCAACAAGGTAGGGGTCCGGCAGGCAGCTCTGGCATGACAATCATTTTGTATATCCTACACTGCCTGGCCCAGGCGATTGTAGTATATCTGTTCTATAATCAATATACGGGGTTTTGAATCGCAAGTCAAGCAGGTATCAAGCTTCGATCGAGCAGCTTCCAAACACCACTTATCCTGAACAGCAAGCGCTTCCACCCCCAAAAAGGCGTCAAGATCATTTGGCGAGACCATTCGGTCTCGCCAAATGATTCTTTAATAGGGAAAAGAAAGCAATCTCCGACCCCAAGCGCCGGGCGCGCGGGACCAGCTTCATCCAGTTCCGGCTGCGCCGGCTGATCGCCCAGGGCTACGTCTACCAGGACCCCGAATCAGTCGGCCGTACCGGCAGCTACTTGCTCACCGAGCCGGCCGTGAAGATCATGGAGCGCTTCAACTCCGACAGGCGCGTAGAGATGCCCGTAATCCCCAATCCGAGGTCCGCATGAAAGAGCTCACCAGCCTGGAAGAGGTCGATAAATTCATCGCCGCCCACACGCTCGTCATCCTCGAATTCGGCGCGCCGTGGTGCGCGCCGTGCAAGCAGCTCGAACCGGTGCTCGACCAGATCCAAAACGAGTACCAGGTTGAGATCGGCAAGGTCGACGTCCAGCGCGTGGCCGGCGCGATCGATCTCTTCCAGGTAGCGGGGCTGCCGACCCTGCTGCTGGTGGAACAGAACCAGCCGGTCAACGCCATCTCCGGCGCGCGCGGCAAGACCACCATCGTCAGCACGTTTAAACTGGTACGCCGTAATGGAAAAGAATAGAGAGTACCTGACCCTCACCAATGCGCTGCAGCTCTACGCGCGGCGCGTGGTGGCCCTGCCGGCCCACTGGTCGGAACCGGCCACCGAACACCAGCTCACCGCGCTGAACATGCTGGTGGGATCGGGATTGTCAGACGACTCGCGCGAAATGCGCCTGAACGTTATCCGTAAACTTATCGGTCTGGCCGAGCTAACGAGCACGAAGGATCTCTTGAAATGGGAAGCCGGCACGCTCATCACGTTCCTCAAAGAATGGGGGACAGATTGGACGCTCAGTGAACAGGGACAATTCCTCATCGCAGAAACTGAATCTCGCCTTTCGCAGGCTGTTGAAAGCGGACCTGCTCAATGAGCGGCGGGTCGGGCTGTACGCTCCGGCCTGTGCCATCTGCGGCGGGTCACTGGTAGGGGAGGGGGAGATGCACGAAGTCTTCCTTACCCGCGGGGATGTGCAAGGGGCGCCGGTCGAAATCCAGCAGAAGATCCACTGCGCTGCCAACTGCGTTATCCTGCACCCAGCATGCCACCCGCATGCTGGCGGCGAGGTCGAGAAATTGAAATGGGCGGCCCAGATTCTGGCTGCCGAATGCATGGTTGAATCGCCACCAGGTGCGTTATCAAAGAACCGCGATTAAGGAGATGAACATGGCCACTAATCTGGCACAAGCAATCGAGGTATTGGAAAAGGGGAAGCGTGGAGGGGCGCTCTCGATTGAGGATTTGTACCAACTGGATGCGGTGATCCTGGCAATGAGCCAGCGCATTCACGACTACGAACAGATCGCCATCGAGGACCAGCGCATGATGAAGAAGGCGACCATCGCCTTCAAACGGGCCAAGGGCTGGCCAGCCCAGATGATGCCGCTCCTGTCGGACCTTCTGGACTGGCTGATGGACAAGGCTACGGTCAAGAAGTCGCTCTACTACGAGAACGTGCTGGGGCGCCTGCTGGAAAAGATTGACGACCTGGGGCCGTTCAACGTGGCCGAGGAATACCGGATCTCCGGCGCCTGGTTGCTGGGCCTGCGCCAGAACATCGCCGTCGCGCTCGCGCGCGGGACGGGGCGGCCCGAGGCCCCCAGCCTGCTCACGAATGAGGAGAAGGATCTCCTTGTCTGACGAACGCCCGTCTACCCTTGTCGTCGGTGCCATCCGCTACCGCATCGCGTATGTCTATGACCTGCACGATTCCAATGGCGGTAGAGTCGAAGCGGCGTTACATGCCAATGAAGCGCTGATCGAAGTTGAAGCTCGCCTGGATCCGCAGGAGCGGTATGTGTCGCTGCTCCACGAAGCGCTGCATATCATCCTGCGCCAGGCGGGGTACGCCAACGACGCAGTAGACGACGACATTCTCGACGCACTGTGCTACGGAATCGCAACCATTTACAGGTACAACGAGTACTTGAAAGATTTTCTATAAAGCACACGGTAGAATCGCACGGCTCACAACCTGGACGGGGATAGGATTGGCCGCCCTGATTGAGCGCCAGGTGCGAACATGGGCTCGAAGCGGGCGTGACTGTGACGGCCCGAATCGCACCTTCCGGCTCATCAGACTCCGATCGTAGGAGCAGACTGGCAGGTTTTCCAGGAGCATCATGCGATTCTGCCCGAGAATCGGGCCAATCCCGGAATCGGACGGATCCCGCAGATGCAGCCATTCTGCCGCTCGCCATTCCGGCCAGGTTGCCGACGAACCCGATTCTCAGCAGGCGCAGGTTCAACGATTCCCGACTGCGGTTACAGCATTTACCCAACGTGGCCAGGTTTGGGTTTGAGATTCAAGGAGCTCAAACCCCTCTACGGCTATCAAAGTCCGCCCGGATCGGTGGCCGACCATCTTCCCCGATCGAAAGGCGGCCGTTGGATCCCCCCTTATGCCTCCTGCTGGTGAACCCACCGACCAAGACCTACCATAGCCATGGAGATAATCCGCCGGCAGACCACCTGGCCATACTCCGCGATTCTCGGGTTGCTTCGGCGCCCGCATTACTGGATGCCCACCAGATTCTGGCGCCCTCTACGCCATGGCTCCAGATATCGTAGTTATCCTCATGCACCGATGCACACCCTTTGGATTCCACGCCGTCACACGAACGCCATCATGCCCGGAATCGCAGCATCGTCCCGAACAATGAGCGTTCGTATCCCCCTGGAACCTTCGCGTTCGCTGAACACCAGCCTGGGCACACGTATTCAGTAATAATGAACACGAAAAACCTGCGATTCCTTCGTGATCTCCCAAGACTGCTCCCTCACCAAATCCTGCACGCCGCCCGGCTTGTTCCCCTATATCTCGATCCCAGTGCCACGTTCACCATTAGAATCGCCGAATGCTTCGAGCAAGCGGTTAGGTTCCATAATCGATTCCTGGCTGGTTTCCAGCTTGTCCTGCAATGACGGGTGTGCGGGAGGAATCGCTCGGCCCGAACGCGTTGCAAACGATGGGAACACGAGTTGTGGTATGGTAGCCCATTACCAGGTGCCAGAATCGCATTGAGGAACCGAGGGAGCCATTCGCCGCACGATGGAGGGATAACTGCACCGGGAGAACGCGATCCTGCGTTCCAGGGATGACACGCAGATTCACCAAGCTGTTCGCTCTTCGGGAGCGGGAATCGCAGGGCTGGAGACCGGCTACTGCAGTAAACTTCGATGGCCTGGTATCGCCAAGGAATCGGGAGGGAGGGCAGCGAGCCATCTTAGCAGGAAAGGAGATGTCCTGGACACCGGAGTCATCCGCTTATAGAGCTTAGAATCGGGGGATATTTGCTCTCCATGGTGAGAATGCCTGCTTGCCAGCCACAGACCGGTACAGCGAAGGAATCACTACTGGTTTCAGCGATTGTCCGAGAATCACCGTATGGGTTGATGGGAATCTGATCTTTGGCAATAGCACGATATACCACGATGGAGCAAGCTGGTGAAAACGGTCCATGGTCTAGGCAATACCTCTTCCGCTGGCAGGTGAACCCGTCCACAATTTCGAAGGGCAGTACAAGCTCCTGGACGCAGCGCTTCATTCCGTGGCTGGCCCCAGATTGTCAGATCGATCCGCGATTCCCGATTCCCTAGGCCTCGTCCTCCGATAGATCCATCGCGCGATCTGCAACACCGTAGAATCCAAAGGTGGGCATTGATTGGTCTGCGAACATCTCGTGGGTGATTGCAAGATTCGTTCAAAATCGTGCTGAGAATCGAGTTTGATGGCAAATATACTACCCCCGTGTATAGGGACTGGGTTTCAGTTCCGGGAAGGAGTGTGGCCTACCTCACCGATTCTCGCCATCCGAACATAATCAGCTCCATTTTAGGAGGACTCCAATAACAGAATGTATATTGGGTTAATACCGAGCATTGCGCGATCATTCTTTCGGGAATCGCAAGAAGGCTAGCACGCCCTTGAGGTGCATATCCTGATTCCCTATTGTCTTTACAAAACAGCGGTAGCCGATTGATGTACGCGCTTTGGACCTCATCCAATACTTGGCCAATCCACCCTCGCCGGAATCGCCCCGAACCACCCAGCCACACTCGGTCAGAATCTGTCCGCCCTGATATCGCGCCAGTGAGGTGCCGTGCGTATGCAGATCGAGCGGTTTGCGCTGCAGGGTTTGAGCGATTCCTGGTAGATTCACATCCTTCCTGGGAAACAGGGCCGTCCGGTGGTGAAACCGGAATCGGGGCCAATTTCTACCTGCCTGCACTTCGTTTGCGCGAGGCTGGCTACGCTATTGGCCAAGCACTAGCCCATTACAGCGGGAGGAATAAGCCTGCCAACGGATGCTGGATCCTGACGCTCGTGGCGATGCTCCGGGGAATCGCAGTTAGCGAGTTTCGAGGGTAGGCATAACCAATTCGTCGCGGTACCGGTCAGGGGTATCCGCCGTTTTCCTCCTTGACGCCTTTGCATGGCCGGCAGTTTTGTGGCTGGGCTAGTAGGAAACCATTCGTGCACGGCGAACCTTAAAGAAGCGATAGTTTGCCACTTGACGGTTTGGAAAACTGGGTTATTCTTATCCACGAGGTTCAACCAGAGCGCCTGGTGCACGGGTCATGGTGGATCTCGCAGATGAGATGCCCTAGCGGCACAGATGAGAACCGATGAGGACGGGCTTCAGGCCCCGCCAACGGCGGGACGCCCAGAGGCAGTTCACAATCCGTTTTTCACCTGGGCCGCTTTTTTGTTACCGAGAATCGATCACTGACGATCCTGGAGACGAATGAGGCGGACCACAACATTGAAGGAAGGAAGTACCATGGCCAATTTACGCCTCGACCGTATCGACTGGCAGTCCCTGCGACTGCGCATCCGTCACATCGTTCCCGATGTGCTCGGCCAACCATCAGCGCTGGATCCAAGCGTGTACCTGGCGGTCAATGAAGCATTGCGCTTCGTCGACAGTATCGCGATCCGGATTCCGTACTGCCTCCAGGATCCGAGGGCTGATGGACTGCTCAAGGGCCGCTGTATTGAAAAATCCAAGGACTTTGTGCTTTGGAAGTACACGGGCCTTGTCAAGACGCTTTCAGATGCAAGCGTGTCTGTGACCTATCTGCCATTCACCCGCGAGCAAACCAGCTACGTCACCCTGGTCTTCTCCGTCCAGAAGGTGGTCCAGGGCAATAATTACCGGCTCATCCCGTACGGAACGGACATCATCCGCCGGCTCGATGAAGAACTGCTCCGAGTGCTGGAGCAATTGGGAATCCCGCCGGTGAGCGTGCTCGAGTTCGAGATCCGGCGGATCGATATTAGCCTGTGCTGGCAAGTAGGGGAGGACCTTTACCGGTACCTGGACTTCATAAGAACCCGAGTTATCGCGCGTCGGGAACGGGCTGACTTCAATAATGTCGGCCAACGGCGTCCATCCGGTATCGATCCGCACACTAACGGCACCTGCTTTTACTCCACAGACGAGCGAATCACGGTGTACGCGAAGGAGCAAGAATGCAAGAATCCGCTGGCAGATGGGTTGTTCCGTCTCGAGCCCTCGTATCGCAAGCCCAAGGCGGTGGAGAAACTGTTCCAAGCGAGCGGCATTCTCCAGTTTCCTGACCAGCGAGCGAAGGTGAAGGATCTGTGCATGTCGATCATAGAGAAAGCATGCCGAAATGCGTTGTTCTTGACCGGGCTTGGGAATACGATCGCGTCCAGGAAAACGCTGTACGAGCGGCTACTGGGGGTGTTCTCGCCCAGAGAAGCAAGGGGGATGATGAGTTTCATCCTGCTCGAACAGCAGTATCCGGGAAAACCCACCAGTGAGGCAGCCGAGTTATACCACTGCAGTGCAGAAACGGTCCGGCGCAAGCGGAAACTGCTTCGCGATGCAGAGATCAGCGCCTGGGGAGACGAAGCGTATGATCTACCCGGGCTGCGTCTGGATATTCTTGATGGTGCCGCCATCGTCTTGGACGACCACACGGGCTGGCCGGTGGTAACGGCACCGGATGGTGAAAGTTGTGGGGAAGTTCCACATAACATTTTCCCAGCCTCCCGGAGAATGATCTCCAGTTCCTCGCCGGTTGCGCTAGAAGTGGTTGCAGCGGACGCGCTGGTGAGCGAATTGTTTGGCCGCCCCACGATCCTGGTTGTCAACTCGACCAGGATAGCGCTAGGTCCCGGAGAATAGCTCCGCCAACCGATATCTTCGGGGAAGTTCTCCCTCCTGTCTGAGGAACAGGATGGACCGATCCCCGAGAAGATGAATACCAAGATGAAGAAGCGATGGATTTCAACCGATGCAGATGTTGATGAACATTTTTCCCTAACCCATACCTGTTCTATCGGAGGAAACCCATGAACGCCTCTTTCTCGAACGATGAAGTACCCGAAGTCCGCCTGCTCACCGCTGAAGATGTTGCCAGGAGACTGGCGGTGTCGAAGCGCTACGCTTACCAGTTGATGCATTCAGACCAACTGCCGTGTGTCTGGATCGGTCGTTCCATCCGTGTCTTTGAGCGCGACCTGCTCGAATACATGGACAACCTGCCGCGCAGCCGCGCGTAAGAGCATCCCAAAATGCGCGGCCGCTTCCTGCTCATTTGTTGTACAATGGTTCTAGGAATCTGGAACCTTAACAACAGCATATGGGCAGGAAGCAGGCCGCCATTTCTCTCCTACTTCCCAGAAAGGAGGACAAAACATGGCGAGTAAACGACGACGCGGGCGCGGCGAAGGCTCGATCTGGCAGCTTCGGAACGGCCGCTGGCGGGCGCAGGTCCAGCGGGACGGCGAGCGGGTCTCGCACGGTGCGGACACGAAGCAGGCCTGCCTGGAGTGGTTGCGCAAAATGCAGTACAAGCTCGACGGCGGGCTGAAAATTGGCGGCGACCGGATCCTCCTGGAGGAATACCTGCAGGAGTGGATGGAAAGCGTGCAGTTGACCTTGCGGCCCAAGACGCATCACCAGTACGGACGCAACATTCAACTGCACATTATTCCTCACATCGGAAAGATGACGCTGAAAGCGCTCAGCCAGCGAAGCCTCGAGCGCTTCTACGCTGACCTCTCCAGAGACGGCTGCGGAGCATACACCATCGGTTATGTCCACCGCATCCTGCACCGCGCGCTTGGCAAGGCAGTTCTCTATGGATATATCGCGGCGAATCCTGCAACTGGAATCAGCCTGCCGCGCCAGCAGGCGAAGGAAATGCTGGTGCTGGACGCCGACCAGATCGGGAGGCTCCTGACCGCCGCGAGCACCAACAGGCTGGAGTCGCTCTTCCATCTGGCCGCTGTGACTGGCATGCGCCAGGCTGAATTGATGGCATTGAAGTGGGTGGACGTGCACTGGTCAACAGGGCTGCTGCATGTCCACCGCCAGCTCTCACGCGTGCCGCACCAGGGTTGGAGCTTTACCGAGCCCAAGACGCGCGCGGGGCGGCGCATGGTGCCGATCGGACCAGGGGCGATTGAAGCGCTGCGGCGGCAGAAGGCGCGGCAGACAATCGAGCGGGCTGCGGCTGGAAAGAAGTGGCAGGACCATGATCTGGTCTTCGCCACCACCACCGGCACGCCGATGGACGCGCAGAACCTGCGCAAGGTATTTGTCGCGATCCTGCGCGAAGCCGGGCTGCCCGAGGTGCGCTTCCACGACCTCAGGCACTCGGCGGCAAGCCTGATGCTCAACCACGGCGTGCCGGTGCTGGTGGTCTCGAAGATCCTGGGGCACGCCAACCCTTCGATCACTATGAACGTGTACGCGCATTTGTACAGCGAATCCGTGGGGATCGCGGGGCAGTTGATGGACGAGCTGGTCACGCCGCTGCGGGTTGAGTTTGCCCCCGCGAGCGCGGCGGAAGTGCAGCGGAAAGACTGACGCCTCTGACCGAAAAGGACATGCGCCGTTATGCACCGCAGAAACGAGCCCCGGGAATCCAGGGCTCGTTTACCAGTATATATGGGGGTACGGCGTGTCCCCGACCGTATATATAGGTGACTCACCAGGAATTCGAAGTGGTTGGTGAAGCAACGAATGGGCAAGAAGCGACAGAACTTGCGCTCATTGTAAATCCTGATGTTCTATTACTTGAGGTGGGCATTCCATCGGCAGAGATTTACCGGATTATCCAGCAGTATACGAATGGGATCGACCTCGAAATGAAAGTGTTGGTTCTTACTTACCATCGTAGTTCTGAGTTGATCGAAAAATCCTTAAAAGAAGGTGCACGGGGATATGTTTTGAAGGACGAAAGCCCGGATGTTCTGATCGAAGCCATCAGGATGATCAAACGTGGAAAAATATGGCTAAGCCCTGCTTCAGCCGAGCTGGTAGCTACTAAATTAGCGCGGAAGCACGACAAAGTGGAATTTCCAATATTGACCGAGCGAGAATTGGAAATCCTCAAACGCCTTGGACAGGGCCAAAGTAATTATCAGATTGCCGAGGGATTATGTATCGCAGAACGAACTGTACGATATCATATGGAAAAGGTGTTGAACAAATTGGATGCCAACAACCGTGTTGAAGCTGTCGCGAAAGCTTCGCAAAATGGATGGTTTATTCTATAACTTTATTACCGCTTCATTTATCAATTGGAGTCTAAACCTAAAAGTCTAGCCTATCATACCCTCAACAGAAAGTTGTCCCTACCGATAAAGGAGGGACCGGAAAATGGATGTTAAGAAGGATCAGGAGGAATCGCCTCAGCGTCAGCCTTGACGATCTAGTTTGTCTCTGGGAAACTATCATTAAAACAACTTTACATGGTCAATGTAGTACGACGGGTAAATAAGATTTTCCATCAAAACGAATTGACAATGCTAAAATAGCATGATACTATAAGGGCACAATCAAATATTCCTTGGCGATCGGTCGCCCTGTCCACCTTCGATAGCATAGATTCTAGAAGCGACCACCTGCGTGATGCCTGCTAAACCAGCAGACCTCTCTCGCAAGTGGTCGCTTTTTGTTTTCTGAAATGGAGATTTGGTCATGCACTTCAACATCAAAACCATCCTACTTCCTCTGGTCATCCTTCTCGCCGGCCTCGTCATCCTCACTTCTTTTCCCGGGATTATTGGATCACAGCAGGGATCATTGACCCCAACCCCAGCTGAAGATGACTTAGCAAAGGCAGCCGCAATTCAAGGGGCAACGGTCTTCTTCACGATTGACGAACTGGCCGGCAAGGATGCCTGGATAGAAAGCTTTTGTATGGTCAGTACGGATAGCGGATGCGCCTTCTACAAATTGGGTTTATCCAAGCTGTGGAAACAATTTGAAGCCGCGCACACCTCGATCACTCCGACGATCCTTTCCAATGAGAAGGTAACTACTTTTCCGGAAAAGCAGGGTCAGCAAGTCTGGAAGCTGGAGATTGAATTATCGAAACCTCTTCCGGGGCGCAGCAGTTCCAAAGACACTGCCTACACACTCGTTGTTTTCGAGCAGGGAACCTGGAAATTCGATCGGTTCCTGACGCCAGATGAAGTGAACGGACTTTCCAGGTAATCGAGGATGAATATGAATCTGCCCTGCGCTTTACGCAATACGGTTTTTGCCCTCCTGCTCGTAGCTCTACTCCTAAATGCAGGCCATCCAGTCATGGCTCAGGCAGATGGCGACTCGCCCTGGGGAGATGTTGTCGATGAAAACGGCCACCTCCGCTACGATGAACTGATTGACC
>CAYYNB010000079.1:0-26212 GCA_964472565.1 uncultured Anaerolineaceae bacterium
CCCCCCCGCCCTGAATATGTATGCCCAGGCGATCAAAATCGGCCACAGTATTTTTGTTTTTGGGCAGCTAGGCCAGCTACCTGAAACCGGCGAACTGGCCGGTCCCACAATCGAGGGACAAACTGAACAGGCGCTGCGCAACATTGACGCGATTCTGACGGCAGCAGGCGCGAGCCTGACCCATATCACCCATCTGGTTTTGACCCTCATCCAGGAAGACGCCCGCCCCGATATGGAGCAGATTGTACAAACCATCTGTCCCACACCAAGCCGGGCGGTTATTTATGTGTCTGAACTCCCCTATGATGCACTGGTCCAGATCGTCGCCTTTGCTGAAGATGAAATGACCTGATCGCTACCACACCATAAAATCAGGCGGCTTCATCTTTTCTCGGCAGGCAGTATCCGGCGCAGTGCTGGGATCAGCGATAAAATCCATCATGATCCCCTGCGGGCAGGTTCCTGAAACGGAGACACCATGTCCCATGCCCGGAAATTCGTAAAAATAGGACTGGCTCAGGTTGTCAGCGGTTATCTGGCCCCAGGCAGGCGGGGTGATGGGATCATATTCACCCGATAAAATCAGAGTCGGAATATCGCTCTGCACCGGTTCGTTCTCAATCGCGGCTGCCGTCCCAGCGCCCCACCCCGCGCAAATTTCATAGCCCACCCCATTCACAATAAAAGAGGTGAACTCCGGGTAATCCTGTAAGCTTTCCAGCACGTCGCCAGAGGGATTAAAGGGGATTTCCTCATTACACTCCACCGAATAATACATCCCTTCCGCGATAAAATCGCCCTGCACCGCCAGCAGCATCGCCAAGTTCACCATCAGATCAGGATCGCCGTTGTGAACCTGATACAGCAGCGCAGGCAAATAGGGGATGACCTCCGTTGCATACAGCGCGCCAAACATCGCTTCGATCAAAGCATCCCCGGTCAGCAGAAAATCGTAAGTTCCTTCTCGAAACGGATGCTCCACCGTGACCAGCGGCGGATCGGCGTTTAGCTGCGGCAGCAGATCATAAAAAACCTGTTCCAGTTGGGGATACGCAGTGCTACATTCAGTATCCGCTGCACAGCCATCGAACAAAGCCTGAAACGCGCGCAGACCATCCGGCAGCAGATCGGCATAGGCCTCGACTTCCGGTGGATACACCGAATCCAGCACCACACTGCGCACACCTGCCGGATGATCGCGCATGATGGTGAGCGCCAGCCGTGTCCCATACGAAATACCGTACAGGTTCCACGTCTCGATCCCCAATACGATCCGCAAATCTGCGACATCGGCGGCGTTTTCGATGCTGTTATAGGCGGCCAGGTTCACGCCTTCCGCCGCCAGCCGATCCCGGCATTTGAGAGCTGTGATGGTATTCTGTTTCAGTTCTTCTTCATCCCCCAACTGATCATCCAGCGTATCCAGGACCAGTTGATCGATTTCCGGACAGTCCATCGGTGGCTCCGAATACCCGGTGCCGCGCTGATCCAGCAGAATCAGATCGCGGCTGTCACGGATGGGCGAGTCATACCACAGTTCAGGAAACGCCAGCGGATACCCGCCCGGCCCGCCTTCCAGGTAGATCACCGGATCAGGCGCGGGATGATCACTTTTGCTCCGCAAGATCGCCACCGCCAGCCGGATGGTCCGGCTCGCCGGGTCGGTTCGATCCTCCGGCACGATCAGATAGCCGCATTCTACGCCTTCCCCTGGCGGCACGGGAAAGGGGCAGTCGGCAAATTCAAAGCGCGGCACTTCATTTTGCGCCCTGGTTGGTGCTGGTGGGAATATGAATGCGATGATCACACATAAACCGATTATGGTGTAAAATAGACGGTTCATCGTTTCTCCTTAGCCCTTAGTTTTCATGTCCCTAAAAATCACTTTTCTAATCGGCATAGTACCGTTACAATCAACCTTCATTATCTAACTATTTTTTTGTCTATGCTCATAAGGAACTCATTCTCATGGCTCGAAATGTTCTGGTAACTTTATTTGATGATGTCGATACACTTGATTTCTGCGGCCCGATGGAGGTCTTCTCCATCACCGGCCAGCGCGCGGCAGGACCGGTCCCCTTTCTGGTGACAACGGTGGCCGAACGCCGCTCACCGGCGATCAGCACGCGCAGCGGGCTGCGCATTGCCCCCTACTATACACTGTCCGATGCCATTCAAGCCGACATCCTGGTGATCCCCGGCGGGTTAGGCGCACGCCACGAACGCAATAACGCCCGCCTGATCAATTTTATTCAGGAGCAGGCCAAAAATGCCGAAATCATCTTTTCGATCTGCACGGGCGCACTGCTGCTCAGCGCGGCGGGGCTGTTGGATGGCCTGAAAGCCACCACCCACAGTACCGCGCTCGCAGAACTGGCCGAGCTTACGCCTAAAGCGACGGTCCTGGAAGGCTGTCGTTTTGTGGATAACGGTCAGGTGATCACATCCGCAGGCATTACCGCCGGGATCGACACCGCGCTTTACATTGTGGAGCGGCTGCTGGGTCCGTCTGCGGCCCGCGAAACCGCCACGCACATGGAATATGCCTGGCAGCCCGCCTGAGACAGACCAAGCGGACAAAGCGCGCATGGCCGTGCGCGCCCTGTCGGGGGGAAAAACTGAGAAGAGGAGGGCAAAAAAATCGAGACAATTGGACCTACCCTGTCCAACGTCTGTGTATATATACGTGCCTGTGTGGGCAGATGATCACCAATTTTGAGAGTTAAATTTTTGACTTTGCTTCTCAGGCCTGGGGGATCGCGCGAATTAATGTTATACGTATTGTGATCAAATTTTGAACCAATTTGCAGCCGAATCAGTACCTAATTCATAAGCATTGATGAAAGTGAACAAGTCTAAAAACTTGCAAAATTTTGTTTTGTGTTATATACCTTTAAACAGGCTTCGAGAGGGTGAGACGCCGACATTCTTCCCTCTTAGACGAAGCTGAGCGTAGCTGATCCATGTGGTTCAGTGTATGGTTGTGGTTAGAACTCTACCCTTCGCCGACAACGAGGTTCAACCCAACACATGTCTGTGTTAAATACTATTTTCCCAAGTTTTATTCTGCAAACGAAACCTATCGGTTTGTCGTGGGATTAGGTCTGTCTTTGATCTACTCCCTCTGATACGTATACGGATCATTCAATAAATTTTGTCAGAGGTTCTACTTAATCTTTAGGAAAGTTGATAAGGTGAAAGGAGGAGAAAGAGCAATCGGAGTTCCCATCTTTACCCAGCTCGCCGGGGCCACAATGGCCGGCACTCCTATCGTTCGGTAGTTCTACAGCACCCAAAAATATCTAACTTAGACAGCTCACAGGAGGAGCTAGGATGCTTAAGAATCAATATCGGGCTATGGCACTTTTGGTTATCTTGACCACTGTTGTTGCCCTGCTGCCCACCAGTTTCGCCTTCGCATCGTCAACTGATGTGACCCTCACCAGTGTGGTCCGTCAGGCCGAACCCGTAACCCTTTATTCCACCGACAGTTCCCAGATCAGCACCCTGGACCCCCAGCGCGCCTCTGACACTGTATCGATCCAATCCATTGAGCAGTTGTTCCTGGGCCTCACGAACGCCGATCCTGAGAATCCCGGTGCGCTGCAACCCGAACTGGCGACCGAATGGACTTACGACGAAACCGGAACTGTCTGGACGTTCACCATTCGCAATGACGTGCCCTGGGTTGTGTGGGACGAAGCCACCGACACCGCCACCGAACTGCGCAAAGTGACCGCCGAAGATATTGAATACGGTATGAAGCGTGCTTGCGACCCCCGCCTGGGTGCCTACTACACCAGTGTAGCCGACAAAGTGATCGCCGGTTGCGCCGATGTGTCATCCAAGAGCGTGGAAGAAGTCACCGATGCGGACTATGATCTCGTTCAGGTCACAGCCCTCGACGACAGCACCCTCGAAGTCCACCTGTTGTTCTCGGCTGGCTACTTCGAAAGCCAGACCCCGATGTGGATGTACCGCCCTGTTCCGCGTGAAATCATCGAAGAACATGGCGATGACTGGACCGAACTCGAAAATATCGTCACCAACGGTGCCTACGTCCTGGACGAATGGGTCCGTGGTGTGCGCCGCGTTTACCTCCAGAACCCGCTGATGCCCGCCGACCTGCGCGGCCCCGGCAACATTGAGCGCGTGGTTGTGACCATCGTGGAAGATACGGGCACCCGTTTCGCCCTGTATCAGGACAACCAGATCGACTCCGGCCCCGTTCCCCCGGCGGAACTCCAGGCCATCAAGAGCGATCCTGCGTATGAGAATCAACTGATCCAGACCTCGGACCTGGCCGTGTTCTATTTCGGCTTCGCCCATGACAAAGCCCCCTTCGACAATGTTCACGCCCGTCGTGCCTTCTCGGCCTCGATTGACCGTGATGCATTCGTCCAGGAAATTCGTCAGGGTCGTGGTATGCCCATGATTCACCTGACCCCTCCCGGTATGACCGGTGCCGTTCCGATCAACGAAGTGGGTATTGGTTATAACCCCGAAATTGCGAAGGCCGAAATGGAAGCCGCTGGCTATCCGAACTGCGAAGGCGTGCCGGAACTGCAAATCACCGCCTACCAGGGTGCCGGTGACTGGGCCGAATTCCTGGCCGCCAGTGTCGAGCGCGAACTGGGCTGCGACCCCAACGTCCTCGTAGTGGAACAGCAGGAATTCTCCGTGCTGCTCGAAACCATTGACCCCCGTAACGCGCCCGAAGATCGCCCGAACGTCTGGACGATGGGTTGGGGTCCTGACTATCCCGACGCCAACAACTGGGTCGGCGACGTGCTCAACTGCGAAGGCGAAAACACCTTCAAGCGTCCGTGCTCGGAAGTTGACGACCTGATCACCCAGGCCGCACAGGAACCGAATCTCGAAGCACGTCTTGAACTGTACGCCCAGATCGAAGAAATGTTCTTCGGTGCTGAAGGCGAACACCCCATCGCCCCGCTGTTTATGCGCCTTGACTACACCCTGATCAAGCCCTGGTACACCGGCCCGTTCGAAACCGACGGTCTGTTCGGTGGCGCGCACTTTGACTATCGCTCCATCGATGCCGCAGCGCAGGCTGCTGGTCGTGGTGGCTAGTCATTACCGTTAGGTAACTAAAAAATCCGGTGAGAGTGATCTCACCGGATTTTTTGTTTCCCCATTCCGCCTAATTTCCCGCATCCAATTCGGTCATCCCATCCCAGGGCATTACATACTCCGGGGCAGACTGCCCGGCCTGGCGAAGCTGGTAGCGGTGACACCTGGTGTACTTGCCCTGACAATACCGTTTGAGCATCAACGGTAAACACTGTTCTTCAAAATTTTTGGCAATGGGGCAGCCGTCGGCATATTCACATTTACCTGACATTTTCTCGTCCTGGAACCCAAAAATAAAACCGCCCTCCATCATAATGAAGTTTTTTCATCTGGCAATAAAAGGTTGATTAAATTTTGTTCTAACGATGTTTACCGGTTGGAAGCGTTGGCATTGTGCCTCCTCAACTCCGTATAACAATCAGAACTCATTGATCAGAATCGGTGATAGCACCGTATAAATCTATAACTAACTGCAAATAGGTGAAAGGAAGGTGACTCGTCACAATATAGTCAACCTTAGTTTAATTTTGCTCTTAACCGAACTAGAAATGAGGAGAAATACGCACATGTCTAAATACCTTCGTCGTGGGTCAGTGCTGTTCCTGGTTTTCGTGATGGCACTCGCCTTCGTTCCTGTCCAGCGTGCCACCGCCACCAACGCCGACGTGGTGCTGGTGTCCACGCTGCGCCAACAAGAAGAACCCGTGACCGCTTATCTCACCTATTCGGCGCAGATCAGCACTTTTGATCCCCAGCGCTCGGAAGATGTATTTTCGATTACCGTCGCGGAACAGTTGTTCCTCGGCCTGACCGATTCCGACCCGGAAAATCCGGGCAGTGTCAAGCCTGAACTCGCCACCGAATGGACCGTGGATGAAACCGGGACCGTCTGGACCTTCACCCTGCGCGATGATGTGCCCTGGGTGAAATGGGACAGCGCGACCCAAACCGCCACCGAAGTCCGCAAAGTGACGGCGGGGGATGTGGCATACGGTATCAAGCGCGCCTGCGATCCGCGCCTCGGTGCCTACTACGGCACCATTGCCGCGCAGGTCGTCGCGGGCTGCAACGACCTGATCAGCCAGTCGGTTGAAGACACCACCGATGAAGACTACAGCCTTGTTCAGGCTGAAGCGCTGGACGATACCACCCTGCAAATCACCCTGCAATATCCGGCGGGCTTCTTCTTCAGCATGACCCCGATGTGGATGCTGCGCCCGGTTCCGCAGGAAATAATTGCCGAAGTCGGTGACGACTGGACCGAACCCGAAAACATCGTCATCAACGGCCCCTATGTCGTGGATGAATATGTACGCGGCGTACGCCTCGTCTTCCTGAAGAATCCGTTGCTGCCCGACGATCTGCGCGGCCCCGGCAACCTGGATCGCGTTCTGATCACGACGGTTGAAGATCAGGGTACACGTTTCGCGCTCTACCAGGACAACCAGATCGACACTGGCCCCGTTCCTTCAGCCGAATTCCAGGCGGTCATGAACGATCCGGAATACACCGATGAACTCGTCCAGGGTTCCGACCTGGGAGTGGGTTACTTCGGCTTTGCCTTTGACAAGGCTCCTTTCGATAATGTCCACGCCCGCCGGGCGTTTGCGGCATCCCTTGACCGCGAAGCGTTCATCCAGCAAGTTATTCAGGGTCGCGGTTTGCCCATGATCCACCTGACCCCGCCCGGCATGTTCGGTGCGCCGCCCATCAACGAAGTGGGTGTGGGCTACAATCCTGACTATGCACGCGCCGAACTGGCCGAAGCGGGCTACCCCGACTGCGAAGGCCTGCCCGAACTGTCGATGGTCGTCGATTCGGGTGGTGTTGGTGGTGACGCAGCGGAATTCCTCGCCGCCAGCATGGAACGCGAACTGGGCTGCGATCCTAACCAGATTACCATTGAACAGCAGGAATTCTCAGTCCGCATCCAGACCGTCAAGGCAACCAATGCCACCGAAGATCGCCCGCACATCTGGATGGCGCTCTGGGGTCCCGACTATCCCGACGCCAACAACTGGGTCGGCAGCGTCCTGTCCTGCGAATTCAGCGACAACGATTTCAAGCGGCCCTGCACCGAAATCGATGACCTGATCGATCAGGCCGCCCGCGAAACCGATCCCGAACTGCGGATGGAACTGTATGCTCAAATCGAAGAGCAGTTCTTTGGCGAAGAAGGCGAAATGCCGATGATCCCGATCTACATGCGCCTGACCTTCACCCTCTACAAGCCCTGGTACACCGGCCCGTTCGAAACCGATGGCCTCTTCGGTGCGCCCCACTATGACTGGCGCTCCGTCGATGCGGCGATACAGGCTGAAGCGCGCGGCGAATAACAAGCTGACGTTTCACTTCGGGGGTGAGGCACAGGGCTGCCCTCACCCCCCTTTTCCCCACAAGTCGATACAATCTGATCATTCGGCGCGTATATACTGATGCGACTTTTGCGCCCACAAGGAACAAGCTATGCGCTTATTTTTGATTCTCGCGCTGGTTGTGCTGCTGCGGCCCCTACCGGCAGCGGCTCAAACAACCGAACCCATCACCTACTACGACATCGAATCCGCCCTCAGCACCATCGACCCGCAGCGCGCGGACTCGCCAGCGGCGGCCACCGCCGTTGAAACGCTGTTTCTGGGCCTCACCACCATCGATCCCGCGCAGCCCGGAAACCTGTTACCGGCACTTGCCCGCGAATGGTCGGTGGATGACAGCGGCACCGTCTGGCCCTTCATACTGCGTAACGATGTATCCTGGGTGCATTGGAACGCCACCACCGCAACGGCTGAACCCGTGCGGATGGTCACGGCTGCCGATGCCGCTTATGCCTTCCAGCGCGCCTGTGATCCCCGGCTCGGCAGTTACTACACCACCCTCGCGGATGATGTGATCCTCGGCTGCGATGCGCAAAACCCGCAGGTGGAAGCGCCCGACGACACCACACTGATCATCACGCTCAAATTTCCGTCGGCCTATTTTCTGAGCCAGACCGCGCTGCCCATCTACCGCCCCGTGCCGCAGGATGTGATCGAAAGCCAGGGCGACGCCTGGACCGAATCCGCCCATCTGCTCACCAGCGGGCCTTTTGTGCTGGCGGAATGGACGGCACGTGTCAGCCGGGTCTATCTCCGTAACCCCCACCTGCCCGCCGATCTGCGCGGTCCCGGCAATATCGAGCGCATATTTGTCAGCGAGGTAGCCGATCTCACCACCCAGTTCTCGCTCTATCTGGACGATCAAACCGACCGCACGTTAGTGCCGCCCGCCGAACTCGAAGCGATTCTCAACAACCCGGATATGACCGGCCAGTTAGCCCAGACGACCACTCTCGGCGTGTTTTATGTCGCCTTCGACTACACCCAGCCGCCGTTTGATAATATCCACGTACGCCGGGCTTTTTCCGCCGCCGTTGACCGCACGGCCTTTGTGCAGGAAGTTCGCCAGAATCGAGGCATGCCGGTAATCCACATGACTCCCCCCGGCGTCTTTGGCGCGCCCCCGATTAATGAGGTCGGGGTGGGCTACGATCCCGACTATGCCCGCGCCGAACTTGCAGCCGCCGGGTATTCCAACTGTGACGGCCTGCCTGCTATCGACATCGCCGCCTACACCAACACCGGGAACTGGGCCGAATTTCTGGTGGCAGCAGTGGAAGACGTGCTGGGCTGCGATCCCAACCTGATCGCCTTTCGTGAACAGGAATTCACCACGCTGATCGACGCCATCGATCCGGCCAGTTCAGACCGCCCCAAGCTGTGGACCATGAACCACCTGCCCGATTATCCCGATGCCAACAACGGCCTGGGGGATATTCTCGCGTGTGAGGGCGAAAACCAGATGCTCCGGCCCTGCGCCGAAGTCGATGATCTGATCATGCAGGCCGCCCGCGAACCTGATCCGGCGGCGCGTGTGGAATTGTATTACACCATCGAAGAGGCGTTTTTCGGTCCCGAAGGCGAACAGCCGATCATCCCGCTGTTTCTGGAGATGAATTACATTCTGCATCAACCCTGGCTGACCGGGCCGTTCGATACGGACGCCATTTTTAGCGGCGTTCACTACAGCTATTATTCCATCGATCAGGCCGCCCAACGCACCGCCCGCGCCGGATAAACAAAAAAAGGGAGGCCCCATCTGGACCTCCCCATCCCCCTGAAATGCCCCCTAACGACGGTAGGATTCCGCTTCGACTTCCATAATGGCCTGTCGCGCGGCCAACCGCATATACCATTCCCGCTTCTGGATCATTTTCTGCTGTTCATCGGCAGGCAGGGCAGCGATACTCGCCCAAAATACCTGCTCTTCATCTTCCACCTTCTGGACTATCCGGGCAGCGGGTTCAGCCTGCCGCCTGATCACCCAACTAGAGAAAAAGGACTTTTTGACACCGCTTAGGACTGCCATGTTTTCCTCCGAATATCGGCTTCGATGTGGTGCGATTTTGAAAGTCCACTGTGCTTATCTATGCTATTAGTCGTGGTGAATCTACAAAAGAGGTCGAAAGATCGGGAATTTGCACAACCTTTCACCTAGCCTGGCTGAAAATATTATGTTACTATACAGACAATTCATAAATGAATGAATTGATCATAAGACATTTTTCTTTCATAGTTCAAAGGGGATTGTATGGCAAGAATCTTCATTGTTGATAACGACTATATCACCGTCGAATACCTCTCCGATCACCGCATCATCCAGCATACCATTCACAAACCCGTAGGGGGGCATACGCTTCGAGATGCTTTAAACGCCGGGACCGCTGCCCTGGAGGAACATGGGGCATGCAAATGGCTCTCGGATGATCGTAAGAATGGGCCGCTTGCCACTGAAGAGGCCGATTGGGGCTTCAACGATTGGAATGCCCGTACCATCAATGCTGGCTGGAAATATTGGGCGTTGGTCGTCCCGCCAGCGCTAGAAGCTGCGGGCAGCCTGATCCCGACTATCGAGGATCTCCATCAACGCGGCCTGCGTGTGATGACCTTCACCGACCGCGAAGCCGCCCTCGACTGGCTGGACGACATGCCCGATTAGTTTTTAGTTTTTCCATGCATACAAACGCCGCAGCGGACACGGTATCTACTTGATCTGCCCGCTGCGGCCCTTGAATTCAAAATCCCCGCCCTCATATTCGATCCTCCGCCAGCGTCTCCGCATGATGTAAAAGTTGGTCACGCTCCTGTCACGATTTGCGTGATAAAGTGAAATCGGTCACATGGACCGCTGATCACTTTGAGGAGAGGATCATACATCATGAAAGCAAAAACACCGTTCTCTATTCTAGTGCTGGTCGCGCTGCTCCTGAGTCTGGCGGGAAGTCTCACCGCCCACGCCCAGGACGGCATTGAGTTCCCCGAAGGCACGCCCATCACGTTGGGTGAAACCGTGCAAGGCGAGCTGACAGCGGATGCACCTATCGTCAACTACACCTTCGAAGCTAAAAAGGGTGACGCCATCACGGTCTATACCGAAGATGACACCTATACCGCCATTTATGTGGTCATCGGCGATCCCCGCACGGAAGATGTGTTGTTTTATAGCAGTTTCGACCCCACCAACGAACATGCCGCTTATATGCCGCTGTATTTGTTCCCCGACGATGGCACCTACAACATTGCCGTCACCTGCTCCGATTACTTCTATCTTCAGGAAGCGCCCGATGAAAACACGCCCTTCTCGCTGACGGTAGAAGCAGCGGAATACAAAACCCTCACCTATGGGGATGCGTTTGAAGGCGAAATCAGCCTCGACAATACCAGCGACATCTTCATCTTCGAAGGTCAGATCGCCGACATTCCCTATATCACCCTGGAAACCGATGGGAATCAGATGATGATGGACTCGCTGACCCAGGCCGATTACTTGGAAAACGAAGGCAACCGGACATCCGAAACCAAAAACTACTACATCAGCCCCTTCTATATGGTTGATCCCGATACCTTCATGGTGATGGTGTTCAACAATGAACTGGCCTACGCCTCCGAAGCCGACCCCATCGCCTATACCCTGAAAATCGACAACTATGATCCCCAGCCCATCGCCTACGGTGAAACAATCGGGGTCGAACTGTCCGTCGAAATGCTGCTCAATTACCTGAAGTTCGAGGGCAAAGCCGGTGAGGTGGTCACGATCACTATCGAAGCGCCGAACGAAATGAACTTCACCACCATTCTCTTCGATGTCAACGGCACACCGTTCGCCGGGGCCGAATACAGCGAAGCCATTGAAACCGTCAAGCTGCCGGGCGACGGCACCTACATAATCGGCCTCTTCCCCGCCGACTACTCGATTGATCCCAGCGATCTCGACACACTCAACGTCACGCTGACCGTGACACCCTGATCATTAAATAAATGCTAATCCAGCTCCATCAGCAGGGCCGCATCCGGCCCTGTTTTTTTGCGAACACCGCCCCGGAATGTATGATAATATTATAAATAACGTTACAAGCCATTACGTTATGGATCATTTAGTACGAATAAGGAGTTACACCATGACTCGACCAAGGATACTTGGAGCCATCATTCTGGGAATAATCCTTATCGCCTTATCGATCCTCTTTGAACTGGCAGATTGGGGCACCGAAGGCTTCGGGGTGGTGCAAATCGCTGCTGTGATCATCGGCCTGTTATTGGTGGGCGGTGGCTTGCGCTACCTCCGCGCCTAGCCTGCGATCAGACAACGGTTAGCCATCTGCGCCTTGTCACCACACGCGACAATGGTCAAAATAGGTACAGCGTTTTAACGATCTCTCGAAGGAGGAACGATGCGTTTAATCCCATTACGCCTCGCGCTGCTGGTCACGCTGATCACAGCAGCGTTGTTCACTTCATTGGCTGCGCCGTCCACCACCTCGGCCCAGCAATCGTGTGGCACGGCTCCCGCCCCGCGCCTGACAGCCGGGGGACAAGGCCGCGTGACGATCAGCGATGGCATGGGCAACAATCTGCGCGTCTCGCCCAGCGCCGCCGCAGGCACCACTATTCTCGGCGTGCTGGCCGATGGCGAAGTCTTTAACGTGCTCGGTGCGCCCACCTGCGCTGACAATTACTGGTGGTGGCAGGTCCGCCGCTGGGACGGTCAAACCGGCTGGACGGCGGAAGGGGCCGGGACCGAATACTGGGTCGAACCCTGGCCCATTGCCGGATCAACTTACGCCACTGGAGCGCGTCCCGCCATTGAGCCGCGTTATCTCGCCTATCTCAGCGGCACCGACGCCAACACCGTCCCCATGCTGATGGCAGCCGACAGCGGCCAGAATGTGACCATCACCACCACCGTCACCCAGAACAACGCGCTGGTCTGGTCGCCGGACGGCAAGATGGTCGCCTTTAGCGATGGCCGTGATATTTATGTCGCTGCCCCCGCAGTCTTCCGCAATGTGACCAATACCCCCGACTCACCCGACTATGCGCCGACCTGGTCGCCCGACAGCACCAAGATCGCGTATGTGTCCGAGGCCAGCGGAAACCCCGATATTGCGGTAATTAGCGCCGATGGCACCAACCGCATCAGCCTGACCACCGATCCCGCGACGGATGATTTCCCGGCATGGTCACCCGATGGCGCGCGCATTGCCTTCGCCAGTGATCGCGCGGGCAACCATGACCTTTACACCATAAATTCGGCTGACGGCGGCAACCTGATCCAGGTCACATCGTCGGACAGCATCGACATCGCGCCAGTCTGGTCACCCAACGGCTCAAAAATCGCTTTCATCGGCTCCGACACGGTCAATTCCGATATTTTCATCGCCCAGCCCGACGGCACGATCAACAAACTGACTCTGGGTGGCAAAAACAGCAGTCCAGTCTGGTCGCCTGACAGCAAACGGATCGCGTATGTGGGCGAGAATCCGGCGCTGAGCGGCAAATTTGACCTGTTCAGTGTGGATGCCAGCGATGTGATGAATGCGGGGAAATTCGCGCTGCAATATACCACCAGCGGCAGCGAGATTCGCGGCCTTACGTGGTCGCCCGATGGACAGTGGATCGCGTTTGCGGCCAAACTGACGGGCAGCTTCGATATTTTTGCCATCCGTTCCAGCGGCATCAACCTCGTGAACCTGACCAACAGCCCCACCGTAGATGACACACTCCCGGTCTGGCAGCCCAAGCAGAATCCGTTTGATGGGTTTACGCCGCTCGCGGTAACACCTGCTGCCGCCACGCCTGCTGCCTCGACGATCAATCCCGGCACGCAGGATTTGCTGCTGATCTACGATGCGGCAGTGCCCGTGTTTACCTTGCAGAATACCGCAGGCGCGCCGCTCAACCTGACTCCGCTCAGTTTCACGGGCGCGGGCGTCACCGTTCCGGCGACGATCTGGGATACCGAATATCTGTCTTCGCCGCTGGCGACCTTCAAGGATAAGGGCTGTTTGATGATGTGGCGCTTTGGCCTGCCCGTCCAGGACACGCCCCCCGAATGCGCGACCTACCGCCAGGGTTACGTCGCCAACGAGTCCGTCATGTTCTGGACCCAAACCAGTTTCCAGGTGTTGTATAACGGCACCGTTGTGGCGACCTGCGATGTAGCCGCTAAACGCTGCGTCGTTGATCTGCCCTAAATAGCATCAAGAGGGCCGGTTTCAAACCGAACCGGCCCTCTTGATTTGTTCTCCGCCTGTATCACAGACGCTAATCTGACGTACAGATAATCTCCCCCGGATTCGTCTCCGAGGCATGACACCCCGCAGGCGGGATCACCGGTGTAGTAGTCGGTGTGCGCACCGGAGTCGATGGCGTAGTGGTCGGCGTCCTGCTCGGCGTGAAGGTGGGTAAAACCAATGTCGGCGGCAGTTCAGGCGTCGCCGTGAGTGTCCCCGGCATTGGCTGGACCAGGCAAAACGTGGTAGGAGTAGGCAAAAACGGCTGATACTGCACCTGCTCGTTCACCGCATCTCCCGATCCGCTGCCCGCCCCGGATGGACCATCCGCCGCACCCCAATAGTTAAAGACAGCATTGGCGGTTGGCCCCGGCGTATTGATAAACATGCCGTATTTGTTGTTGACCTCAAAACAGCCATCAAAAGCCTGGATAGGTGAACCATTCTCGGCAAACACACCGCCGCCTACTATCCCACTGTTCCCGGCAATCCGGCTGGTGCCGAGATAGACCACCCCGGACCCATTCGCCCAGATGCCGCCCCCTACCCCATCCAGAGCCTTGTTATGGACAATCTGACTCCAACCTACCGTCAGCGCAGCGCCCCCATCGACCAGAATCCCGCCGCCGCTAGAGGTGCTTTCGTTGCTGGTGATCACAACCCCCTCTTGCACCGTCACCTGTACCGGGCCGCTGACCCCACCATCTCCACGCGCCGCGATCCCGCCGCCGCCGCTGCGGGCCGAATTCACCTCGATCACACTTTCGCCCTTGATCAGCGTAGTGGTATTCGGTCCCAGGTAGAGTCCGCCGCCATATTCCGCCGCGTTGCTGGCAATCACGCTGTGATCCTGAATTCGCAGTGCAGCCGGGCCATTTTGCCCCACGACAGCGATCCCGCCGCCGTAATATGCCGCATTCCCGATTCCGCCGCTGATGCCGCTGTGCGAGATCGTCAGTGTGCCTGCCGTGCTGTAAATCGCGCCGCCATATGTTCCCACCACATCCTGCGCCCAGTTCCCCTCGAAATCGCTGAAATCAATCGTGACCGACGGTCCCACGTTATAGATCGCGCCGCCCGCTTCAAACGCGCTGTTCGCGCCCATATACACATCATACAGAACCAGCGTTCCGTTGTTATAGATCGCGCCGCCTCTGGCTTCCGACCCATTCACAATCGACATCATATCAAGACGCAGTGTCCCGCCAGCCGCCACATGGAAAAAACGTTCCAGGCGTGGGGTGCCTCGTGGCCGCTGGATACGCGCCCCACCGCCGTGAATCCACACATTGCTGGTAATATCCGGCAGCATATTGCTCCCGTCGATTTCAAACGGCGTGCCCACCGGCTCATAATACCCGCTCCCCAGGCAAATAATCGTGAGCGCCGGATCGAGGTTGGCCTGGTAGATCGCGTTAATCAACCCGGCGATGTCACCGGGACCAGGCGAAAAATCACAGCGGGGCGGCAGCGTCTGGGTGACGCGCAGGGCGGCGGGCTGATATTCGCTGTAAACGGCAGCGCCACTTTCCGGCGTATTCATCATCCATAACATGGAGAGACTCAGTAAACTAATGAAGATCAGAACCAACACCCGTGCGATTTTCATAGTTTTTTCTCTCTTTTATCTGATAATTATTTACGAATCAATTAATACACTTTATACTGTATTCCTTGTATCCTTTGAGGGTCAACCTGTTGAATCCCTACGAATCACCTATCCTCCTTCGGCCAATATTGCAGGTTTTCACACAACAGGCTAGTATCGTTGCTTCTTTTTTACACAGGACAGCATAATTTATGTGTGGCATTTATGGACACTACAGCCGCTGTGGGACCGGTGATCGTTTGCTCGTCGAACGGATGGCTAATGTGCTTGCCCACCGTGGGCCAGATGGTGATGGGACTTATCACAAAGGCCCGCTGGCATTCGGGGCCGGGAGGCTGGCGATCATCGATCTCAAAGCGGGCGTGCAGCCAATTTTCAGCGAAGATCGACGGATTGCGGTGGTCTACAATGGAGAAATCTACAATTACCGGGACTTACGGGCCGAGCTGAAGCGAAACGGCCATCATTTCGCCACGCAAACCGACACGGAAGTGATCGTCCACGGGTATGAACAATGGGGTGATGCCGTCATCGAACGGCTGCGCGGCATGTTCGCATTGTGTATTTGGGATGAATCGCGTGAACGACTGCTGCTGGCGCGAGATCGGACGGGCGAAAAACCGTTGTACTATACCTGGGTCGGTGATGAGTTCCTGTTCGCGTCCGAATTGAAAGCGCTGCTCGCCCATCCCAGACTCACGCGCGCGGTCAACCGCACCGCCTTGTTGAGCTATCTGATGCTCGGTTATGTCGCGCCGCCCCATACCATGTTTGAGGGGGTGCAAAAGCTCCCCCCCGGCCACAAGCTGATCGTGGATCGCAGTACAGCCCACAGCGAACGCTACTGGACACTGACCGCCGATACTTATCAAGCCGCAGCCAGTTATGAGGATACCGTCCGTCAGGTGCGTGATTTGCTGGAACAGAGTGTTGAAATGCGCCTGATGAGCGATGTCCCGTTGGGCGTCTTCCTGAGCGGCGGCTGCGATTCATCGGCAGTCGCGGCGCTCGTCGCGCGGGCGAGCGGCCAAACGGTCCAAAGTTTTACCGTCGGATTTGACATGGAACCGGGCAGCAAGAATGATTCTAAATTCAATGTGGATATGCATTATGCCAGAGAGGTTAGTGATTTTCTGCACACCGAGCATCACGAGATCCGGGTGCGCGGCGACGAGATTCTCTCCTGGCTGTTTCCCCACCTGATCTATGCGCTTGATGAGCCAATGGCACAGCACGCTATTGTCCAGACGGTGCATGTCTCTGCGCTGGCCCGTTTGTCCGGTGTGCCGGTGCTGCTCGGCGGTGACGGCGGCGATGAGTTATTTGCAGGATACCGGCACTACCGCACGGATCGCATACTGGAGCGCTATCTGCGCATCCCCGCCTTGCTCCGGCGCGGATTTCTGACTCCGCTGCTCGAACGGCTGCCATCCGCCCGTTTTGATGCCGCCCGTAAGCTCGCGCAAAAATCCCGTGATACCAACCCCACGCGGCGCTATTTATATTGGCTGCGCACGCTTGACTCCACGCTGATTCCCGATCTGCTATGCGATCCGGCCCTGGCCGAGCAGTCCTTTAATACCGTCAACGACATTGTGAGTCCCCTGCTGCGCCAACCGCATACACCCCATTTTGCGGATCGCATCGCCTATACCAGTCTGAATTTGTGGTTGGCCGAAGATAGCAATATGCGCATGGACAAAATGAGTATGGCGATGTCCATCGAGGCCCGCTCCCCCTTTCAGGATCATCGCCTTGCCGAATTAGCGTTTAGCATCCCCCTGAGCTACAAGCTGCGCAATGGCGATTTCAATCCCGTACTCAAAGAGGCCATACGAGATCTCGTGCCCTCCAGCGTGCTCACCCGCCCTAAGTGGGGATTCATGCCACCGGGATCAAACTGGCTGCGTACCGGATTACGTCCCCTGGTCGATCAGTACCTCTCGCCAGAGTACACTGCCGCAGTCGGCCTCTTCCAGCCCGAAACCGTCACCCGGCTGGTCAATAGTCATATGAACGGCGGATACGAATTGTGGCCTATCTGGTCCATACTGGCATTTCATGTGTGGCACGCCCTCTATATGGATTGCAGCCTGACGCTAGAGCATAAGCTCTCACCGGACGACCTACGCCCAATGGTTGTGAACTAACCGGCTACACACAAAAAGGACGCGGGAGGGGGAACCCGCGTCCAACACAAGGGGGAAAGGAGAGGTAGTCGAATTAACGTTCCCAGGCGAAAGAGTAGTCCGGCCCAGTTACCCAGAAGGCATCCGCCGCTGGCGAGTAATTCAGGGTATAAGCCCCATTCGCCGCAATCTGGACTTCCGACTTCGCCGACAGCGCCGCGTTAATCTGCGACACCGGAACATTCAGAACAAGGGTGCCCGCGCTGGTTTCGTAGTTGATCGCCCAGATTTCGATCCCGCTGATGACATCCTGGATGATCGTTTCGCCATCATCATTCACGACTGAGCCACTTTTCCAAGTGTAGTAGACGGCAATCGGAGCCGCGATATCGCCCGAATTCAGGCGGCCATCGCAGTAGACCTGCACATAGCCTTCATCTGCATCGTACACCCAGCACAGGCTGGCATCATCATCGGTATCATCATCTGCTGACACGAGCGCCACACCAAACGACAGCGCGAACACCATCACAACGAGCAAAGACACGACTTTCTTGAACATGCTATGACCTCCTGAGTCATTTAGGGTTGATCATGTGCGCACACTCTTATTATCCAAAATCCTGGTTTTTCGTTCGTGTGCGCGTTGATCACCGCGTTCATCCATCAACATGCATCATCTTCGCACCCGCAGATTTCATATCAATTACATCGGGCTTACAATCCTGTAGCCTACCTTAGAATTTGGTGAGTTTAAAATAAAAGCGTGCTTAATATACATACCCTCCGCTGGCGACTGCATCTACAATTGTGATAGTTATTCATCACGCCTTGAGGGGGCATACCAACTATGAGGATTGGCACACGACTTCGTAAAATCTGGCGCGACATCTGGGCGCGTAAAGTACGTACACTGCTCGTTTCCATCAGCATTTTTATCGGCGTGTTCGGGGTGGTCACGCTGTTTTCAGCCGGGGAAATCCTGATCAAGCAGTTGGAGCAGGATTTACAACCGGACCAGCTAGCCATGATCCGGCTGGCGGTTGCTACCAGCAGCGAAGCCCGCATCAACAACCAGACCGAACTGCAACGCCTGCGCGACCTGCCCGGCGTCACCGCGATCAGTGGCCGCGCGGTGTATCGCCTCGCCTGGAAGCTGCCCACAGACCGTGTTTTTGAAGATGGTTATATCGCCGCCTACACCGATCCGTTTGATGAGGTAGCGCTCGAACCCCCGACCCTCTACCGGGGCGACTGGCCGCAGGCAGGCCAAAACCAGATCGCGGTGGAGCGCCGTTTCGCGGAAAAATATGATCTGCAAATTGGCGATCCAATTGATCTCCGCATTCTGAGCAGCGCCGCCGATAACACTGTCGAAAGCTGGACGATCTCCGGCCTGATCTTCCAGCCCTACGGCGAACCGGGCGGCACGGGACCGTTGGACCCGGCGCAGCTTGTTTTTGCCACCTACCCCGATGCGCAGTATATCGGCGGCTTTAACGGCCTCAGCCACATCTACGCGCGCTATACCGACTTCGCCACCGCCGAAGATCAGGAAGAAGAGTTCGAGGCCGCGATCCAGTCCTATGCCGTGTCGTTCACCAACATCGAAGACCCCGCCGACAATGGCACTATCTCGCAGACGCGCACCATCAACCGCCTGCTCGTCATCCTCGCCCTGATCGCGCTGATCGTCTCCGGCTTTCTGGTCTTTAACGTGGTCAATGCGATTGTGGTTGAGCAGCGCCGCCAGATCGGAGTCCTCAAGTCGCTGGGCGCGTCTCGCCTCGATAACTTCCTGATCTATTCGGGTATCGCCGTGATGTATGGCCTGATCGGGGTGATCCCCGGCGTTATTCTGGGCGTCCCGGCGGGCTTTTTCGCCGCCAAAGGATTAGCCGGGCAGAGTGGCACCATCATCGAAGAATTCAGCTTTACGCCCACCGCCGTGATCCTGGGGGTGGTGATCGGGCTGGCCGTGCCCTTCCTCTCTTCGATCCTGCCGGTGTTTAACGGCACCCGCGTCAGCATTCTGGAAGCCATGACCGATTTTGGCATCAATGCGCGCTATGGGCGCGGCCCACTTGCCCGTCTCATCGCCATGCTGCCCCTGAGCATCACCTTCCGCCAGGCATTGAATATCGTCAACCAGAAAAAATTCCGGCTGGCGCTCATCGGCACCACCCTGACGGTTGCCGTCGCCGCGTTTATGGGCATTTACGCCGTGTTCTCCTCCCTGACCGGCAAAATCGACGAGGTGTTTACCACCATCGGCAGCCAGTTTTCCATCAACCCATCCGAAGGCCGCTCTTATGACGAACTGGCCGCCATTCTCGCCAACATCGAGGGGATTTCCGCTGCCGAACCCGGCGCGACTCTCTCCATCAAAATCGAGGGCTACGATGCGCCGCCGGTGGTTGCCGGTCCGCCCGGTCTGTTTGCCTTTGGCATCAACCCCACCAACCCGGACATCGCCCCCCTCTCGCTGAAATCCGGCTCCATGCTGACCGCCGACAGCCCTGCCAATGCCGTCGTGATCAGTTCGCGCATTGCCGATTACATGGACAAACGCGAGGGCGACACGATCATCATCCGGTCCCGCGATCAGGTCGATGAGTTCGCTGTCGTGGGCGTCGCCAGTTACCCCTACGACACAGTCTGGTTCCGCTGGGACACGCTGGCAAAGCTGGGCGGTCTGGTCATCGGCGCGCCCAAAGCCGACGATTACGCAATGGGCACCACCATGTTACGCGTCGAAGGGTACACAGGCTCGCTTGCCAACGGGCTGACAGGTGTCCTCGGCCTGAACGAAGACATCAGTTCCTACCTGAGTTTTACGGGCGGGAAGTTGTTCACACCCGGCGCAAATGAGTTGATCGTCAGCACCACGCTGGCCGAAAAAGGTGGCTATCAGGTGGGGGATCAGTTGACCCTCATCCTCGGCGTTGCCCCGGCGCAGTACACCATCAGCGGCATTTTCGCCCTGCCCGCCCGCGCCCAGGATGTGAACCCGCAGCACCCCGTCGATGTGATCGGCATGGACTGGCACGATCTGGCGAAGCTCGATGGGCGCGATCTTGCCCAGGCATCTGATTACACCGCAGACAAGCCGCTAACCCTCCAGGCGACGAATGGAGCGGCAACGGCGGAAGTTCCCGCGCTTGGCCTCATCGAACAGGCCGCCGCCTTCCTGAATTATGTCGCTGGTGGCCCGTTCACCGCCGGAGAACCGCAAGTCGTGATCAGCGAACCACTGGCCGCCCAATATAATTACGCCGTTGGCGATTCTCTCACGCTCTCGCTGGATGATCAGCGCGGCACCTACACCATCACCGGCATTTTTGCCGCCGACACGCCCACCCTCGGCCTGTTCTGGCAGGAACTCGCCCGGCTCGAAGGCAAGGATATTGATGGCACGCCCTACCCCAACCAGATCGACGTGATTATGGCGCAGGCCGATCCCACGCCCGCCCAGGTGGATGATAAAATTGCCGAAGTCAAAGAGGCGCTTTTAGCGCAGGGTATCACCGCCGATTTCACCAACTGGGTAGACTTCAACCAGTCGATCACCCGGTATGTGACTCTGTTCGGCCTCATCCTGAACTTAGCCGCCGCCCTGATCGCCGTTGTGGGTGCGATTGGCCTGCTGACCAGCCTTTCGATGAGCGTCTTCGAGCGCCAGAAAGAAATCGGCGTGATGCGGTCTGTCGGCGCGAGTTCATGGGCCGTGACTATTCAATTTCTGGTTGAAGGTCTGGTGGTCGGTATCGCGGCCTGGGCCATCGGCGTTCCGCTCTCCTATCTGCTCAGCCGGGGTCTGGGTAATGCGCTGCCCTTCGGAGATGTGTTTGAAATCGGCTACCCACCGATCACTCTCGTGATCGGCCTCGCGGGGATGCTCGTCATTGTGACCATTGCCAGCCTGTGGCCGTCGCTATCGGCTGCCCGTAAAACTGTTTCCGACATTCTGCGCTACCAGTAACCAAAATCTTGCGGGAGCCATTGGCAATGAATGG
Organism: uncultured Anaerolineaceae bacterium; assembly: GCA_964472565.1. Taxonomy (GTDB): domain Bacteria; phylum Chloroflexota; class Anaerolineae; order Aggregatilineales; family Aggregatilineaceae; genus DATAMF01. The sequence continues at coordinate 21,454 of CAYYNB010000079.1, forward strand.
CTCCCGCAACAATTCCCCTTTTTTCCACGTAGTATGAACTATAGTGCGCATCACAAAGAGGAATTTCCCATGATGAATAAAAAACTGACTCGCCGCGCGCTCTTGCGGATCGGGGGATGTGCGGGTATTTCCGTCGCGGGCAGCGGTATCGCGGCGGGCATCATCGGCACCCAGACCGATCTATTTGACCGTCTGCGCAGCAAAACCGACATGCCACTGCTGGGCAAAAGCGCCGCCTGGTCCTACCACGATCAGGTGCTGACTCTGAATCTGGACCTGATTCCAGAACTGGCCGAGCCAGACAGCGCCCTCCGCCTGGAAGCCAACACTCTACCCGAACCACTCCTGATCATCCACACCGCCGACACCTATCACGTTTTTCTGAACCGGTGCTCGCACGCGGATCGCCGCGTCGATCTGAAGGATGGCGAATTAAAGTGTACCTGCATCTCGGCTTCGACCTTTGATCTCGCGGGTAAACACAAGTCCGGCCCGGCGAAAACCGATCTGACCACTTATACGGTGGAGCAAACCGGATCGCAGCTCGTGGTCACACTGGGATAGCCAGACGATTTCCCACCGCCCTAATCTTCACCGTTGCCACGCGCTTAGCCCTGCGTTATAGTTGACTGCTGCGTAATAGGCGGCTATGGAATGGTGCGCATGGATTGGAACATTATTCTCCCCATCTTGAGCGGACTTTGGGCGATCATCGGTGCAGTTGTCACGCCCCTGCTCTATGCCCGCAAGTACCGTGATCCCCGCCGAGGGATGCTCTTAGGTCTGCTCGCCGGGGCCGTTTCGGGGCCGATCTTGTTGTTTGTCTTGTGGTTTGTCGTGCCGCCGCACGGCACCAAATGTCCCAATTGCAGCGAATTGATCCCCGCCAATACCCTGACCTGCCCTCATTGTGATCACAGCGTGGTCCCCCATGCCAAAGTCACCGAGGATGCGGATCAGCCGTTGGGCGCGCTGGAGATCGCCACCGATGTGCCCCAGCCGCAGCTTCAGCCGGGACCATCTTTCCTGCGTGAAATTGTTGAAACCCTGGTTCTCATCGCGGCGATTTATGCTTTTGTGAATCTGGCAACCGCGCGTTTTGTGGTCGATGGGCACAGTATGCTGCCCAATTTCACCGACGACCAGTTTATTATCGTCAGCCGCCTCTCGTATATCATCGGCGATCCGCAGCGCGGCGACGTGGTTGTTTTCCACTATCCCCAGCAGCAGGATCGGGATTTCATTAAGCGCGTGATTGGGCTTCCCGGCGAAACCGTGACCATTCAGGGCAGCCGGGTGTATATCAATGGCAAACTCATCGATGAACCCTACATCGATCCAGAGAACTGGTGTCACGGCAAAAGCTGTGATGGTTCGTGGGAAGTCGGCCCCGACCAGTATTTTGTGTTGGGCGACAACCGGGGTTCAAGCAAGGACTCGCAGGATTTCGGCCCGGTAGACCGCAAATTTATCGTCGGCAAAGCCTTCATCCGCTATTGGCCGCCGTCCGAATGGCAGTTGATCCCGCATCACAACTACTCTGCTAACGGCGCGCCCCTGCCCACGATGACACCTACCCCGGCGCAAAGTGCGACGCCCATACCGCCGGTCTTTTCCTATCCGACCTATGTGCCGCCAACCCGCACACCCACACCCAATCCGAGCGCACTTGCACCGCTGCCCACGCTAACACCAGAAGGAACGGTTCAAAACCAGTAGTATGACCACCTGTCCAAACTGCCAGTTGGGGCGGCTTCAATCCCAACAAACTGTCTACGTCCAGGTTTATCAGGGCACGCTGGTGAGTGCGCCCAATCTTTTGTCCTGGCGTTGTGATGTATGCGGTCAGACTTATTACGACGAACAGACGATTCGCCGTCTCGAAATGCTCATCGGTGAGGCGGGTCCACCGCCTAATCATCATGATTCGTTCCAATCTCGCCCGGTCGATCCTATTCCGGATAATCGCCCACAGCCGAAATAAGCTATGGAACATCTGCCGCTTCCTTCTAAAATTCTGCGCCCGTTAGGATACCCGCGCGTGGCCGATCTGCCGGAGCGCCAGCAGAAAGGGCTGCGCGGGTTTTGGCTGGACGGAATGTTCGCGTCGTTGGCGAACGGATTCACCGACCCCTACTATTCGCTTTACATGCTCAGTCTGCATGCCACCAACGCGCAGATCGGGCTGGTGAATACCCTGAATCAACTCGCTGCTGCTTGTTTGGCGCTGCCCGGCGCAACCATCGCGGATCGCACCGGGCGTTATAAACAATTGGCGCTTTTTGCGGGCGTGATCAGCCGTCTGATGTGGGTTGTCATGCTGACTGCGCCGCTGTTTCAGGGTCAAACCGCTGTCACCATTGTTTTATGCGCCTGGGTCGCCATCGCGGGCATGGGGGCATTGGGCAACGCCGCCTGGACGGCGCTCTCCGCCGACCTCGTGCCAACCCGTCTGCGCGGGGGATATTTCGCCTCGCGTAATATGGTGATCCAGTTTGTCAGCCTGTTAGCCATCCCCACCGCCGGGTTCCTGGTGAACATTCTGGGCGAACCCGAAGGTTATCAGGTTAACCTGTTGTTTGCGCTGGCGTTTGGGGTAGGGTCTATCTATTTCTACAACCAGATACCCGAACACGCCGCGCCTAAACAGACGGATCGCTTCGGGACGCTGCAAGCGCTGCGCCGCATGACCAGACTCCCCCACTTCATGCGTTTTACCGCCGCACACACGGTGCTGATGCTCGGAGCCATGATCGGCTCGCCGTTTATTAATGTTTTCATGGCGGAAGAATGCGATTTCAGCGTGGGCGTGATCGGCCTGGTCACGACCATCGGCGGGCTGTTCACGTTTTTAAGCATGCGGGCGATGGGTCGCTTTCATGATCGTTTTGGCATCACCGCCACGATGCGCTTCGGGCTGGGCATACCGCTCGTTATTGCGCTGTGGGCGCTCGTCAGCGAACCCTGGCATGCCTATGTGGTCAATGCCTTCGGTGGTTTTGCCTGGGCCGGCTACAACCTGGGATCGTTTAATCTGCTCCTCGTCACCACACCGGATGAGCACCGTCCGCGTTACATTGCCCTGTATACCACCATCGTATCCATCATGAGTGCCATCGGCCCCCTGATCGGCGCGTGGTTCCTCGAATTCGTCTCCTTCCAGACGGTTTTTATCATCTCTGGGGGGGTGCGTCTCGCGGGGGTGATTCTGTTTTTTATGCTGGTGCGCGAACCCGATGCCAATGCCCCTCAACTGGAATAAAAAAGGGCAGGATACTCAACCTGCCCCTTAAATTAACGGCTGGCACGGGCTTCGAGGTGTTCCACAATCTCCTGAAACAGGTGGAGCTTCAGCGTAATGTCATTTTGCCCGGTAGCGGCCTGTTCGATGGAGACAATTTCGACACGCGGGAAAAAGCGAGCATAGTCCATTTGCGCCAACACTTGCGGCAGGTCTACATGAACGATCAGGGGCGCTGGCTCACCTTTGGCGCGGTAGCACTTGACAACCCCATCTAAATCCTCGACCGAAAAAACAATAAGAAACTGGTGACGGCGCTCCACTTCGATCTCGAAGGGATGATTGTAGTAGCTGATATGCAGCCGGTTCCGCATGCGGGCGGTCAGCAGTTCGATAACGCCGTGCGAATGACGCGCCGTCGAAACCACAACCCCACCTTGCAGTTTTACATTCACAGCCATGGGTACTCCAGATGATGGAATTTACAGATTTCATAAACACTTTACACATCATAACAAAAACCACAATGGAGCGTCAACTGTATTAAGGTACTACTGCGCGTCATCCTGGGGCAGCAGCGTAATCGCATATTCCACCTTTTCGCTCAGATCGTGCAGCAGGCTGAGGACAAACATGGATTCATCCGGTTGGCGCGGCGGGAAAAGGCGCGTCCAATAGGTATAGGCCGCCGACAGCCGGTCTACCGCCAGCAGCGCTTTGACCAGCACCGGCTGGCGCTGTTCGGCCTGCGTAAAATAGGCAACCAACGCCTTTTGGAAGCCGGGGGCTTCCTGCTCGACATAACCCAATACTTCATCAAACAAGGCCCGATCCCAGCCGGTGGCTTGCAGGCGTTCCATCGACACCACCTGTAAAGCATCACCAATATGAATCAGCCGTTCACGAATTTCCAGCAAAGCAGCTTGTGACATACAGCATCCCCCGGTACGGTTAGAAAAGCACCAGTGTAACGCGCTGATGCTATTGCGAAAAGCCAAAATCTTATACAATGAAACAAGAAGCGGTGTAGATGGAAATCAGTCTAATGGGTTTTACAGTACAACAATTAGGTAATGAGCCAATTGTTCTCGTCATTTTTCCACTCCCCATCCATGAATACCTTGACGAACTGGCGGAAGTCCATGTGCAGTTAGCGGACATTGCGGATCAATGCAACCGGACGATTTATTACATCCCATATTCGAACCAGATCGTTGATTTGAGCTACAGCGATATTCTGCTCTGGATAGCCGAGAGTCGAGACAGCACACCGGGATCAATCGCCGATCCGCGTATTCGGGTGGTGCTGGTCGGCACTACGCCCATGCTCCGGCTGGCGGTGAAAAAGTTTCGGGAACAATTCGAAATCGATGTACCAATTTTCCCCCACCTCGATCATGCGATTGCCTATGCCCGGCGGCAAATCGCCGCTCAGCGTTTGCCCACCCTGTAAGGCTGCGCCAAGATTTTCTTTACCCCATCCCCCCTTACCCCTTCCCTCAGGAAAGGGGAGTCAAA
>CAYYNB010000080.1:0-1420 GCA_964472565.1 uncultured Anaerolineaceae bacterium
GGGCGGGCGGGCAAAAGGGTTCGATGCTGACACACTGCCCGCGCTGGTGCAAAACACGGGCGAAGGCAATATCGGCCCCGGCTTCGCTGGGGTGAATGCCCCAATGGACGGCGCGGGCTGATGTGAATGACGCTGGTAACACAGAGGCATTCCGCTGTAACTGTGTGCCCAGTGTGTGCGGGGGGACGCGCCAAATCTGAGTACGACGGCCATCGAATTCCATGACCTGCCACGCACGCGGGGTGGGAAGATCGGTGCGGCGCAGCCCATCCAGATTGATCCCGGCGCTGCGGAGGGGCGAGAGAATGTGATCGTCCAGATCGGCGCCGATTCCGGCGACCAGACCCACTTTTTCGCCGGAGCCAAGCGCGGCGGCCATGCCCCATGCCATCTGAACGCCGCCGCCACCTAAAACGCCCATACGAGTGCGGCCTTCGGGGAAAATAATGTCGTCGATGATGATGCCAAAGGTGACAAATTCGATCATAAAATTTCCCTTATTTCGGCGCGAGTGGGCAAACCGCCGCGTGCGCCGGGATGCTGAACTTTGATTGAGGCGGCGGCATTGGCAAAACGCAGGGCCTCGGCCAGGGTCGCGCCATCCAAACGGGCGGCGATCAGCGCGGCGTGGAAACAGTCGCCCGCGCCGGTGGTATCGACGGCCTGGACGGGATAGGCGGGGACGAACAGCGGCTCATCCAACCCGGCGTGAATGCCGTAGGCTCCACGCGATCCGGCGGTCATGATGACCCACCGATCTCCATCGACCAGATCGGCCAACGACGTAACTCCGATGCGGGCCAGGCCAGATTCATTGATAAATACAACACGGGTATACTGCATAATGACGCGGTAGAGATCGGGGCCGGACATGGGAACAGCGGTTTCGACATCCAGGGCGAGCGTCTGCCGCGCCCCTAACTGACTGCACCACAGCGGATCGCGCGGGTAGGTGTAGACGATCTGGGCGTCCGGCACGAGATCGAGCTGATCCCGACTCAGGGTCATGTGGTAGAGCGGCGAGTCAGGTAACAGGATGGAGCGGCTGGCGTGGTGGTCGGTAATGACAACAGTGAACGGCGTGACTTCGCCGGGAACCTGTGTGAGGCCGACGGGATCGACACGCCATTTCAGAAAATCGTCATGGAGCAGTGTCCCTTCGGAATCGTCGCCAACCCAACCGATATAGGCCGTTTTAAGGTCCAGATGCGCGGCGGCGCAGGTGGCATTGGCGATGAATCCGCCGGGACGTTTGCCGATCAATGCCGCCGGGTATTTGTCATCGTGGAGGGGCAGACGCTCCACCTGAAGGATGAGATCGTAAGCTAAACCGCCTACGCCGAGAAAATCATAGTGGGACAAAAACTACTCCGATAAAAACTCATAGTATCCAGTGTGGGGCGATTCGTGAATCGCCCCG
>CAYYNB010000080.1:1520-25855 GCA_964472565.1 uncultured Anaerolineaceae bacterium
GATTTCCCAACAGACGGTGATATGCGGATCGCCCTTTTTGGTCAGGGGCTGCCACATTTCGACATTGGCGGTGTCATAGTTGGTGACACCCAACTGATCAACGACAGTCATGCCGCGCGTGTAGGTGCCGTCACATTCGACCTCGACGTAATGTTTGCTGCTGCGGGTGCAGATCGTTGGGTCGATGGCGATGGCCATGGCCACCGGATCGGGCAGACCGAGGCCGGGATCACCTAACCAGTTGCGGTTGGCGTCGAGGGCGGAAATGTTGCAATCGACGGCAAAATGGGACAGCGGCGTGTTGATCACTTCCTTGCAGTAACGCATGTCTTCATCGGTCAGATTGGCTTCACCCCGGCAGACTTCCCAGCCAACCATTTCGATGGGCAGGCCGGAACGGAAGCACATACGGGCGGCTTCAGGATCGCACCAGATGTTATATTCGGCGGCGGGGGTGATGTTGCCGACGACATTGGCCGCGCCACCCATCACGACGCAGCGGCTGACATTCGGGACGATTTCGGGCGCTTTGGCGACGGCGGCGGCCACGTTGGTCATGGGGCCAAGCGTCACAAGGATGATGCCGGGATTCGCTTTGATGGTATCGATCAGGACATCGACGGCATGGCCTTTGGCGGGCGGCGTCTTGGGCTGGTAGTTGTGGTTGCCCATGCCATCGGGGCCGTGAAAGAAATAGGCGCGGTAGATGTCGCGGGTCAGGGGGGCGTCGATGCCGTCATAAACCGGGACGTTTTTGCCGCAGATTTCAACAGTATAGCGCGCGTTGATGCTGCCCTGGGCAACGGGCATATTGCCTGCTACAACGGTAATCGCCTCGACCTCAATATCCGGGGTTTGCAGCGCCATCAGGATGGCAACGGCATCATCGGAGGCGGTATCGGTGTCAATAATCATTTTACGGGTCATACTACTATTCTCCTGTCAGACGACCAGTTTCTAACGCCACTAAACGAGCGGAATCAACCTCCACACAGATATTGACGAGCGGGCGATCCTGCCAGGGGGTTGGAACCCGTTCGGAATTGGTACACGGCCACGTTTTGCCCCGGCTGAAGTTCTGCGTTTCGACGCGGACGGGCCACTGTTCGGTTTTGAACAGCGTGGGGTCGATGACATAGGCGACAGCCGACGAGTCATGGACATAAATCCCATTCATGGACGGGAAGAACGTCTCGAAGTAGGTCTGATAGTGGGGCACGATGCGGGCAATATGCTGGGCCAGCGGGTTATTGGCTTGAGCGTACCGGGCAAGATGGTCACGGGACATATTCACGTGATGCGTGACATCCAGGCCGACCATCGTCACGGGCCAACCCGCGCCAAACACCACATCGGCGGCTTCAGGATCGTTGTGAATATTGGCTTCGCCTGCTGGGGTGGCATTGCCGGGAGAGAAGGCATTGCCGCCCATGACCACAACCTGTTTGACATTCTGGACGATACGCGGCTCTAAGCGCAGGGCCAGCGCGATATTGGTCAGCGGGCCGACAGGAACCAGGGTGATTTCGCCGGGGGCACGCATGATCTGATCCACGATGAATTGGGCTGCACTCTGCTGGATGGGTTGGGTGGCTGGCGGGGGCAAATGTAGATTGCCCTGACCATCGTCGCCATGCACAAACGGGACCGGACCGAGGTAGGGTTCGGTCAACGGATTGTCGGCCCCATGCGCGACGGGAATATCGGTGCGACCTGCGATCTCCAAGAGGCGGAGGGCATTGGTGGTGGCAAGGTGTGTGTGGACATTGCCGAAGATGGTGGTCAGGCCGATGAGGTCCAGTTCGGGCGAACGAAGGGCGAAAAAAATCGCCATCGTGTCATCGACACCGGGATCCGTATCAATGATAATTTTGTGTGGCATAAGTCCTCAAGGTTACAGGTCTAAGGATTCCGGCTGGTAAGGCGGAATATCACCCACAAATTCGGGAAGATTGGTATGGCCGAGCATCTGGCGGATGGCCGCCGCTTCACCGATGTGATACCAGTAATGGGCAATGTTGCGCTGCAACAGAGTGCCAATGCTTTCGGGCAAGGGGCCGCTGGGCCGCTCCATGTGAAGCTGAAGTTTAGCCGAAGTCAGCGTCTCCAGAAATTCGTCGGCGGCCTGTGTAATCGTGCGCCACACAGCCCACATTTCGTCCAGCGGCGGCGTGCTGGCGGGCTTGCCGTAGCCCACCCGATCATTCAAACCGGGAACAGCCACACGGCCCTGGGCGACAAAAACCCAGTAAGCACTTTCCTGGTTGGCGAGGTGGCCGATGATCCAGCTCAGGCAGTTCATAGGCTCGATCCGGCGCACGGCGTCTTCGGGCGATATGCCTGCCATGCAGCGCTGTAATTCGCTGCGGGCGAAGCGAAGTTGTGTCACCAGCAGGTGAGTCATGCTAACGCTCCGGCGATCCGGGCGGCGACCCGCGCATTGTTGACCAGGGCGGCAATATTGGCGTGCTGCGAACGCCCATTGGTCAGTTCCAAAACTTTACCCAATACAAACGGCGTCACGGCTTTACCGTGAATTCCGGCGGCGTCGGCCTGACGAGTTGCCTCGGCAATGGCGGCTTCGGCTTCGTCAACCGGGAGCGCGTCGGCTTCGGGAACCGGGGCCGTGATCAGGATGCCGTGTCCGAGAGCCAGCATGTCTCGCGCGGCAATGATCGCGGCGGCTTGTTCTGGTGTATCAATCCGCTGGTCGATGGGCAGGCCGCTGGAACGACTGTAAAAAGCAGGCAGCGTGTCGGTGCCATAGCCCAAAACCGGGACGCCCTGTGTTTCGAGCACTTCAAGAGTCAGGGGAAGATCGAGAATCGATTTGGCTCCGGCGCAGACGACAGTGATAGGCGTGCGGCCCAACTCGATCAGGTCGGCGGACACGTCTTCGGGATGGCCGCGATGGACGCCGCCAATACCGCCGGTTGCAAACATGCGAATGCCCGCCATATGAGCGACGATCATGGTTCCGGCGACGGTGGTGGCCCCATGCTGGCGCAGACCGACCACAATCGGGAGGTCACGGCGGGAGCATTTGCGGACGCCCGTTTGACCTAACCCGGCCAACATTTCGACTTCATCACGGCTGATGCCGACGCGAATCTGACCGTGGATCACCGCAATGGTGGCGGGAATACCGCCTTCTTCGCGGATAGCGGCTTCCATTGCCAGGGCGGTTTCGACATTGGCCGGGTAAGGGAACCCGTGCGTGATCAGCGTCGATTCGAGCGCGACAACGGGGGAGCCGGAGAGAATAGCAGCACTGACTTCATCGGATAAATAAAGGTTTTGGTTCATCCTGGGATTACCTTAATCTGAACACGCCGCGTGCGCGGCCCATCGAATTCGTAAAATAAAATGCTCTGCGAGCCACCTAATAACAGCGAGCCATTGTCAACGACCAACAAAACACTCTGGCCGATAAGCGTGGATTTGATGTGTCCGGCAGCGTCGGCGGGGGTGTCGTACTGGTGTTTGAAATCGACACGCGTTGGGACAAGGCGGCGGACATCGTTCACAATGTCGTCGGGAGTTGTCGGATCGAGTGAAGAATTGATCGTGATGGCGGCGGTGGTATGGGGCACGATCAAGGCACACAAGCCGGACGAGATGTCCATGTGCTGAACCGCGCGCTGGACCAGATCGGTGATGTTGACCAGCGCATCACCGGGGGGCGTTTCAAACTCAATGGTGGTTAACACGAAAAATCGATCCTTTCACCGGCCTGGTGAAGCAAGTTCATCACCTCGGCGCAGGTCGGCGCATTACGTCCCGCGCCGACTTTTTGCACCGCCATTGCGCCCATCGCATTGGCAAGGCGACCACACTGCCACAGGTCCAGACCGCTTAAAAGCGCCGCAGTAAATGCACCATCGAAGCAGTCACCCGCGCCAACGGTGTCCACGACTTGGACCGGAAAGCCCGGAACCTGAGCGGACCAATCATTGGTGACGAGCGTGCAGCCCTGCGGGCCTTGTTTGATGACGAGAAGCTGCGGCCCCTGGGAAAGCAGTTGCGCATAGGCTTCCTGCCCGGTGCGGCCTCCGCTGACAAGCGGCACTTCGTCTTCGGTGGTCAGCACGACGGTGGACTGGCTGACGACCCAGGCGATTTCTTCCGGCGGGACATGGGCCATAAAGGGGCCAACATCGAGATAAATGGGAATCTGGGAGGCGACAGCCTGACGCAGCGCCCGGTGGGCCATCGGCACAATGCGTTTTTCGGACAGTGTATAACCCTGAATGAAAACCGCATCGACCTGTGAAATACAGGTGTCCAGTGTGTCGGGATAGGGGACCGCATCGCCGGTGCCGTATTGACCGAGGAAGGCGTGCTGACCGGTCTTCTGGTCGGTGAGCACGATGACCATCGTTGAAGTGGAACCAGGGACACGGACGACAAAACGGGTGTCGATCCCGGCTTGATCCAGCGGGGCAAGGATCAGGTCGCCAATGGAGTCCGCGCCGACGGTGCCGGCTGCCGTGACGTGAAGCCCCATGTGGTGGGCGGCGATCATAAAATTCGCCGCGCCGCCGGGTTCGACTTCACGGGTAGGGGCATCCTGGTGGGCAGCGGGATGAACCGGCAGGGATACCGGGAGCGTGATATCGAGAACTAAGTCGCCCACAGAGAGAATATGTTTAGACATAGAATTCCTTTAATCGCCTGAACAGCCCTCAAAGTAGATTTCGACGGGTTGATCATCCTGATAGACAATAAGATAAATACCCTGCCAACGCTTGTAAAGCGGCTCGGCATCGATGGGGTCGATGCGTTCGGCCCAGGCTTCGACCATCGTATGGGTGGGACGGGTGGTACCGAAAAAGTCCATCAACTGCGCATCAGACAACGGCCAGATAGTGGCAAAATCCGGTTCAGCCGCAATCCGTTCAATATCGAGAATACAATGTGTCCCATTTTCGGCACACTGGCGAAGCAGGCCTTTGATGGTCTTGGGCGGCTTATGCTTGCGCGGCTTGGGCAGCGATTGGATCAGATCAAGCAGATTTTCCATCTGCTGGCGCTGGATTTCGGCAATTTCGGGTGGATAGAGCGCCAGCAACTTCTCCATCGCCTGGGCTGCCTCGTCGATGTCTACGTTGCTGGTATTCTCGTACTCACCACGCGCAAAAACATCACTGCGTAAATCCTGAAGCGCCTGATTAATGTCGGCCTGATAAGGGACGAAATAGTACCAGCCCGTTGCACCCATGAGCGGCTCCTAACCCGTAGCTAATTTATACAGTCCATCGGCTAAACCACGAACATGATACTGGGCGAAAACCTCATCCGCTTCGAGTTTGGCGATCACGGCGGGATCAAAAGCTTCGATGCCGGCATAAGCGCCCGCCATCGCACCGGCAATCGCGGCGACGGTATCGGCGTCACCGGACAGTGCGGCGGCATAGATCACGGTTTGTTTCGGATCGCCATGTGCCATCGCCAACACGCCAAACGCTGATCCTACCGTTTCGGGAACGGAAAGCGACGTGCCGATGACATCATACATTTCGCGGAGACGGAATAACTCATCACCGGGGCCGCGCGCGATGTCAACGGCCATTTTGATACGGCGGGCCACCGAGGGGCCTAACCAGACCCGGCCTTTTTTGCGGCCCAATTCCGCGCCCATGATCCCGGCGGCGATCAGGGCGTCGAGGGAAGGGTTTTCGGTCAGGGCGACGGCGATAGCGGCGGCAACCGCACAGGCCCCGGAGATGGCGACATTGGTATTGTGGGTGGGAATACAAGTGAGGGCGGCGTCTTCGATGGCTCCCATCGGATCGCCGGGGTGGAGCAGGCCAACCGGCGAGATGCGCATCGGCGCGCCATTGGTGTCACCCCACAGCCCCGTTTTGTGCGGGTCTTCGCCGCGTTTGAGCGCCTGCACGCCGCGCCGGGTGCTGGGGCCGACATAGGGCGAACTGTCACCGCCGACGCGATCATACCAGGCAATGATGGCTTCAATCGCGGCCTCAAGGGTCACGTCACCATGTTTGATAAAGGCGGTTGCCAACGAAAAAGCCTGTTCCGAGTCGTCGGTGATACGACCCGCCGGCAGGCCGAAATGAACGGGATGATCGGCAGGGCCGGGCAGCAGTTCAGTGATCCAGCCGCTATAGGCCTGCCAAGTCTGATCCATATCAAAGTAAGCGGGCATGCCCCACGCATCACCCAGCGCCTGACCGTATAAACCACCCAGAATTTTGTTTTTCACCGAATACTCCTATCCTGTCATGCAAATCAATTGAAAAGTCGGGGACTGCTGTGTTGGCAATCCCCGATGGTGTGTTAGGCTGCGCCACTATTTTCTTTACCCCATCCCCCTTGCCCCTTCCCTTAGGGAAGGGGAGTCAAACCCACAGAATGTGGGGAATTATTTTCTTGGAATAGCCTTAACTCGCTGGAACCAACTGTTTACGCTGGAGCCACAGCCACAAGGCGAGTGTTCCTTGTGCGATCAGGGCGATGGCGGCGATCATGGCGGTGGTCTTGACATCTTTATCGTCGGGAAGATAGGCGATCAACAGAATGCCTAAGAAGAACATGACCACATGGGCGATGAAGGCGATGAGCCAGCCCCAATGCTCACGCTGCCACAGCCCATAGGCGATCAGGGCGGCGTATATCGCGCCGATGAACACGGCGGGCGAGGCGGTCAGGAGGGCGTCGGTGATGTTGGTCACGATCAAAACCAGCAGCACCATAAGGCCCAGCGTGAGAACCGCCAAGACCGATACATAAACCTTGATTGTCAGAGGACGCTCTTCGGCGCGTGAAGAAGCGGCGGCCTTAAAGAGACTGAGATCACCCCAATAACCATGACCCTGGCGGTAGGAATGAAGGAACAAATAGCGGCCTCCAAGCCAGAGCCAGAGCAGCACGGCTACTACCAGACCGAGGAGCGCACCCAGCGGCGCGGATGCGTCGGGGGAATCTTTGTAGACATAGAGGGCGAAAAAAATCGCCAGATAGATCCACAGGGAAAAGAGCGCCACCAGCGCGCTGTATAAAACACGGTGTCCAATGCGCTCGACATTGATAATGAAGGGCAGATTGATCAGAATCAGCAGCAGCGAACCCAGCCCTACGGCGGTGCCCGCCTTAAACGCCTGTTTGTCATCGGGGAAACCATCGGGGGCGGAATACATGCTGACAGCAATGATCAGGCCGATTACGGCGATCATCGCCATGAACATGTGCAGCACGCTCAAGCGCTGGATGGCTTTCCAGAAGCGGGCGTCAAAATTTTCGCCCTCGGCGGAACGCAACGTGCGAACCCGGTTGGTTAGCTGCGCCTGCAATGCGTAAATAACCAGCGCCATCACGGTGGCGACATAGGGTAACATCTGGGGGAGCTGTGACGGAATTTGGAGCGAGCCGATACGAGTGGAGATGGCATCGAAGAAGCCGAAGATAAACGAGGCCAGCCCGGTGCCGATGGGATGATTGCCGCCCAGGGCCGGGGTTGCCAACGCCACAAAACCACGCCCGGAAGTCATGTTGGCCTGGAAGAAGGTGAGATAACCCATGCTCATGTGGATGCCACCCATTGCCGCCAGGATGCCACTCATGGTCAGGGCGATATAACGGACGCGCTGAACACGAATGCCGACGGAGGCGGCAGCGGCTGGATTTTCGCCTACGGCGCGGATGTGCATGCCGAGCGGGGTACGGTACATGATGTACCAGACCACAATCACCGATATGAAGGCCAACCAGGTCATTACACTCTGGTTATCGAAGATTTTGAAGAAGAACGACACGGGCGCGATCTTGGAATCGACGAGCACGTTCGGTAGCTGGATAAAGGGCATACGGGCGCTATCGAGATTCCCCTGCGTGTTGCCGCGATCTCCGGTGAGTTCATACATCAGGGCGACGGTACTCGCGGCACCGAAGAAGTTCAGCGCGATACCGGAGAGGATGAGATTCGCTTTAAAGCGCAGGTGGAACAGGCCCAAAAGCAACGATAACAGGACACCCATCAGAATGCCCATGACAAAACCTAACCAGGGCAGCATGGGGTCGGAAATGGTGATACCGAGCCATTGATCGGCCCAGATGCCACCTTTGGCGCTGAACACCACCCCGGTAAAGGCGGCGACGAGCATGATCCCTTCCAAGCCGATGTTGATGACGCCGGCCCGGTCCGAGATCAGCGCACCGAGTGAGGGCAGCAGGATGGGGGTGGTCACACGCAAGATGGAGGCCAGGAAGATGGCACTGAAAATTGGCCCCAGGACATTTTGAAGTAGTTGGCTGTCAAACATGGCTTATGCTCCCTGCGCCGGGTTTTCGACTAAATGCACGGGACCATCATCTAATTCAACCGACCCTCGGCGGCGGATTTGGCGACGGCGGCGGACAAATGTAACCAGCGCTTCGGCGGTGATGAGTAGAATGATGGCGGCCTGGATGATACGCACGACTTCGGCGCTGATGTCGGCATCACGCTCCATAATTTGTGCGCCTGTGCGCAGATAGGCATAGAGCAAGCCGGTAAAGGGAGCGACCAGTGGATTGTTACGCGCCAGCAGGGCCACCACAACCCCTTCGAAAGCCAGACCGATTGAGATGTTCAAAATGAGGCGGCGATGAATCCCCATCGCCAGATGGGCACCCGCCAGACCCGCTATCGCACCGCTGAGCGCCATGACGAGCATAATGGTACGTTTGGTGTTGACACCGCCATAACTGGCAAACTTGAGATTGGAACCGAGCATGCGAATTTCGTAACCGAGCGGGGTACGCTGGATTAAGAGCCAGGTCAGGATGACAAGGCCGATCAAGATGTAGACGGCAATCGTCACCTGATCGCCTTTATCATCAATAATAGGGGCTAAAATACCCGCATCTTCGAACCAGCGGGACGCCGTAAAACCGGCATCGGGCGGCTGGTATTGGAAGGTGAGCACCATTTCGTAAAAACGGGCGGCAATGGTGTTCAGCATGAGCGTGGCGACCAGTTCGTTCGCGCCGAGGTAGGCTTTGAGCGCACCCGGCAGCAGCCCCCAGAGGAAGCCTGCGGTGGCGGCGGAAAGCAGCGCCATCGGTACGAGGATGTTCTGGGGTAGGTCATGGTCGAGCGCGAGGGCTAACGCACCGGATACCAGCGCACCCATATAGAGCTGGCCTTCGGCACCCAGACTGAATTGTTCCGCGCGGAAAACCAGGGCAATGGACAAGCCCAGAATGATCAGGGTGATGGCGTCTTTAATCCATGTGATCCAGCGGTTCAGACGGCTGAGCGGCCCCATCAAAAAGGCTTCATAAGCGGTGCTTGTCTTTTTGAATGCTTCCTCAAATTTCAGGCGGCGGGCAATCGGTTCGGGTTGGGTGTGAATGGTATAGAGGCCATCGGCGGGCAGGACAAACCCTTCGATCATCGCGTCGGATGAGCGGAGCAGGTCGCGGTCATATTCGGCAAGCTGGGCAGCAGTCGCATCCTTGTTTTCGGCCAGCGTTTTACCGGTTGAGTCCTTGAGCGATACTTCGAGATTGGCTTCGACATTATCACGCACGACGGCGGCGAAAATGTTGATTACATCGCCTGCGCGCCCGGCAAATGAATAGCTGACTTCTTTGACGGGGTCTTTTGCGTTACGTTGGTTGAAAACGTTCCCTTTGTCATCGCCATAATTGAGTTCGACGGCTGATGGGGCATCGGACAACAATTCAAGCGTGTACTCGCCGATTTTTTCGGTGCCCTGGGGCTGGCCGATGACGGTGTAAAAACCGTCGGCGGGCAAAACAAAGTTTTCAATGACCGCATCCGCTTCGCTGACCAGCGCTTTGCTATACGTTTCAAGCTGTTCGGGCGAGGCACTGCGGCGTTCAACCAGGGTCTGGCCTGCGCTGTCCTGTAAGGTGAGCTGGAGATCGAGCGCGGACTCTTCGTCGCTGGGGTAGGCGAGCAGGGTGATGGTGTCTCCGGCACGCCCCGCAAAGCTGTAGGTGCCCTGCATGGTGGTGTCATCAAACTCGGCTTCGGCCTCACCACCATACACCAGATTAACCAACGGCTCACTTTCTGAGTCCAGGGTGACGGTAAATTCACCCTGTTGGAAGCGGTTGGCCGCATCGAGGCTGAAGGCGAAGGTGACGATATAACCGAAGATGAGCGCAATGATGACGGTCATCATCACACGCAGTGCGTCCCATTTGAGTTCGATGAGCAGCAACAACACACTGACTGCGATCAATACGTTGACAAAAAGGACACTGGCATAATTGGGGGTGGCCTGAACCGCATCCCAAATCGCATCGAGTGACATATCCGTCTTCAAACTGAAGGTTTTGAAGCTGAACATGTAAACCACAATAACCGCTATGCTCAGGCTGAAGGCGGTTAAAGCCCAACGGCCAAGCTGATGCGCTTTTAGTTCGGATAACGGTTGATAGGCGGGCTGGGCAGGATGGGGAACCGCGAACCACCACAGCACCAATGCCATCAGACCACCTAATACGGCGGCTATATATTCTAATTGCCCGATGAGCAATGCCAGCAACAACAGGATGACCTGTCCCGCGATGGCAACCGCTGCGCCTTCTAACAGGGCCGTGTTGGTGGTGTGGCGCTTGTTGTTGTAGATCAGCGGCGTACACAGCGCTCCAGTCAGGACCCAGGCCGCTGTCCAGAGGATAAACCAGATGACCAAAAGTGCGTCCATAACGAAAAGTCCCGGTGTAAGTTTTCAGGAAAAATAACAACTGAAAACTAAGAACTAACTCAAAATGTAAATCTAAAACTGTAAGATCGAACTTATTGGAACTGCTGCATTTCTTCCGGCGATTGATGGGCGGCACCCAACATGTAGAGACCTAATTTTTCTTCGGTCAAGTCGGGTGAGTTTTGGAAGATCGCGACGATTTCGCCGTTGTACATCACCATGATACGATCAGAGAGCTTCATGACTTCCTGCAAGTCCGCCGAGATTAACAAAATCGACAGGCCTTTGGTGCGCTGATCGACCAGTTCCTGATGAATATATTCAATAGCACCAATGTCTACGCCGCGTGTAGGCTGGGCGGCGATTAACAGCCGGGGTTGGGCCGACAGTTCACGTGCGACCACGACTTTTTGCATGTTGCCACCCGAAAGCGATCCCACAGGGAGATCTCCACTGTGCGCCAGAATGCCGAACTGCTCGATCATGTCCTGGCCGTTGTTGACAATGGCTTGCAGACTGAGCATCCCGGAGCGAGTAAAGGGGGCGCGGTAATAACGGTCAATGATCAGGTTATCATTGATGCTGGCTGTCATGGCGACGCCGTTGGTAAGACGGTCTTCAGGGATATGGGCGACATGCGATTCGCGTACTTTACGCGGACCAAAACCAAGCACAGAACGGTCATCCACATAGGCTTCGCCGCTTGTCGCGGCACGCAGCCCGGTGAGGACTTCGACCAGTTCGGTTTGACCGTTGCCTTCAACACCCGCGATGCCCAGAATTTCGGCCTCGTAGGTTCTGAAGCTGGCATTATGCAGCAGGGTGCGCCCGGTTTCGTTGATATAGGTCAGATTGTGCGCTTCCAGGACGGGCTTGCCGCGTTTGACGGGCGGCTTATCGACCACCATAAACACTTCGCGGCCTACCATCATGCGGGCCAGTTCAGCCTGATTGGTTTCGGCAGTATTGACAGTGCCGACTTTGCGGGCGTCACGCATGACCGTTACGCGATCTGAAATCTCCATGACTTCGCGCAGTTTGTGGGTGATGAAGATCACCGTTTTGCCCTGGGATACAAGGTTGCGAACCGCTGCGAAAAGGTCCTGGGTTTCACGCGGGGTAAGCACAGCAGTCGGTTCATCCAGGATCAGAATTTCCGCGCCGCGATAGAGGGCCTTCAGAATTTCGACGCGCTGGCGCATGCCAACCGGCACGGTATCGACGCGTGCCTGGGGATCGACGTAGAGGCCGTACTGCTTGGAGAGGACTTCGGTGTCGCGGACGGCCTGCTGGCGATTCAAGGTAAGACTGCCCAGCGCCCCTGTCGGTTCTTTGCCGAGCGCGATATTCTGAGCGATGGTAAAGGAGTTTACCAGCATAAAGTTCTGGTGGACCATGCCGATGCCCATATTGATGGCGGCTTGCGGGTTGGGGATGGACACTGGCTGCCCATTCAGGTGGATTTCGCCCGCCGTTGGGGTTTCGAGTCCGTAGAGGATTTTCATCAGCGTGCTTTTGCCGGCCCCATTTTCACCGACCAGCGCGTGAATTTCACCTTTTTCAACCGACAGGTTCACGCGGTCATTGGCGAGCACACCATTGGGATAAACTTTGACAATATCAACAGCTTCAATGAGCGCCATATAAAACTGCCTTTTTTACAAACAAGGCGCAGGGGAAAAAAAAGAAGTTCAGCAATAAGCCCCACGCGCCATTTCAATAAAATTATTGGGGTGAGCCAAAGCCCACCCCAGTTGTCGTACTATTCGCCCAAGAATTCCGTGATGTCGAATTCGATTTCGGGCATTTCGGCGCAGGTGATGGCGGTGGTAACGGCTTCATCACCGAAGGCGCTGATGATCGGGATTTCGCCCGCGTCAACGGCTTCGCTAACGGCTTCCATCAGATCAAGCACTTCTTCGGGGGTGTTGTCTTCGAAGATGTCATTGTCTGACAGGCTGACGCCACCTTCGGCGATGCCGAGGAATTCAATGGTTCCGTAGGGCAGTTCGCCCTTGATGTGGAGGTCGACAGCGCGGTAGAGCGAGTTGTCCACGTTCTTCTGCATGCTGGTCAGGATACGAGCCGCCTGTTCGGGGTTGGTATCCATGAGGATGCTCGCCTGGTCGGAGTCGACGCCGATGGCATACTTGCCCTGTTCCTGCGCGGCTTCGAAGACACCGGAGCCGGTGCCGCCCGCGATCTGGAACACGATGTCGGCTTTTTGTTCGTACATAGCGAGGGCGATTTCTTTACCCTTGGCGGGGTCGTTCCAACCACCGGCATACTGGATCAGGACTTCGCTGTCGGGATTCACAAGGCAAGCACCCTGCTTATAACCCACGATGAAGTCGTTGATCACGGGGATGTCCTGACCACCGACTGCGCCGAGGATGGCATCTTCGTTCGCGCCTTCCAGATCGCTCTGGGTCATGGCGGCGGCATACACACCGGCCAAGAAGGAGCCTTCGTTCTGGAGGTACTGGACGGTGTAGACATTGGTGCAGCCATCTACGCAGATTTCAGCATCTTCGTAGGGGACGGCGGCATCGTACATGATGAAGAATTTGTCAGGATAGAGGTGGACGCGGGCACCGAGGAATTCACCCATCTGATAGGTTCCGACGATGAGCATGTCATAATTCTCAGCATCGGCCATTGCATCGGCCAGACCACTTTCCCAGCCAGCGGGGTCAATACCAAGTTCAACGGTCTTGACTTCGACGTTATAGCCTTCATCCAGGAGGCGATCCATACCGCGCTGGGCGGAGTCAAAGAAGGATTTGTCACCCAATACACCATTGATTACCAACGTGATACGGAGCGGTTCATCCTGGGCGGTGGTGGTTTGAGGAGTCGTGCCGAACACGAATCCAAAGACCAGCATCAGTGTCACGGCTAAGATCATTAACTTGGAACGAGACATACCTTCATCTCCTTGAAAATTGGGAAACAGTTTTGAAAAACTTATCACGTACTATAGCGTGACAACCCTGGCAAGTCAAGCACCCTGGATTGTCGAAACCGCAGTGATTAGCCTGTTCTTGAGAGGAAAATTAGCCAATGGGTAAGAACGAAACTTGTAAACTATTTGGTTTGCTCTTTCTGAGGTAAAAGTGTTATATTGCCAGCATTTTAGATAGTTCGTGAAAGGAAAACTGCTGTGCGTTTAATCATTGATACTGATGCCGGTGTGGACGACTCGCAAGCTATCCTGATGGCCTTTGCACAGCCGCATGTGACCGTAGAGGCCATTACGACCGTCACCGGGAATGTTCATGTCGAAAAGGTTAACCGTAATATATTTACGCTGCTTGATCTGGCGGGGCAGGATGTGCCAGTGTACCAGGGGGCAGACCAGCCGCTGGTGCCGGGGTATTGGGAAGCGGAGGAGAGCATTCATGGATCGGACGGGCTGGGGGATTATAAACAGCGCCGCCCGACGAAACGCCAGCTTGAAGCCGAACACGCGGCTTTTGCGCTGATTCGGATGGCGAATGAAGCACCGCGCCAACTCACCCTGGTGGCGTTGGGACCGCTGACGAATATTGCACTGGCCTGCAAGCTTGATCCCTCTTTTCCGGCCAAAATCAAGCAGTTTACGTTTATGGGCGGCACGATTACGGCTTTTGGAAATACACGCAATGTGACCACCGAATTTAATATTTTCTGCGATCCTGAAGCGGCGCTGATCACCTTGAGCGCGTTCCCTGAATCGGTGATGCTGTCATGGGAAACGACGCTGGAACACCCGTTTAGCTGGGCGCAGTATGACCAACTGTGTGCGATCAAGTCGGATATGGCGGGATTCTTCCACGCGACGACAGGAACCACCGCTCAATTTTTGCGCGGCATCGCGGAACGGATGGGGTATCTGCTGCCGGATCCGCTGGCGATGGCAGTGACGCTGGACCCGAATTTGATTCTGGAATGTGAACCGCGTTATGTGACCGTCGAACTGATGGGAACTCAAACACGCGGGCAGACGGTGATCGATCACCTGGGACGGCTGGGCAATGCTCCGAACGTACAGATTGTGAAGCGGCTCGATATTGAAGGCGTGTACCGGCTGTACCGCGAGATGCTGGGAGGGTAGGATTTGGAACGGGCACGATTCGACACTGTTCTGTGCGATCTGACGGCATTAGCGGGAATTTCCGGGCATGAAAAAGCGGTACGCCGTTATCTGGCGCGCGCATGGGCTGAGACTGCGGATCAGGTTTGGGCGGATGCCGTCGGGAACGTGATTGCGCGGTTTGGACCGGAAAAGGCGCGGTATAAAACGGCTGTGCTGGCGCATATGGATAGTGTCGGATTGATGGTTAAACACATCCATGATGACGGGATGCTGGGCGTGGTGGCCGTGGGCGGCGTGAATATGAAGGCGCTGCCGGGCGCAGCGGTGCGAATCGGGGACGGCGAAACGCTGGATGTTCCAGGGGTGATTGGCATCCGGGCGCAGCACCTGGCGCATGCCGGAGACGAGGCAACTCGTATCGAAGATGTGTATGTGCAGGTTGATCCCGCGCTGATCGCAGAGATAAAGATCACAACACCGATACGCTATGCGCCGCAGGTGATGCGGTTGGGCGACGGGTTGTTTTGCGCACCGGCACTTGATGACCGGACGGGGTGCGCGGTATTGGTTGAACTGGCGCGGCTGTTGACGCCGCAACCCGATACAGCAGTGTATCTGGTTGGGACGGTGCAAGAAGAAACGACCTGCGCGGGCGCGATGAATGCGCTGCGGAAGATTGGCCCTGATGTGGCGGTGTTTATCGATGGGACGGTGAGCTATGACACGCCGGAAACGCGCCCGTATGGAGCGGTCCAACTGGGCGGCGGTCCGGTGCTGATGTCGTTTTTGTATGTCAGCGGACTGAACGGGTGGCATGCACATCCAGGGCTGTATGCACGGCTCCAGCAGGTGATGGAGGAATTGGGCATGCCCTACCAACAGGACGCCGTGCGGGGGTTGATCAGTGATGCGCGGGTTGCGACCTGGTTGGGGATTCCAAGCGTGGTGATAGGTCTGCCGATGCGGAGCAAACATTCACCCGTGGAAATGGTGCATCTTGACGATTTGATTTATGCTACGCGATGTTTACCGACTGCGATCCTTGAATTCATAAAAGAGGATTCCCATGCCCTATGAAATTTTGAATCGCATACTGCCCGGTTTGAGCGACGCGCTCAAACAACAGACGAAACCGGATGTCTGGGCCATGTTGAAGCGCCTGCTGGAAGCGAATGCTCCCAGTGGGGGCGCGAACCTGCTGGGGGGAATTGGGGATGATATTGCTGTGCTGGCGGATCAGCTCGGACTGCGCGAACGGGTTATTCCGCAACTGGGCGCTACCGGTAATACGGCGATCTGGCTGGGCGCGGATAAAGCAGCCGCAGATGTGATTGTGGTGGCGCACATGGACCGGCCTTCCTTCCGGGTTAAAGCGGTTGCGGATGGAAGCCTGTTTCCGATTTGCGCGATACGGTTTCCGGCGGATGAATATCGTGTGGCGGCAAAAGCGCTACGATTTGAACGCGGGCGGCTGGTTGTCGGCGCGCAGGGTTTGATCGCTTATCACAAGGGCGATAATACGCTGCGCTTTGAAGCGGCAAAGGGCCAACTGGCGTGGCAGGATACCGTTGTGATGGATGTCACGCCGGTGTGTGACGGGGATGTGGTCATTGGCACAGGGTTGGATAACAGCCTGGGGATGCTGATGGCACTGCTGGCGGCGGCGGCATTACGTCAAGTTGAAGCGGTATTGAAAGAGCGGCGCTGTCTGTTCGTATTCACTGATCAAGAGGAAGGGCCGCCGGAAGCGTTCTTTGGGCACGGGGCAGCGCGGCTGATGCATGCGGTTCCGCCGCCAACGTATGGGTGCGTGGTGGTGGATGCGCAAACGGCAGGGCCGGGACTGGTGCCGCAGATGGGCGCAGGGGTGAGCTACAGCGCCGCGTCGGGATGGGGACGCGGGGCGATTGTGCCGCCGAACTATCACGCGCTGGCGATTGATCTGGCGGATGGACTGAATAAGGCGCGTCCGGGAACGGTCCAGATAAATACCGGACACCTGTCACGCAGTGATGATATGATTCTAGGGCAATGGACCCGGATTCTAGCACTGTCAGGGCCACCAATGACTGATCCGCACACGGGACAGGAAACTGCACACCTCAGTGATATTCAAAGCGGGGCGTGGTGGCTGGCCTATCTGACGGCGGCAGTGCTGAATATTACGCCTGATTTAACTCCACCCTATGCGCTGGGACGATAGACGGCTGCCCGCCTGCCTGTGATTCTCCAAAATTGGAAGGAGGGCTGAGTCAAAAAGGACAGCCCTCCTTGTTTTTAAGACCGCGCATCAATGAGCAGCGAGTCGGACCACCAGTAGGCATAGAGGGGTTCGATCCGTATATCCTTAAAACCGGCGGCGCGGATGGTGTCGATCCAGGATTGGATGGGGCCTTCGTAGTTGGTGCGGGAAGCGGACTGATCGAAGTAGCCGAACATGACAGGCATTAAAAAGCCCTGAGCGACCAGACCGCCATCACTGGCATATTCGGCCAAGCCTTTTTCGTAGCGGCTCAGGATGAACTCAACCCGCGCGGGTTCGTACAGCTCGGTATAGTTAGGAACGTCGAACTCGGCCACCAACAACCGCTTGCCGTGCTGGCGTGCCCATTCGAAGACGGCGGGGCGCTCGTCGGGATGGAGGGATTGTAAACTCCAGGTGGCCTGGATGACATCCCATGTTTCGGTACCCGACTGCATAAACTGTTGGATGGTGTGCTGGTAGGCGTGGAAATTAATGTTCCAGTGTTTTAGCTCGGCGGCGGTGTGGGTAAGCATGGCCTCGGACGGTTCGAGAATATCCAAACGCGTGATGTTGCTGGTGAGCGCGGGGAGCAAGGCCAGCCCATCACCTACACCAATATCGAAGATGGTCAGCGTTTCATATTCCTGATAAATGCGGCGCAAGGTGTTGTTGATGGCTTGATAGAGTTGAACGTTGCCGCCGCCGCGAATGAAGGCTGAAAACGCATCACCACTGATATAAACGCCGGTTTTGCCCTGCGAGACTACGCGATTCAAGTACGTCACACTGTGTTGAAGAACCGGGCTGTCCGGCTGTTGGGCGGCGGCAGCCTGAGCGAATTGCAGCGCCTGGGGAAGGTCGCTCTGACCAAAAGCCAGTAGGGCGAGATAAAAATGGTCCAGCGCTCCCGTTCGTTCCATACTGCATACTGCCGGATAACCGCGCTGGCGATAGGTCTGCCAAAGTATTTCCAGAGACATCGTAACCTCTCATTCGGGAAGCGTAAACCAAAATGTAGAACCCTGACCGGGTTCGGAATCCACGCCGATCTGACCGCCGTGCGCATGGACCACGCGGCGAGAAATGGCCAGACCAAGTCCAGTGCTACGCTCACCGCCGGTAGGACGCGCCGATAAACGGGCGAAATCCTGGAACAGCCGCTGGCGATCTTCCGGGTTGATGCCGGGACCCTGATCACGAACATTCACGCGCCAGAATCTATCTAATTTTTCGATACTGACCACCACCTGACTTCCCGCTGGTGAATATTTGATGGCATTGGAGAGGAGATTGTCAAGCACCTGGTGCAAACGCATTGAGTCACCCATTACGCTGCCATTGGGTACGGCGGCGAGCCGCACCTGAGTGCCTTTGGGCGCGGCCAGACTGCTGTGCCGGGTGACGGCAGACTCCAGTAACAAGGGCAGATCAACCTGTTCCTGGGTCAGGGTGAGTTTGCCGGATTCGATCTGCGCGACATCCAGCAGATTATCGAGCATGGTGAGCATGTGCTGGGTCTGGGACACGGCATCCTGAAGAATGGTGGTCCGTTCTTGTTCAGTCATTTCAAATTGGGAGTCGAGCAAAAGGGTGAGCGCCATCTGGATGGTGCCAAGCGGACTGCGCAAGTCGTGGGCGGCAATGCCTAAAAAGGTGTTTTTCTGGTCGTTGAGCTGGACTAGCTGACGGTTCTGGCGCTCGATGGCATTTTTCTGAGCGGCGAGTTCAGAGACTAACCGGCCTTTTTCGACCATGACCGATAGCTGGGCCGCGATCTGCAAAAAAACATCAACATGGGCTTTGGCATAGGTGTAGGGTTCGGCACTGGAAAAGAAAAGAAAGCCAACCGGAACATTGTTAACGAGCAGCGGGCAGGTCAGGGAGGATTGATAACCTTCGCCTACGATCAATTGGGTGGATTCAGAAGCGGGCCTGGCATGCAAATAGGCGCGCAGATCGTTGAGGATGCGCGGCTGACCGGATTGAAGGATAGTGGCAAGACTGCTGTTGGCTAAAGGGATCGAATAGCCGCGCCGGAGCTGGATGGGGCGACCATCGGAGCGCGCCCAACGCGCAGTCACCGTCTGGTCCGTGTTGTCAATAAGGGCGCAGCCGATGCGTTCGTAGGGGATTAATTCGCGAAAATCTTCGTACACGTTTTCCAGAATTTCTTCGAGAGTCAGTCCGGCATTGATATGGGCGGTGATACGTTCAAGCTGACGGCGCTCGTGCTGTTGGTATTCGATGGTGCGGGCTAACTCGTGCAACGCCTGGTTAAGCTGTTGCAAGGTGGACCCATCGTGCGCCACAGCATCTGCGGCAAGCCGCAGGATGTCGTTCAGAAGATCGGAAGGTTGGGACATGGGCAGGCAGGTCCTTCAACTAGATGATAATAGTTATAGTTTACCTATACCCCACTTTCAAAGTGAAATTTTTTATACAAAATTCAGAAATTTAACGTAGCCCCCCGCCCC
The DNA here is from genome assembly GCA_964472565.1 of uncultured Anaerolineaceae bacterium. Lineage (GTDB taxonomy): Bacteria > Chloroflexota > Anaerolineae > Aggregatilineales > Aggregatilineaceae > DATAMF01. The sequence goes on from CAYYNB010000080.1 coordinate 21,000, forward strand.
CCTTTGCGCTGGTTTGAGGGGAAAGTTCGCGTCGTGAACGGTGTTTGGCGACGCGAGACGGGGAAAAGTGATAAAAGGTGTGGTGTTATCTGAGATACAGGATAGCACGGATGTTCGGGAATGTATAGTCATCCGATGGTTAACTTGAATGGTTAATAATGTGAGGGTTACAAGGCGGCGCGGTTCACCCCTATCCTCCCGGCCTCCTTGCCCCGCACACGATACCGTTAGCGAAAGGGGATTGAACGATTAAATGTCAAATGAGCGTGCCCGGTATTTGAGCGTAAGGGCAGGTTTGCAAACCTGCCCCTACAAATGCCTACGCATTCGATCCCCCCTGTTCGCCAACGGTATCAATGCCTTAACGGCGATTAGCGGCGAATATCAACGCGCCTGGTTTCGCCTCGATACACATAGCTGAACGCGAGCCGAGTCCAGTGGGCGGGCAGGCGGGGATGGGCGACGGGGCCATCGAGTCCGGCAAAGCCGAAAACGACAGCCTGCCATAATCCGCCCGCAGAAGCCGCATGAATACCATCATTGGCATTGCCCCGAACGTCACGGAGATCGGCCTGGGCTGCTAACAGAAAGTACGGGTAGCCTTCATCGGGACGGTTGATTTCGCAGGCGGCCCAGGCATGGAAGCTGGGACTCAGCGATGAGCCGAAACGATGATCGGTGATTGGCGCGTAAGTGTCCCAGTTTTTCTGCCAGGTTTGGGCGTTGTAGCGGTCGCGCAGCAGGCACAACAGCAGGATGACATCGGCCTGTTTGACAACCTGACTGGCGTTGGCTCCTTCCATGCCAAGAATGAGCTGCATCGATTTTTCGGCGGCGGCGATGACATCGGGGGAAACGTAGGCGCGCTCGAAAAAACCGTCAAACTGGGTTAACAGCCCGGTTTCGGGATCATCATTCAGAATGATGTGGTCGATAATAGCCTGCCAATGCGCCAGACGATCCGGGGTGAGATCAAGCTGGCGGCGCAGGGCGTGCGCTTTTTCCGGCGCGAACTGGTCGAGCCATGCGAGAACGTCGAGGGCCTGCTGAAGATGCCATTGGGCCATGTGGTTGGTGTAGACATTGTTATCGACGTGTTCGTGGTATTCGTCGGGGCCGATCACATTGCGGAGGGCATAACGATGCTGACTATCTTCCTCGACGCGATCTCCCCAGAAACAGGCGGTATCGAGGATCATCTCGGCACCGTAGTCACGCATGAATGCGTCGTCACCCGTTACTTGCCAATATTGGATGATGGCGTAGGCGATGTCGGACGAAATATGGATTTCGAGATCACCACTCCAGACGCGGACAAGGTCCTGACCTGCAAAGTTAGGCAGCCAATTGGGCGTTACTTCCTCGCCGGTTGAGGCGCTCTCCCAGGCATACTGCGCCCCCCTGAAACCGTTGGCAGCCGCTTTGCGACGCGCACCGGGCAGGGTATGGTAGCGGTACAGCAGCATGTTACGCGCGATGTGCGGCTGGGTGTATGTGAAAAAGGGCAGGATGAAAATTTCGGTATCCCAAAACACGTGCCCATGATAACCAAGCCCGCTCAGCGTTTTGGCTCCGATGCTTACACGGTCATCGTGCTGCGGGGCGGCGATGATCAACTGGAAGAGGTTAAAACGAATGGCGATCTGGGCCTCGTTATCACCCTCGATCACAACATCGCTGGCCTGCCACACGGCATCCCAAGCGCTTACCTGGGCGGCGCGGAGATCGTCGTAGGTGTGGGATTGCAGTGCGGAGACGGCGCGACCACCAATGTCTGCCGCATCCGGCACATTATCACGGCTGGCGGTATAGCTGATGAGCTTGTCGATCTGTAAGGTCTGTGCGGTATCGAGTGTGGTTGAGAATCCAAAACGCGGATGACCGGGGCACGGTTGGACGGTTATGACGGATTGATCGGAAATGTGGATGGTGCAGGCGGCGGCGAGGTCAAGCTCACTGTGGCGCGTGCGGCTGTGGAGCCAGAGTAGGGCATTGTCCTCTGATACGCCCTGATTGATGTGGTTCCAATGGAGCAGATCGTTATTGGATACATGGCCGTTGATGCCGGTTGCAACCGTGATGGCACAGGGCTGGTTCACGGCAGTGATGAGGATACGCAGGGCACCGAGGTGTTCGTGGGCATAGCTGGCAAACCGTTCGAAGGTGATGTCGAGAATGACTCCGGTTGGAGACTGCCAACGGACTTCGCGATGCAAAATACCCTGGCGTAGATTCAGCCAGCGGGTCAGGTGAAGGCAGCGGCCCTGGTCCAGGCGGAAGGTGTGACCATCCACTGAGATGCTCAAATCAAGCCAGTCGGGGAGGTTGGCTAACTCGGTACGCGCAATGGGCACATCGTCAAAGATGCCGTGTGCCAGCGTAAGGGGCCAATCGCCGGGATAACCCTCTTCAAAACTGCCACGAGTCGAAAAATAACCGCTGCCGAGGGTAAAAAGGGTTTCCATATGATGCTGACTGGACGGATCCCATTCGGATTGGGTAATAGTCCACGTTTGGTCACGCTGACCCCAGGCGTTCAGGTCGGTTAGCTGAAGCCCGGTGAGGTCGTCACGGCGGACGATGGGACCGTATTTCTGCTCAATGCTGGCAAAACGCTCGGCTGGACCCAACGCGAGACAATACATCCCGGCTTTGAGGGCGGCTTCGATGCCTGCGGCGGCGTCTTCCACCACCAGACATTCGCTGGGGCGGAGGTTCAAACGGGCGGCGGCACAGCGAAACAGATCGGGGGCGGGTTTCTGGCGGGTGACACTGTTACCATCAACCAGCACCGACAGGCGATCCGCAATTCCTAAACGCTGGACGACATCCTGGGCGTTCCGGCTGGCGGATGCCAGTGCCAGACGAACGTTCGCCTGAGTCAGCAAATCAAAAAAGGCTGCGACACCGGGGAGCAGATGCGCGGGGGTGATGTGGGTCAACAGGCTCTGGTAGATGCGGTTTTTGCGATCCATCATTGCCTGCATTTGGGCTTCTTCAACCGGGCGTCCTTTGAGTAACAGGAGCAGCGATTCGCGGCGGGAGACGCCGCGCAGATGTTCATTATCGGCGCGAGTGAAGGGCAGTCCTTCCTCGTCCGCCAACTGCTTCCAGGCCAGATAGTGAAACTCGGCGGTATCGGTGAGAACGCCATCCAGGTCGAAAATTACGGCTTTAATCGTCATAACAGCCTTTCAACATACAGTGGACTCGCGGATAATCAGCTCTGGTGCCAGCAAAATTTGCCCGGCAGGTTGGCCTTGTAACAGGTTGACGAGTAACTGGACGACACAACGCCCGACTTCCCAGACCGGCTGGCGGAGCGTGGTGAGATTGGGTTTGAAGTACTGGAACACGGGCACGTCATCAAACCCGGTGACGGCTAAATCTTTGCCCACAACCAGCCCTCGATCCTGGGCGGCATGTGTGACACCGACGGCGATGAGATCCGTCATGGTCACGATGGCGGTAGGGCGGCGGTGTTGGGAAAGATCGAGCAGATGAGACGCGGCAGTATAACCATACTGGTAATCTCCTTCGCCGCGTATTACCCAGGCAGGATCAATCACAAGCTGGTTTTCTGCCATAGCCTGATAATAGCCCGATAAACGCTCAGTGCCGACACGTGAGGTTTCCGGCCACGCCAGGATTCCGATGCGGGAATGACCTTTATCCAGGAGATGAAGCATGGCCTGATAGATGCCCGCCTGCCCATCGACATCGACATAGGGAAAAGGAAGCGCACTCTGGGCACGTCCGAAGGCGACCAGGGGGACATGGAGCTGCTGTAACACGGGAATACGGCGATCTTCGTTTTCCAGGCCGGATAGGATGAAACCATCAATGCGCCCGGTGAAAACTAAATCCTGGTAGCTCGTGAGCAGATCATCCCCTTCGTGCTGGGGGAAAAGCAAGATGTGATAACCCAGCGCTTTGGCTGTTTCGACAAGGCTCTGCTGGAATTCCTCAAGTACGGGATTGAAATAATGGGGCGGGTTGGGCCGCCAGGAATAGCCTAACAGGTGGCTCGATTGGGTGCGGAGATGGCGCGCGGCGGCATTGGGGCGGTAATCCATTTCCTGGACGGCGGCGAAGATGCGGTTCTGCACTTCCAGGGTCACTTGCATCTGGCCGCGCAGGACTTTGGATACCGTCTGGTAACTGACACCCGCACGCTGCGCAATATCTTTGAGTGTCGCGTTTCTGGTCATAAGATTTGGAGTTTCAGGATCGAAGGCGAACGTTCGCCTTACGCGTGGATGATAGTGTGCCGGGGGTGTTTTGTCAAGGTGAAGGTCAGCCCTTCGGAAACGATGCTATAATGCGCACTATGGGTTTAGCTTTATTCTGGAGTATGACTAATGGCGCTTGGTAATGTCACCCAAATTGGACTTGTGGTTCACGATATTACAGCGGCGGCTCAGGCGTGGGCTACCATTTTAGGCGTTCCGGTTCCCGACATTATTACGACAGACCCCGTTGAAATGGCGCATACGGAATATCAAGGGAAGCCGTCTACGGCCCGCGCCAAACTTGCATTTTTTCACCTGGGACAAGTTGATATTGAACTGATTGAACCTCTGGGCGAACCCAGCACGTGGCGTGATCAGCTTAATGCGCATGGATCGAGTCTGCATCACATCGCTTTTCAGGTTAAAGGGATGAACGATCAGATTGCGGCCCTGGGGTTTCCATTGGTGCAAAAGGGAGATTATGAAGGCGGGCGTTATGCGTATGTGGATGCCCAGGAACAGCTTGGCACGGTGATCGAACTGCTCGAAAATGATTAAGGCTGCGCCACTATTTTCTTTACCCCATCCCCCCTTGCCCCTTCCCTTAGGGAAGGGGAGTCAAAC
>CAYYNB010000081.1:0-25594 GCA_964472565.1 uncultured Anaerolineaceae bacterium
CACCGTCGGAGACATTCTCCGGATGCCGCTGATCCCCGCTGCGGCCTAGTGGCGTGCTCCAGAACGCCAGCGCGCGGTTGCCCGGTGCCGACCGGGAGGGTGAAACCTGTTTTTTCACCCCGCTGAGCGCTCGATGACTGCCGCACAGGGTTCGACCGCCCTGTTGGGTGTGTGCGACGGCGCATTCTGAATTATCTTACATTCCCGATCCCCGTACCTAGTTCATGAAAACTTCTCTCAATTTTGGATTGCATGGATTTTTTGAGACTACGGGCCAGACGAATAGCGAGGTCATTCTGCTGTTTGCAGATGCCGCTGAGGTGAGTCTGCTGCCCACTCTCACCCGCTGTTGGAGTCGGATCGGGCAGCAGCGAGTGGTTTTGACCCCTGGCGTCCATGCTCCCAAATACGGGGATGGGGGGGCCGTCGATCCGGTTTCAGGTCGCACCGTGCACATTCTCCATCCGCGCCGCACCAGTCGCGGTTTCCGCCGTTTATTGGCGGCCATCTCACGCGCCTTTGAACTACCTGCTCACCCGCAGCGCCGCATCGTGCTCTTTGTGGATAATGATCAGGCTCATCATGCCTGGGCGGTCCAACGCCTACTTTCGAAATACCCGACCCGTATTCAACTCGAGTGGCTTCCGCCCTATTCTCCTGAGTTGAACCCTCAGGAGGATATTTGGCGTCATCTTCGCCGACGTGTCACTCACAATTACTACTTCGGGGAACTTGGCCTGCTCCTCGATGCTGTCCGCTTTTTCTATCAAGACCTGCAAGATCACCCTGACCAGGTGCTCGCTCTCCTGAAAAAATGGACACATTTTATTTCGGCTTAATTAGCCATGCTGCATCCAATTCTTCGTAAGCAGTTCCTGGTCCGACTTGCTCAAGGTTTGTCCGGCTACCTGGCGATACACAGCCCGGTAAGCACGCGCCGTGCGTTCCCAACTAAATACACCGAGGCGTGCTATTCCTCGCTGCTGATACTCGACGCGCTGCGACTCGTTGGTGGCGAACTGGCGAATGGCCTGAGCGATAGAGTCAACGGAATAGGGATCAAACATAAGCGCTGCATCTGCTGCCTCTTCAATAAGTGATGTTGCAGCGGCACAGGCTACCGGACGTTCCGCGTGCCATGCTTCCAGCAGTGGAAGTCCTGCTCCTTCAAACAGACTAGGAATAACCACGAACTGGGCCAGGTGATAGAGTGCTTGAAGGTGTTCGTCAGATACAAACCCCAAAAACTGTACCTGGTCGTCCAATTGCAGTTCGTCCAGACATGCTTGAATGCGCGCCCAGTGGCTAAGCTGTTTGCCAGTACAGACCAGATTCACCCGCAAACCCTGTTGATCTCGCAGCTTGGCCAGGGCTTCAAGTAGCCGGAGGTGATTCTTGTGTGGCCATGTCATCGCCGGGAAAAAAGCAAACTCAGTCGGCAGTTTATATTGATTGTGGACAATCTGCTGTACTTTCTCGATAGAGGGCGCGTAGGCTTTGGTAGGTGGCGCAAGTGGAATAACCTGGATTTTTTCTGGAGCGATGTTGTACTGTGCCACAATGTCATTCTTGCTCCACTGCGATGCTACTGTAATTATCCGCGCGAGACGGCATCCTTGGGGATAAACAAGTTCGCGGCGTGCGATCTCGGATGGGGTGAAAAACTGGGGAAAATGGAGATGCTGAAGATCATAAGGGCTGAACACTGATGGGAGCGCTGTGATCACTACTTCCTGATAAGGAAAGTGAATCACATCACAGCCCAACGCCTCGTAGAATCCGCTCGAAATCATCGGTACGGGCGGATGGCTTGTCACTTCGCTGCCCAAGAGGTTCATAAGCGACCGTCGTGCCAGGTACGCAGCAGGGCGTATCATACGCGGCACATGCTTAAAACGCGCGGCTGGCTTGGGGCCAACAACAATCTGCTGATTACGACCGAGATAGGGTGCCAGCCAATCTGGTTGCTCCCAGGGGCCGATAATCATGTACTCTTCCGACCCATCATCAAGTTGGCCGAGAGAATGCACCAGCCCGATCAATGCTGATTCGGTGCCACCGGCCCCTTGACCAGGTAACAATTGGGCATTAATAGCGATTCGCATCGGTCAACGATTTTTTAGCCGCGCGGCCATTTCCCAAATTAGCGGGGGAGTCAGACTACGCACAATGGCTTTAAGCTCCGACGGCCTGGAAGTCTGGGATCGATGATGGAGCAGTCGGTCACGATCCACCACTGATAACATGTCGTTCGCCCCACTGGCTGGCAGTCCTATGTTTTCTAACAGTTCGACGAGATATTCACGTGATGCGGCTATCTTTTCGACATCGACATCGATGAACTTGCGTTCAGGGTGTGCGGTATCCCATTGATCGCGCAAGACTTCGCAGTGGTTATACAGCGCTTCAAAAAAGGTCTTGGCATCCGGGTGCACCAGATGCTGTTTACGTTGAGCCGCTGGTAGTTTCTTAATCTGACGAACTTGTTCGACATAGTTGTCGGTAAATAGTGAGCGATCCTCGCCTCGATTCACATATGAACGAAAGATTTTCTCGAAGGGTCTACAGTTGAAAAGAAGCACGATACTGCCGTCAAAATAGTCCACAAAATAATCCAGACAGTTCAAAGGATAGTAGGGGAGTTTCAGCAGAAACCAGCGTTTGCTGGTATCGACACTCTCCATGTAGGCATCGAGAATAAAATTCACCTCATTGCGATCAATTGCGTACTCGTCTGAATATAATGGGGTTCGATCAAGGGCCTCAACAAAGAATGGAATCCATGCACGAAGCTCTCCTTCGAGTTTGAGTGCCGACATGGGCACCGAAACATCAGGGTGTTTGTTAAACATCTCTACGGGCAACCGTGTGCCCGCGTGTGCAGGCCCTGTAACGAGGAGGCAGATCGGTTTCATAATCATTCACCTTCCATAGTATGTCTATTAGCTTCTTCAAATTGATGCACCAGCATACCACACGAAATTCTGACTGCAAGAAATGTCCGACACGAAAATCATTTTGCCCAAGTAATTTTCCGAATTGCCACACGAGATGATCTCAGTCAAAGTCGGTCATCCATGAACGCTGTGATTAACTCTTGCAGCTGGTTAACCCGATTCGCAATCGTATGATCTCGGAGTGTACGCTTTTGCCCGGCACGTGCGATACGCTGACGTTCATCATCGTGAGTCAGCAAGTAGCGTACTTTCTCTATACATTCCTCAGGGCTGCGATAGGTCACCACTTCGTTGTCAACCTCGAAGAGTGTATGAAGGTCGTCCTTCCAGTCTGTCAGGAGGCAGCTTCCTACGCCTGTTGCCTCATACAAACGCAAGTTAGACGCGCTGTTGGCTGACTCGTCGATGTGGCTATTCAGAGACACCTTAAAATTATGCAGAAGCTGGTACATCGCCAATCCGTAAACAGGAGGATGCGCCCGACGAGCAATGCGCTGATCCACGTACTTCAGGTCAGCCGGGCGCTGCGGCCAGTGTGTGATCATCTTCACGCCTGGCACAGTATTGAGCAACTTGGGTGATGCACCATGCTGTCGCAGCCAGTCGACAACATCATAGGCAAATTGACGGGTGCGCTGGGCATAAATCTCACGAGATGATACCTTTTGCACGTTGGACCACACCTGAAGGTCGGTTTTGCGGACCAGACTCGTAAGCAGCCGTTCTCGTTCGTTATGATAGCGATCGACCTTCATGATAGAACCGGCAAAACCAAATGGGATATCCGGCGTCCGCGTGGTATCGAATCGATCCAGTACGCGCGGGTCGAAGCCGTGATGCATGTGATGCACTGATAATCCCTGTCTAGCATAATAAGCAACAAGTTCGCGAATGTTAGAGATGACAAGATCGTACTCATAAAATCGAGAAAAATCCGGCGCCGGCGCCCCCGTAAATACCACGCTCATCTTTAGATGGGGAAGGCGCTCTTTGAGCTGTTGTAGGTCGGCGCGGCTGAAGATGGCTTCTCCTCCGAATATGAGCAATATTTCCGGATCGTAGTACGCAATCTGGTCAAACAAAATGGCTTTTTGATCATCTGCAAAGGTTGGATCGAGATCATGCTCTTTTGCCCACTGCTTCAGCAGGCTCTTCACATTAGTGATGATATCGTATGCTTCATGGCCTAAGTCGCGAAAGGCACGAGTGTAACCTTCTCCCGGACTCATACACTGCCACATGATGGTATCCATCTGGGTCTTATAGTTTTGGTGAACTAATTCAGGGTCTGATGCATATATTTGTTTGATGATGTCAGGATAATACCAACCAATCTTGATTATCTTATAGCTCATGAAGCTGCTTCCTTCTCGAACTTGTTTTAGAATGCGTAGCTGGTTGCCCTTGATAAGATAGCGAACAGTGTACCTTCTTTTGCTGCCACAGAACAGATCGCGCCCGGTGAATTACGTAATAAATCGGGCTGCATTTTGACGAAACGGGAATCGTATTTATTCACGTTGTGGGATGAGGGAGAATAGAGGGGTAGGTTCCAGCAGGGTACGTAATGTTTGGAGAATGTTTGGGCCGCGCCGTCGAGCCGTTTCAATCACCGACGCGGCATTGGCATAGGCCGTTGCGCCCCAGGGGGTACGGAAGCCACCCGTAACCCGACGATAGATGACGGAGTTGCGCAGCGCTTGTTCAGACGCATTATTAGTTGGAGCCACGTTGTGCCGATAGAGAAAGACGAACAGGTCAGCGCGATGGTTGAGATAACGGCGGCGCAGCCGTTGGCTGTTTTCGCCGGTCGGGTGTTGAGCCAGTAGGTGCTACCCCGCAAACGCGGGTGATAACTCAAACCCAGCCGAATCAGGATCTAAACGATGCTGGCGAAGGACTTTAATTTTGTAGCACGCAACGCAAGATGGAGCGTCGGAAAAGGATGAGCGAGCTTATCGGCGGAGATAGTGACCCTCCAATTGCAGCTTTCAGGCAACCTGAAAGAGCCAAGCTGGTTCAATCAGCTTGACGGAGCACGGTTCAGTTCGAGTTAGGTCAGGCGGCGAGCGGCATCCGCAAGAATTCACGCGTCGACCAGCGATGGTCGGTCAGGCCGGCGGCCATGGCTGGTGTGCGCTCCCGCAGAGCCTTGGGGACAGCATACCCCAGATTGAGTGAACGGTGGGGACGAATGAAGTGATAAGAGGCCAACCCCCACATCAAAAGCGTCTGCAATGTCGCCCGGCTTTGGGCCAACGCCCATGTTTTCCGCGTGAGCGCCGCGATCATCTGGCGCAGCGTGAGATTGAAGCGCTCAATGTAGGCGGTGTTGATGGTGCCTGAATAACCTAACGTTTGCAGCGTGGCTTGGATCCCACATAACCCAGCCGTGATGACCCGATTGACCCGATAACGTGTGCATAGTTTCTTCATTTGACCGTACAACAAATGTGGATCAACGATCCAGGTCAGTTTGCGTCGCCGGGGTTCTTGCGCCCAGTGTCCAAAATGAGCGGTCAAGGCCCAGAAGTATTGGCGTAGCCCATCCGACGTGAAAACAGGCACACAGTCTGTGGCCAACCGGCGCGTGAAGTCATGGGGAAAGCAGTGGGCATCCGCGGTTGTTTGTTGCCCCACGTGGAGACGGGGCACGATCTTGGTACGCGGATCAATCCCGGCCCACACCCAACGCTTGCCCTCGCCCCGCACCTTCGCATACAACTCGTCGACCTGAACATGGTCCAAGTGCACATCGTGGAAATAGTAGTCATGCAACAACTCGGCTTGTTTTCCAGCGCGGGTTAACCAGCGGGTGATGGTTGCTTCTTCATGACCAAAGACGCGAACCAGCGTCGCGACTGCGACCCCTTCGGCGAGCAAACTCAACACGATTTCAATGCGTTCGACCGGGGTTTTCAGGTGATGTAAAACCGTTGCGCGGCGCGTGGTGAAGCGGTCTCCACAAGCCTGACACCGCAAGCGTTGGATATCATCGGTCGCACCACGCTTCCCATCGCCGACTAACGCGTGGATACTGGCATCCCGAATACCCACATACTCACACGTGGCCTGGGTGCAGGCCAACCCTTGCGTATCAATGACCTTCTTGGGTCCGCCACACCCTTTCCGTTCGCTCCAAGGTTGGACCGGCGGTGTTGGTTCCACATTCACCTGCTGCACTTCAACCCCAGCCTGGCAACTGGGACATTGCTCAGGACTCTGCGGTTTCAGGTTCCATTTCCGCTTGTGTTTGTTCCGTTGTTGATCTGTTTGCCACCAGCGTTTGATGGTTTTGCCATGCCGCTGTTTGATGATGATCGTCACCAAAATGACGATGATCACCCACAGCAGCCCCTCTCGTTTACTTTGCATCCCTGCTCCTTAACCGTCAACTTGCTCATGCTGCTGCGCAAGCTTATCGGTTGAGGTCTTTTTGTCCACTTTTGATCCCCAAAACGTCTTGGTTCCTCTGCTATTGAGTTATCACCCGCGTTTGCGGGGGAGCACCCCTGTCTTTTTCACCCCGCTGAGCGCTCGCTGGCTGCCGCCCTTGGCTCGACCTCCCCTTTGACCGTGCCCGTCGGCGCATTCTGAATTATCTTACATTCCCCGTTCCCGTGCTCGCTTTCGAGAGGATGGTATCAAGTGTAATCATGATATTGGCCCATCGCTCCAATTCCGATACCGTATGCGTCACATGAAGCACAGTCATACCGCTTCGATGTGCTGTGGTTTGTAGAATATCCAGCAATTTACATTTCAGAACATCGTCTAAATTGCTAAATGGCTCATCCAGCAATAGCAGATCCGGTTGGATCGCCAGAGCACGCGCTAGCGCTACCCGTTGCCGCATCCCTCCGCTGAGTTGTGCCGGATAATAATGCTGATAACGTGTTAATTCCATCTGATCCAGCCAATACGCGGCAGTAGATTGGTCTTGTGGAAGATGCGCCGCATGCACTGCGGCGGCTACATTGCTGAGTGCTGTTCGCCAGGGGATCAATCGAGGTTCTTGAAACACATAACCGATACGCTGCGCAGCGGTATACACCTGCCCTGCGTCTGGTTGGATCAATCCCGCCACCAGTCGTAGGACAGTCGTTTTGCCTACACCCGAAGGTCCAATCAGCCCTGCAATGTCACCCGACTGAACCACGAAGGACACCCGATTCAAAACAGCTTTGCCGTTAAAGCTTTTGTCAACGCAGTCAAATTGAATCATGCTGACTTCCACCGGATAAGCAGTCGGCGCATCGGCATGAGAATACCGAATTCCAGAATCGCCATCATAATCAGGCAGATTAACATCCAGGCAAACATTTCGGGCGTTTTGAGAAAGGTCCAGGCCACATTAAAGCTATGCCCGATTCCATCGAACGCGCCGAGCATTTCAGCCATAACTACTGCACGCACGCCAATTCCCGTTGCCAGCGTCAGCCCGGTCAGCATATCGGCGCTGATACCGGGTAGATAGATTTCGATTAGCATCTGTCGCCACGAAAAACGGTAGACCCGCCCCATTTCGATCAACTGCCGGTCCAACTTGGTCACGCCCGTCATCGTGTTCACATAGATCACCGGCGTGATAACAAGGATCACTAAAAAAACAACCTGCTTCGCGCCCATCCCGAACCACAGCATCCCCAGCACGACGATAAAAATGGCTGGGATAGACATCACCACCCAACGCAGCGGCTCCCAAAAGGCCCGAAAAAGCGGGCTAAACCCCGCCGCTAATCCCAGGCTGATCCCGATGCCGCTGCCAATACCGAGCGCGGTGAGCAGGCGTCCCAGGCTGATTCGGAGTTCCTCCCACAATCCGCCGTTAACCCACAAAGTCTGCAAAGCAGCATAGGTATCAGTTGGGGAAGCGACAATTGCTTTGTGCATGTGCATCGATAGCAGTTGCCAACCGATGATCATGACAGTAATGCCGCTCCCCATGGCGATCAGTTTAGCAAGCCGGTTTGCGTTCCCCACAGCGCTACTGGGCAGCGTAATAAAAGCCGTCATCCGGGAGTTGACCACCGATCACATCGGGCGAAAGTTCCATCAAGACGGTAAAAAACGCCGCCACATCCTCCTGCGCCTCAACCGCCGAGACATATTCCCACATCACATTTTGCAGCGACAGTGCTACTGGCTGGGCCTTAAATCCGAGTTCGGACAGATATTCCTCAGCCAGTTCCCCCGCCTTTTCAGGATGCTCAATCGTCCACTCCACCGCCAGCGCATATTCACGGCTGAACGCCTCTATCACTTCCGGTTTACCTTGAACGTCGGGCAGCGCGACGGTTCCGGCAATCGCTGTAGTCGCACCATCGGTAACGGCGGCCCATTCCTCCCCCAGGCTGAAAACACGTTGCAGGGGCTTCTCCGCATCCTTCGTCTGAAGTAAAACCGATGTTACCTGTGGCTCAGGTAGAATCGCGAGATCAACCTGCCCACTGATGATCAGTTGCGCGGCTTGCGGCGGATTCATAGCATACTGAATCTCAAAATCCTCAAGGGGATCAAGTCCATTGGATACAGCCAGATACTGAAACATCAGATCGGGCACACTGCCCTGGAAGGGGATAACGACGCGCATACCAACCGCATCCAGCAAACTTTCAATGGATGTCTCAGCACTCACTGCAAACGACGAATTCCAAACCGAAATATCCAGCAGTTGGACATCCAGATCGTTGTTGTAAAAAATCGCCGCGTTATTCGACGGCATCGTCACAAAATCAGCCTGTTCTCCGGCCACAATCGCGCGCAGTTGGTTTTGATCTTCCCACAACATCAATTCCACGTCGTCAGCCACGTCGCTCAGTTTGTCATTCGCAATCAGATACACGAACGGAATCGATAATGGGCCAGGGGGACCCGCGAGAACGAGTTTGTCGAGTTTATTAGATTGAGCCGCAGTTTGGGGCAGCCCGTTCATGCTGACCACGAGCAAAACGAACACCAATAGGCCGAACTGTACACGTTTCATAGGCTTATGATCCTCAGTAAATGAAAAGGTAAATGCAGGCCGAACAACATCCGTATAAATTACACAATAATTAAATTACTTTTCTCATTTATTGATGTTCACAAGACGCGCCCAATTGTATAGGCCAACCGGACCCTGCTACAGTGACATACTGCCCCTATTCACATGACATCTGAAACTGTTTAGAGAAAAATTTCACAATAAAATTTTCCCTCAATAATCTACAGATCATCCATCCACTCTCAAAATGTTTTTTCTTTTTTGAAGTTCCCTCTAGGGAAAATTTAAGCTCTCTTTGTCACTTCCATTGGAGAGGATGTCATGACCTGTTCACATGCACCACAGTTGGCGCTCGAAAAATACGAGCAGCTCGACTCGTTTATCGACTCCTTGCACATTGCGGCAGATAATCCGCGCCGCAAGGATACCCTCATTCAAACGCTGCACAAAGCGCAGGGCATTTTTGGTTATCTGCCTGACGAATTGCAGCGTCACATCGCCCAAAAATATCACATTTCGCACGCGGATGTGTCCGGCGTCATCAGTTTCTACAACTATTTCACCACTACCCCCAAAGGTGAGGTGCAAATTAATGTATGTCTTGGAACAGCCTGCTATGTTAACGGGGCCGACAAAGTGCTGGCGGAATTTGAGCGCATTTTAGACATCAAATCCGGCGAAGTTACGCCCGATGGACATTTCTCAATTGAGAGTCTCCGCTGCGTGGGGGCATGTGGATTGGCTCCGGTAGTCACCGTCAACAACAAAGTTTATGGCAAAGTGAAACCCGAAAATGTCCAGGAAATTCTGGAGCATTATCTGGTGGAAGTGGAAACAAAGGGGTAAAGACCGACATGTCCAGGGTTAAATCGTACGCACAACTGCTCAAAACTTATCAGGAATGTCGCCCCTTGCTCAACATCCGGCTGCACGGCCACGATGTTCCTACTTCCGAGCGAGCTGTTTTGGTTTGCGGCGGAACAGGTTGCCATGCCAGCGAGAGCCAGCAGTTTGTTGAAAACTTCCAGGAACTGATCGCCGCCAACGGGCTGGAAGATACCATTCAGGTCTCTATCTCCGGCTGTTTTGGCTTTTGCGAACAAGGCCCCATCGTCAAAATCTATCCGGATGATGTGTTCTATGTCCAGGTCAAACCGGGAGATGCTGCCGAAATATTCGAACGCCATATCCTCAATAATCAGTTAGTCGAACGGCTGCTGTATATCTCGCCCAGCGATAAACAGCGTGTTGCCACTCAGCACGATATTCCATTTTATAAGCCGCAGCAGCGTATTGCATTGCGTCATTCCGGTCTAATCAATCCTGAAGATATTCGGGAATATTTGGCGGTAGAAGGTTATCAGGCGCTCGGTAAGGTGCTGACCGAGATGACACCGGATCAGGTGATCGATGAAGTCAAACGTTCCGGTTTGCGTGGGCGTGGTGGTGCGGGCTTCTCCACCGGCAAAAAATGGGAATTCGCGCAGCACTATCCGGGACCGGAGAAATTTGTCATTTGTAATGCCGACGAAGGTGATCCCGGCGCTTTCATGGATCGTTCCATTATGGAAGGTGACGCTCACGCCGTGATCGAAGGGATGGCGATTGCAGGTTACGCCATCGGCTCTCACCAGGGGTATGTGTATATTCGCGCAGAATATCCACTCGCTGTTGCCCGCCTGGAATTGGCCTTGTCGCAGGCGCGCGAATATGGACTGATCGGCAAAAATATTCTCGGCTCCGGCTTCGACTTTGACATCCATATCCGGTTGGGCGCTGGTGCATTTGTCTGCGGTGAAGAAACGGCGCTAATCCACTCCCTGCAAGGCGAACGTGGCGAGCCAACCACCAAGCCACCTTTCCCCGCCCAAAGCGGCCTGTGGGGGCGTCCGACCATTGTGAACAATGTCGAAACGCTGGCGAATATTCCCGTCATTTTTACTCAGGGAGCCGATTGGTACAACGCGATTGGCACGAAGACATCCAAAGGCACCAAAGTTTTTGCGCTGGCTGGACAAGTAAACAATGTCGGCCTCGTCGAAGTACCGATGGGCACGACCCTGCGTGAAATCGTCTATGACATCGGCGGCGGGATCAAGGCCAATCGCGACTTCAAGGCAGTGCAGACGGGCGGTCCTTCTGGTGGCTGTATTCCGAAACAGTTTTTGGATATTCCTATTGACTATGAGTCCCTGATGTCAATTGGATCGATGATGGGTTCAGGCGGCATGATCGTGCTTAGCGACGAAACATGCATGGTCAACATTGCCCGTTACTATCTGGAATTCACCGTCGAAGAATCCTGTGGGCGCTGTCTGCCTTGCCGCATCGGGACCAAACGCCTGTTGGAAATCCTGACCAACATCACCGAAGGCAAAGGCACAGAAGCCGATCTGGTCGAACTGAAACAGCTTTCCGAAACCATTATCGACACCGCCCTCTGCGGCCTCGGTCAATCGGCCCCGAACCCCGTATTAAGCACCTTGAAATATTTTTGGGACGAATACGAAGCCCATGTCAAGGAACACCGCTGCCCGGCAGGTGCCTGCAAGAAACTCCTGCGCTACCAGATTCTCGAAGATGTCTGTCGTGGATGTACAGCCTGCAAGCGTGTTTGTCCGGTGGATGCCATTTCCGGTTCAGCTAAACAGCCCCATGTCATTGACCAGTCACGCTGTATTAAGTGCGGCAGTTGTATGGCAAAGTGCAAGTTTAGCGCAATTATCAATAACTAGGGGTACGAACACATGGTTAACTTAATTATCGACAATCAGCCGGTGAGTGTGCCCGAAGGCACCACCATTCTTGACGCTGCACGCCAGGTTTATATCCAGATTCCAACCCTCTGCCATTTGAATCTGGAAGCCGTCCATCTGCATAACCAGACTGCCTCCTGCCGTATCTGTGTCGTCGAGGTCGAAGGTCGCCGCAATCTCGCGCCTTCATGCGCCACCCCTGTGGCCGAAGGTATGAAAGTCACCACCAATTCCCGGCGTGTACTCTCCGCCCGGCGTAAATTGCTGCAACTTATGTTGTCCAATCACCCCACCGACTGCCTGATCTGCGCCAAATCGACGGACTGCGAACTCCAGCAGTTAACCTGGGAGTTCGGGATCAATATGCAGGAATACCAGGCCGGTGAGCGGTCTTCCTTCCCCATCGACAAGAGCAGCGGTGCTCTCAAGCGCGATCCCAACAAATGTATCATGTGCCGCCGCTGCGAAACGATGTGCAATGAGGTGCAAACCGTCGGCGCGCTGACCGGTTTTGGGCGCGGATTCAATGCCATCGTTGGGCCAGCCGAAATGCAGCCGATAGTCGATTCGAGCTGTGTGTACTGCGGTCAGTGTGTCAGCGTCTGTCCCACCGCCGCCCTCACGGGTGTTGGGTATATCAAAGAAACGTGGGCGGCGCTCTTTGATCCAACCAAAAAAGTTGTGGTTCAGGTCGCGCCAGCGGTACGCGTCGCTATTGGTGAGGAATTTGGTCTTCCGCCGGGGCAACCCATTACGGGTAAACTCGTCGCGGGATTGCGCCGCATGGGTTTTAATGCCGTCTTCGATACCACCTTCGGTGCTGATCTGACCGTTGTTGAAGAAGCGCACGAAATCATTAAGCGCGTCGAGGCAAACGAAAACTTGCCGGTTCTAACCTCCTGCTGCCCTGGCTGGATCAATTTCCTGAAATACCATTTCCCCAGCCTGAGCTACATGCCGTCTTCATGTAAATCGCCCCAGCAAATGACTGGCGCTGTCAGCAAATCCTATTATGCGGCCAAGATCGGCATTGATCCCAAAGACCTCGTGATGGTATCGGTCATGCCCTGTATCGCCAAAAAGTACGAAGCCGCTCTGCCTGAACACAACCGCGCGGGCATTCCCGATGTAGACTATGTGATCACCACCCGTGAACTGGCGAAGATGCTCAAAGAAAGCGGTATCGATCTGCGTTATATGCCCGATGAAGGTTTCGACGATCCGCTTGGTGAATCAACCGGCGCGGGCGTCATTTTCGGCGCGACGGGTGGTGTATTGGAAGCCGCCCTGCGTACAGTTTACGAAGAAGTGACGGGCGAAGAACTCAACGATGTCAACTTTATGGCCGTGCGCGGGTTGGCGGGTGTCAAGGAAGCCGAAATCACGCTGAATGGGCACAAGCTCCGCGTAGCCGCCGTGTCGGGCCTCGGCAACGCCCGCAAAATCTTAGAAAACATTGAAAAAGGCGTCTCGAAGTATGATGTCATCGAGATCATGGCCTGCCCCGGCGGCTGTGTGAACGGTGGCGGTCAGCCCTACAGCGAAAATCGTACCCAGGTGGTCGAACAGCGCATCAAAGGTCTGTATATGATCGACGGCTGGCAGGCGAACCGAAAATCGCACAAGAATCCGTCGGTGCAGCGCCTGTACCAGGACTTCTTCGGCGAACCGGGCAGCGAAAAAGCGCACGAACTGCTCCACGTCTCGTACTACGAGCTATCATAGAGGCACCGGGCGCAGGGTTATCTGCGCCCACTCTATTTGATTACCGGAGCGGAGCATGTCAAAAACAAGTTTGGTTCTTTGCATGGGATCAGCCTGTCACCAGGGGGGAGTCTATTGGCTTCTCCCCCAGTTAGAGCAGTTGCTCAAGGATCACGGTTTGGAGGAACAGGTCGAACTCAAAGGTTCCTTATGCCTCGGTCCCTGCAAAGAGCGGATTGTGATCCGCGTGGACGATCAACTGGTCCTCAATATCACACTCGACAATCTGAAGCAAAAATTTATGGATGAAATACTCCCTAGGATCACAGCCAATGAGCGGACCGACCAATAAAAGCCTGTGGGAACTCCTCTGGGATTACGATCCCAATGGGCTGATCGTCCTGGATAAGCAAATGCGGGTTCAAGTGGTAAATCCCGCCTTCTGTAAAATGTTCGGAGTGGATGCTGACGCTGTTCTGGGCGAACCAGCATCCCTGATTCTGGACGACATCAACGACTTCCGGCGGGCGTGGGAACAGGAAGGTATGATGCCCTCCCGCGAACACACCTATACGGAGTATGGGCTGCACGTGCGCAAGGTCCTGTTTTCCATTCCCGACCAAAATCTGGTCGCCTGCATTATCGTTGATCTGACCCATGAGCAGCAGCAGCGCGAAGAATTGCAGCGGGTCAAACGCGAGACGATCAAAAAGATCAATGAAGTTGTGGATAACCAAATGAAAGTCGCCCAGGAAATCGCAGGGCTGTTAGGTGAAACAACAGCCGAAACCAAAGTCAGTCTGCTGCGCCTGATCCAGATGGTGGAACAGGAGATCGTCTGAGATGGGCTGTTTTCTGGACATCTGGCATGCCAGTTTGAACAAGAATGGAGAGGAATTATGTGGCGATAAAGTCAAAGTCTTCAAGACGGATCGCAAAACGATAGTGGTCCTGTCTGATGGCTTGGGAAGTGGTGTCAAAGCCAACATCCTCGCGACTCTCACCACCGAAATCATCGTCACCATGCTGCGTGCCGATGTCCCGCTGGAAGAAGTGATCAGCACCGTCATCGGCACACTCCCGGTCTGTCAGGAACGCAAAATTGCTTATGCCACCTTCACCGCCATCGAAGTGGATCACGCCACCAGTCACTACAAAATCATCAACTTTGATAATCCGCCCACCTTTTATTTTCGCCGGAAAAAACCGGTTTCATTAGATTCCACCCGCAAAGTTATTCTCGGCAAAACAATCCACACCGCAGAAGGTTGTCTGGAAGTCGGAGATTTTTTAGGCATAATCTCCGATGGCATTCTTCATGCCGGAGTTGGGAGTATCTGGAACTTTGGCTGGGGCTGGGACAATGTCGCTAACCATATCGCGCAGTTATTGATGCTTTCCTTTCGATCCAGATCCATCGTGCAGGGGTTGGTCAGCAAAACCCAAACACTTTATGGCAGCCTGATCGGAGATGATGCCACCTTCGTTGGCATCTGTGCCCGCGAACGCCGCAGCCTGATTGTGTTCACCGGCCCGCCGCTGGACGCTGCCCAGGATGATCATTATGCTCAACGGGTCTTGGATTTCGAGGGACGCAAGGTGATCTGCGGCGGCACGACGGGTGAAATTATGGAAATCGCGCTGGGGAAAGCCATTCACGTCGATGTATCCACCCTCCGCTCCGATATACCACCCATCGGTCATCTCAGTCATATCGATCTGGTCACAGAAGGTATCATCACGATGTCCCGCGCCCTGGATTATATGCGCGATTGTCACGGCGATTCACTGCGGCTGCCCAAAGATCGAAACGCGGCGGTGCTGCTGGCCCAGGAACTGCTTCAGGCCGACTCCATTTTTTTCCTCGTCGGTCAAAGCATCAACGAGTTTTACCAGAATCCGCTCCTGCCCCGCAATCTCTCGCTGCGCAAGAGTCTGGTGTTAGAAATCAGCCAGTTCCTCCAAGACCACAACAAAGAAGTTCAGTTTGAGTTATGCTGATCCGCCGAAATCTTACTTCCGCCGCCAGGGAATCATCCAGCGCTCAATGAGTTGCAGCCCATAGGTAAGCATCACGCCCAGCATCATGGTGACAAATAAGCCAGCGTACATTTTGGCTGTTGAAAGAATCTCCCAATAATACAGAATCACGTGCCCGACGCCGATTTTCGCCCGCACAAATTCAATCGCGACAATGACGATCAGGCCCGTGCCCAGCGCCAGCCGCAGCCCCGAAAAAATCATCGGCAAAGCGCCAGGAATAATCACATGTCGAAACATCTGTAACCGGTTAGCGCCATAATTCTTCCCGGCCTGAATAAGTACCGGGTCAATTTGTTGCACACCGGTCATAGTGCTGATGGCGACTAGGAAAAAGGCGGAAATGGCGACCACAGCAATTTTCGGCCCCTCACCAAATGGATCAGGGAAAAGCAGCATCATAATCGGGAAAATAGCAATTTTGGGCAGCACATACAGCGCGGATAGCGTCGTGTCAAGCATATTCCGCACGGTGGCATTCATCCCCATCGCCATCCCGATCGCGATGCCCGGTAGCGAACCGTAGATAAAACCGAGAAACACGCGTGACAGCGTGGCATACACATGGCTTTCCTTCATCAGGAGCTTGACGCCTTCCATGCCGTGATCTTCCCATTCTTGCGGTATCAGCCAGGGACGACCAATCAGGCTGGATTTATTGAAGCGGTCATAATTGACCGTCAAATCCCAAAGCGCGTCCAGAATGCTTGATGGTGCCGGAAACCAGCGTGGGTTAAGCACTTCGGCGTTGACTAAAACCTCCCAGCAAACGAGCAGCAAGGCGGGAAATCCGAAAGCCAGAACGCGATCATATAGGGTTTTGAAACGAATAGGCACTAACTCCCCCACCCGTTCCGCGAGGATAATCAGGAGAATAATATTAATTAGCAGCAGCAGTTCCCAGTTATCCAACCAAAAATGTCCGCCGGCGGCAATAGCATTCAGCATCGTCGCCAGGCCAATGGTCAGCAGGCTTTCACGTACTGGCTTACTCATAGCTGTTCCCCGTATACCCGTGAAACCTCGTCCTTCAGCGCTTCCCAGATAATCCCCTTATGCTGAGCAAATTCGGGCGTCGCCATGCTTTCAATCACGCGCGGTCTTGGAATCTCAATGGTAAATTCCACTTTTTTCTTTCCCGGATGGGCTGTCATCACAATGACCCGATCTCCCAGCAGAATCGCTTCATCAATGCTGTGTGTGATATAGACGACGGTTTTCCGGTCTATCTCCCACAGCTTAAGCAGTTCTCCCTGCAAAACAGTGCGCATTTGAGCGTCCAGCGCGCCTAAGGGTTCATCCATCAACAAAACCTCTGGATCATTCGCCAGCGCTCGTGCAATACTGACGCGCTGTTTCATTCCACCCGAAAGCTGATGTGGATAATAATCGGCAAACTTCTGGAGACCCACGCGCTTGAGCCAATCGTCAACGATAGCATACCGTTTTTTCTTTGGGACGCCGCGCATTTCCAGCCCAAAGGCAACATTGTTTCGTACCGTTTTCCAGGGGTAAATCGCATATTCCTGAAAAACCATGCTGTTTAATGGTTTCTGGGCTTTGGCATCACGCTTGATTTCGATGGTGCCCGACGTAAGCGGCGTTAATCCTGCTAAAATTCGGAGAAAAGTTGACTTTCCACAGCCCGATGGCCCGACAATACAGACGAACTCGCCTTCTGCAATCTCCAAACTAAAGTTATCTAACGCGAGAATATCACCGTCTTTTGATTTATAAGTTTTAACGACATTCTGGGCAATAATCTTGGGTTGCATGCGAACTTCCAAGTCGTGACTGATAAAAAATCTGCCTCTCCTCGTACCACACAGCGGGGAGAGGCAGAGAAATTTGATTATTCGGTTTCGGTTTCGCTTTCACTTTCGGTTTCAGCGTATGGGCCGCGCAGTTCGAGTGCGGCTTCAGTAAATGACAGCTCGACAACGTTTGTAAGATCAATCGGTTCTGTATATTCCGTGCGCCCATTTTCACGGTGCGTGGCTTCAACATCGGCCAGGTCTTCGACAGGAATAATAAGATCGGGATCAAAAACGAATGGCGTCGCGCCGAGAATAGCCTCTTCGGTTGAATTCGTATAGGTCAAATAAGCCGCCATATTCTCTTCGCTGAAAAAATCTTCGCCCTGCATCAGGCGCACTGCATCCATCAGCGCAAGAACAAAACGCTGCGCTGCTTCGGGGCGCTCCGTGACAAATTTGCCGGAACCGACAAAGGCAACTGTCATCAAACCAGGAGTCAGATCGGTTGCGAGTTCCACACCGTCGCCGGCTTCAATGATTTGATCAGCATATGGCGCGCCCACAATCGCTGCGGCGATGGCATCATTGCTGAAAGCGGCTGCCATATCGGGATTGTCTATATTCTGAGTTTCGACATCAAAAATCGTCAGTTCGCCGCGTTCGAGTGCCTTCGCCAGCAAATATTCACCCCCGCTGCCCGGTCCACCCGCTACGGCCACAATCTTGCCTTCGAGATCTTCAATTGTTGTTACAGACCCATCATTGAACAGGTCTTCCCGAACGATCAATTTTGTGGGGCTGTTTTCCAGCGGTTCCAGGCCGCCAGGCGCAATAATACGAATATCCAGACCCTGATTCCATCCGTTCCACAGTGATGTGACAATAGCAATACCGCCCACATCGATTTTGCCCTCGGTCAAAAACGCAATCGCTTCTGTCCCCGAAGCCACCTGTTCAATTTCAACATTGAGGCCGTATTGTTCAAATAAACCCCGTTCTGCGGCAACATAGAGCGGTGCAAATTTGAGGATAGGCACATAAGCAACGGTGACTGTCTCGACCGGATCAAGCGGCGTGTCGATTCCGTCATCATCTTGGGCTAGCGAAGCCTGACTTGTCAGAACGAGAATGCTGATGAGAATGAGAAACAGGAAGGACTTTGAATGGCGCAGCATAGACAAACTCCTTAGAAAAATAGGATACCAAGAGTTCAGCTTAAATTGCTTGATGCCGGGTAAGTTTGAAAATTTAAACCAGTATACCTTTGATTGCTAATAAACCAAATCGTGATGGTTGTACGAACTACACTACTCTATTGCTTTAGATAAGGTAGGAGCCAATTGGTCTACCGCTGCATCAGCGCCTCAAGGACCACTGTTTCCTGGCCGGTATCATGCCGGATCAAGCCAAAACCGCCTTTGTAATCCCAATTGGCCCAACTGATCCCCAACTCGTCGAAGACGGAAACCATATCGCGATACCAGCGCCGCTGAATGTCCGCTGGGGTGTGCTCGATACAGCCGAACTCTCCGCAGTATAGAGCATGGCCGTTTTTCTGTGCGATCTGGTGTGGAATCAGCATGTGCTGTTTCATGTTCTCGCGGTCGAAATAGATATTCTCCTCGCGGCCTTTGCCCGGCAGCACGCGATCCAGTTCGTCCAAACCCTCCGGCGGAATGGATAGCCCCGGATATTGGATTGGTCCGGCATAGTTTCCCAGTTGCATCCACGAAGCCCGGTGATGGGTGATAAACATCGGATTATAGTAATGGAATGTCAAAAGCAGGTGTTTGTCCGGTGGAATGTCCAAATCGGGATAGGTCTGGCACTGGTTCCACTGGTTGGATCCCAGCACAATGGTTCGCTCCGGTTCCAGCGCCCGCAGTACATCAAAGACATACCGTGACACCCAGTTCCAGCTCGCAGGTTTTTCAGCAACAGCCTCGTTCAGCATCTCATACGCGACCTGATCCACTGGGCGCGCTCGCATAAACGCCGATAGATCGCGCCAGAGCGCAGTGAATTTCTCCAATGCCACCGGATCATTATAAAGGGCCGGTTCGGTTTCAGAGATGAAATAGTGACTGCGCAGAATATGCAGGTCCACGATCACGCGCAGTCCGGCAGATGCGCACCAGTTCAAGGCATTATCCAGCAGTTGGAAAGCCTCTTCCTCGCGTGAGCCATCTTCCGCCCATAGTTGCTCCTCGTCTATCGGTAGGCGGATATGATCGAATCCCCATCCGGCGATACGTTTAACATCGTCTTCGGTGAACCACACCCGCCGCTGTGTACCTCGTGCTTTGCTCTGGCTAAGCCAGTGTGAAATGTTGGTACCTCGCTGTACTTCAAAAACCACAATAACCTCCTCAAAATTTATAGATTTAGACTTATATCCTGGGGCAGGGAATTTCGTATTTTCCCCACGCCAATAAGCTAATCTTGCATCCGGTCAAGACATGTGTCAAGAACTCTCCAGCCATCTTTTCCTCGTAGGGACGTATGGCGACCCGCCCTGCGCTTTCCACTCCGCTTGCGATACCGCTGGCGAACAGGGGAAAATTTGTAAGGGCAGGTTTGCAAACCTGCCCTTACGCGCCACGCTCGGACATCCTCATCGGATGTTTAATCGTTTGTAACCCGACAATCCTCTGACCAATGGATTCGCCAACGGTATCGCGTGCGGGAAGGGGCCGGTAGGATAGGGGTGAACCGCATACCGCCTGTTTTCCCCTCATCCTCGATTGGTGGGTAATGTTTGGCTGAGGTAAAGAAAATCTTAGCGCAGCCTTAGCGCAGCCTTAAGCCTTGCTGCGATAGCGATCAGTCCAGCATGCTTGACTTTGAACAAAAACTATGTTTTACTGTATGTGAACGCTCGTGTGAGCGCTCACATACTTTATCATAGTATTAACATTCACGAGACACTGTAAATCCGGTTGAAAGGAGGTTTACAGTTCAAGCAGCGATTCTATACCGTCTCTAATCTACAATTGTACGTTATTCTATTTGCCCTATCAGGAGATAAAAATGCGATACACCAAATTGATTTTACTCGTTTTGATCGTGCTGTCGTTTGCCGCGCCAGCCGTCATGGCACAGGATGGCGGTGAGGGTTTGACCATCGGCTTCTCTCAGATCGGTTCCGAGAGCGCCTGGCGTACTTCCTTTACCAATGCCGTAAAAGCTGAAGCTGAAGCACGTGGCATCAATCTGCTGTTCTCGGATGCCCAGCAAGAGCAAGAAAACCAGATCGCTGCTATCCGGGCCTGGATTGCCCAGGGCGATGTGGATGCCATTATCCTTGCCCCCGTTGTGACCAGCGGCTGGGATGATGTGCTTCAGGAAGCACAGGATGCTGGAATTCCCGTGGTGATCGTGGACCGCAACGTGGATGTCGATCCTTCCATGTTCGTGACCCGCGTTTCTTCTGACTTCGTGCACGAAGGCCGTCTGGCCGCGACCTGGCTCGTTCAGGCAACTTCCGGTCAGTGCAATGTCGTCGAACTGTACGGCACTGTGGGTTCCGCAGCGGCTGAAGATCGCGCGACGGGTTTCCGCGAAGTTTTGGCTCTCTTCTCCGGCGTCCAGATCATTCGGTCTGAAACCGGTAACTTCGTCCGTACCGAAGGCAAGGCCGTGATGGAAAGCTTCCTGAACGCCGAAGATCCTGCCAATATCTGCGCCGTGTTTGCGCACAATGACGACATGGCGATTGGCGCGATTGAAGCCATCAAAGAAGCCGGCCTCGTTCCTGGTAAGGACATCCTGGTTTTGTCGGTTGACGCTATCCCCGACATCTTCGACTCGCTCGACGCTGGCGAAGCCAATGCGACTGTTGAACTCAGCCCCTTCATGGGTGCCCCGGCGTTCGACGCTGTGGTTGCGGCCTTGAATGGTGAAGAACTGCCGAAGTGGATCCCCGTTGCTGGCAAACTGTACACCAGCCGCGCGGCCTACGATGCGGATCATCAATAAGTCATGAGTGATTGAGGAGCATCTCTTTCGATGCTTTGAGGGGGAAACCAACTTAGTGGTGCTGTCCACAAGCTGGTTCCCCTCTGCGGGAGCGTGTTATGGCGTTGTTATGTAAGGACATAACACGCTCCACTGCTATCATAACATATCGACAACATGATTTCACGATGCCTTCTCAAGCATCTCTGTTTTAGGTAGGCCAACCATGAGTACAATTGCTCCTTTGCTGGAAACACGGGGTCTAACGAAAACCTTTACTGCTACACCCGCGTTATCTGATGTTGATTTTACGCTCAACCGCAATGAGGTTCATGCTTTATTAGGCGAGAATGGTGCGGGTAAATCAACCCTCATTAAGTTGATCACCGGGGTTCATAAAAAAGACGCCGGAACGATTCTTTTGGACGGTAAAACAATTGATCCGCGAAGTCCCGGCCATGCCCAGGAATTAGGCATCAGCGCCGTTTATCAAGAGATCAATCTCATTCCAACACTTTCAGTTGCAGAGAACATTTATCTTGGTCGTCAGCCGATGCGGTTCGGCCTTATAAACATGGGCGCGGCCAATCGCAAATCACGCGAACTGCTGAAGACCTTCAACATTGACATTGATGTCACCCGCGATTTGTCTTCCTATTCGGTTGCGATCCAACAAATCGTCGCTATTGTGCGCGGGGTTGACCTTTCGGCCAAAGTCCTCATCCTGGACGAACCGACTTCAAGCCTGGATCGCCATGAAGTTGAAACCCTCTTTGCTGTGATCCGTTCGCTCAAGGCGCGCGGAATCGGCATTATACTCATTACCCATTTTTTGGATCAGGTTTACGAGATTGCCGATCGCATTACCGTGCTGCGGAATGGGCGCAAAGTAGGCGAACACCAGACCAGCGAACTGTCCAAAATGAAGTTAATCTCTGAGATGCTTGGCCGAGAATTAACCGAAGAGCTGAGTCCTGAACACAAACAAAAAGCCAGCATCGAACCCAATGGTAATTCATTTTTGCAGGTTCACGGTTTTGCAAAGCGCAGTAAGATAGAACCTTTCGATCTGGAAATTAGTAAAGGCGAAATTGTTGGCCTTGCCGGTTTGCTTGGATCAGGGCGAACAGAAATCGCGCACCTCATCTTTGGGATTGAACAGGCCGAAAAGGGTACTGCTTATATTAAAGGCCAGAAGGTTAGACTGAGTTCACCGCGAAAAGCCATTCGCTATGGATTTGGTCTGTGTCCCGAAGACCGTAAAATCGAGGGCATTATTGGGGATTTATCGGTACGCGAAAATATCGTTCTCGCGCTGCAAGCCAAACAAGGCGTGTTTAGGTTTCTCCCCTATAAAAAACAGGAACAGCTTGCGCAGCAAATGATTGAAGCGCTGCGAATTGCGACACCTGACACCAAAAAACCGGTCAAAGAGCTTTCTGGTGGAAATCAGCAAAAGGTTATTTTGGCGCGCTGGTTGGTTTCCAATCCTGAATTTCTTATCTTGGATGAACCCACGCGCGGAATTGATGTCGGGGCGCATGCCGAAATTATCAGTTTGATTAAGCGCCTCGCCAGAGATGGCAACGCCATGCTGGTGATTTCTTCGGAATTAGCGGAGATTGTGGATTGCAGTGACCGTGTCGTGGTGCTGCGTGACCGCAAGAAGCTAACCGAATTAGAAGGGGATCAGGTTAGCGAAAATATGATTATGCAAGCGATAGCGGAGAGGTAAATGATGAGTCAAGAAGTTAACACTCTCCTGAAAAGTGAGAATACCAACGCCAAAATCGGCGCTCTGCTCAGGCACCATAGCCGTACTATATGGACTGTTGTTGCGCTGATTTTGATCCTCCTGGTTGATAGACTGATTTCGCCTAATTTTTTCAATATACGGATGGTGAATGGTCGTTTAATCGGCAGTCTGATCAGCATCCTTGACGGGGCAGCGCCAATTGTGCTGCTTTCAGTCGGCATGACTCTTGTGATTGCGACCAAGGGGGTTGATCTGTCGGTTGGCGCGGTGATGGCGATCTGTTCCGCTGTGGCTGTCGTGCTCATTAACCGGTACGAAAACGGCTCTGATAACTTCTTTTACCAGCCAGGGATGGTTATTCTCATTGCGGTTGGCGTGGGCGCGTTGTGCGGTCTCTGGAATGGGATTCTGGTGGCTATCTTCGACATCCAACCGATTATTGCCACCTTAATTTTGATGATCTCCGGGCGTGGTATTGCCCAGATGATCACCGATGGGCAATCACCGACATTCCAGAATGAGACGCTCGCGTTTATAGGCCGAGGGGTTATTTTCGGCATGCCTTTTCCCGTTTATCTTGCGGTGGCGGTGCTGCTGGTGATGTATGTGCTGGTGCGCCGGACCGCCATCGGGATGATGATTGAATCAGTGGGAATTAATGCCCGTGCCAGTTATTATGCGGGTATCAATGCGGCTCTGATTAAATTGTTCGCTTATGTTGTCACCGGTATGTGCGCCGCTTTGGCGGGCTTGAAGGTTGCAGGCGAAGTTAAATCAGCCGACCCTCATACCTGCGGCGATTGGGCTGAATTGGATGCTATTCTGGCCGTCGTCATCGGTGGAACGCTGCTGACAGGGGGGCGTTTCAACCTGATTACCAGCGCCTTGGGCGCGTTGATTATCCAAAGCCTGATCACGGGCCTTTATGTGAGCAAGTTACATCCTACCGCTAATCTCGTCGTTAAGGCGATTGTGATCTTGGCGGTCCTGCTCCTTCAGTCGGAAGAGTTCAGAGGTACGATTATGCGACCCTTTAGGAGAAAAGCAGCATGAAATTACGCTTCTTCCCTCTCATAATGACGTTTGTCGTTTTCAGTCTGCTTTATGCCTACTGTTATTCACAGTTCTCCAGTTTTGGCTCGATGCGTGTCGTCTGCAATTTGCTGCGCGACTATGCCCATTTAGGCATTCCGGCCATAGGCATGACCTTTGTGATCATTTCCGGCGGCATCGACCTGTCGGTTGGCTCGGTGATTGGTTTCACAGGCGTTTTTTGCGCATTGATGATCGAGCGCGAAGGCATGGATCCACGCGTCGTCTTTGCGATCATGCTCACGATTGGCACCGTTTTTGGAATGACGATGGGCGCGATTATTTACTACTTCAAAATTCCGCCCTTTATTACCACGCTGGCCGGGCTGTTTCTGGCGCGTGGGGGTGCTTACGTGTTAAGCACCGATTCGATTCGTATCAAGCATGAGTTCTACACGATGGTCTCTAAACAGGTCTACATTTTTCCTGATAAGGGACGCTTTACCTTTGCCGCCGGCGCATTTCTGGCCGTGCTTATAGTTGGTTTTTTCCTGGCACACTTCACTCGTTTTGGGCGTAATGTTTATGCCATGGGCGGAAACGAAACGGGCGCACTGATGCTTGGTGTCCCTGTGGCACGTACAACCATTGGGGTTTATGCGCTGAGCAGTTTTCTGGCGACCTTTGCCGGTATTGTCCTCTCGCTGTCTAAACGATCCGGCGACTCGACTATCGCGGTAGGAGCCGAGATGGACGTGATTGCCGCTGTCGTGATTGGAGGGACGTTGCTCACCGGCGGTGTGGGCTATGTCATCGGCACCTTTATTGGTGCCCTGCTGCCAGGTGTGATCCGAACCTATCTGACATTGGATGGCTCGCTGACGCCCTGGTGGACGAAAATCATCATCGGTATTCTGCTGCTGGCGTTTATTGGCATGCAAAAAATTCTCACGACGCGGCCCGATCTGTTGCGAATGATACGACGTATCCTCCCGAAAACACAGAAGGAACCAACGGAGAAACCGGTACAACTTTCAGGCTGATTCGGATAACTGCGGGACAACTTGAAACAACCTGTTCGTTTGACAGGTTGTTTTTTTATGGACAGCACAGTCAGATTTGGCAGAATCGTAGGGGCAATTCACGAATTGCCCAATGGGTGTCAACTGAAGCCATTTTTCGGCAGGAAATATCCATTTCGTAGGGGTGTCGGCTTGCCGCGCCCAACTTCTCCCTCTTCCAGCTTGGCTGGAGAGGGGAACCGAGGAGGTGAGGTTCTTCGGGCAATTTACGAATCGCCCCGCGCTTTCCGCAGCGCACGCTTCTCTCCTTTCCCCGTGCGCGACTAAACATTACCCACATCTTTTGAGACACGGACCGGCACGTGCCCGTAGGGGCATATGGCCATACGCCCCGCGCTCAATGCTCACCATCCGTAGGGGCGTGGGCTTGCCCCGCCCTGCTCAGGCCAGGGAATAGGGGTGACCCACACGCCGCCCATCTTCTCCTGTAATTCCCGCATTATTAGCATCCAAGTTAGCCATCGAAAGACTATACACCTGCGAACATCTGTGCTATCCTTTTCATAGTGCACACCGCACCTTTCCAACCCGAACAGGATCAGTTTTCCCCGTGTGGCGTCGTGAGTT
>CAYYNB010000082.1:0-24905 GCA_964472565.1 uncultured Anaerolineaceae bacterium
CCGCCGCCGCAGTGATACCCATCTGGTTATGAAACACCAGCGTCACCAGCACAATCATGCCGTTGAATACCGTCGAGGCAAAAGCGGGCCAGGTGAAACGGCGCAACGCATACAGCAGCCCGGACAGCACGGCAAACAGGCTCAGAAACATCAGCGCCGGAGCAGTCACACGCAGTAAATGTGTGGCCTGATCCACCACCTGCGCGGTGGCTTCATCGCTGGCCACAATCCCGATGATCTGCGGCGCAAAAATTTCGATCACCAGAATCAGCACCGCCAGCGCCACCACCACCAGCCCCAGCAGCGCGTTAACCAAATCCCACAGATCGCGCCGGTCTTCGTGCGCCGCATATTCACTCAGAACAGGGATCAGCGCCGAATTAACATGCCCACCAATCAGCAGATCATACAGGCCGCGCGGCACAATAATCGCCAGATTAAAAGCGTCTACCGCTGCGCCCGCGCCGAACAAAGCCGACAAAATCATTTCGCGCAGCAGGCCGATCACCCGGCTTGCCACATTTCCCAGCGCTAACACACTGGTCGCCCGCAGCATACCGGCTGAAGGTTCTTGGATTTCGTTTGAAAGCGGTTCGCTGATTGCTGCGTCCATTGACTTACCCAAACACTCAAACAAAAAGGCGGAACTACCGCCCACCTTAATGTTAACTCTACCGGGCTTTAGCCCGAATTGCTACAACCGATTGCCCTACGCCCGGCTTACATCGTCTGCCCGCCGCCCACGTGCAGAAGCTGCCCCGTGACCCACCGCGCCTGTTCCGATGCCAGAAAGATGATCACATCGGCCACGTCTTCCGGCATCCCCACCCGGCCCAGCGGCGTGCTTTGAGCTAACGTCATCTCCAGTTCGGGCGTAATCCACCCGGTTTGAATAGGACCGGGGGCGACAATATTCACCGTGACGCCAAACCGCCCCATCTCGACGGCTGCCGCCCGGCTCAGCGACTCCAGCGCCGCCTTGCTTGCCCCATACGACACCTCACCCGCGAAACCGCGTGCGCCGCCCGTGCTCAGATTCACGATCCGGCCCCACGTCGCGCCACGCTGCACATGCCGCCGCAAATAGTCGGTCATCATCAACGCGGTGGCACGGCTGTTCACGGCAAAGTGGCGATCATGCGTCCAGCCGTTCAATGTCGTGGTAGACTGTCCGCTCCACTGCTCAGGAATGCTGTTCGCCTGTTCGATGCCATGTGGAATAAAGGAGTCCGCCTGCCAGTCCGCCGCATTATTGACCAGTACATCCACCGGACCAAAAGCCACTTCGGCCTGATCAAACAGGCGCGGAATCGATCCGAGGTCTGAAAGGTCCACTTCCCCGGCGGCAACCTGTCCACCTGCCGCCCGAATAGCCTTCACCACGTCGCGCGCATCGGCGGCCCGCTGGCTGTGATAGGGATCATTCGCGAAGGCCGCCTCGGTCCGCAAGCGCAAATAGTGGATATAAACTTTGGCCCCTTGCGCCGCGAACGCCTGCGCCGCCGCTGCGCCAATACCATGATTGGCTCCGGTGATAAGGACGACTTTATCCTTCAGACCTGTAGCGATCATGCTGCCTCCCATAGCGTCATTTGTGCTTCACTTACCCTACTCGCTAAGTGAAGCACAAACCAGGGGGATCGGTTAGAAATTTCAAACAAACAACGGTTGGCGTATTTCTTCGGTCAGTTCGCCCGCTTCAATATACCAGACGGTTGTGGCAAACCGATCCACAAAGTAGCGATCATGCACCACCGCCAGCACACTGCCCTGAAAGGCAGCTAATGCTTGTTCAAATTTCTCGCGCGCGGGCACATCCAGATGGTTAATCGGCTCGTCCAGTACCAGCAGATTCGCGCCGCGTCCCACCAGCACCGCCAGCATCAGCCGCGCCCGTTCGCCGTAGCTCAGTTGCGAAATCGGCGTGAACACGTCATCTCCCGCAAAGAGAAAGTAATGCAAAAACGAGCGCGTATCGGTGTGATTGAGTCCGGTTTCGGCCTGAACCACTTCCAGCGCATTTTGAGCCGGATTCAGAATTTCCTGCTGCTGCGCCAGGTACCCGATCTTCACGCTCGATCCGATCCGCACCCGTCCGGCCAGCGGCGGCCTTTCGCCGATCACCGTTTTCAGCAGCGTACTTTTCCCGTGTCCATTTGGCCCCAGCACCGCGACCCGTTCCCCCGCCCGCAGAATCAGGTTCAGATCGGTCAGCAGCGGAGCCGCCGGATCATAGCCGATGCTCAGGTCTTCCAGAAACACCACGTCCTGCCCGGTCTTCGGCAGATCGCCAAAATCCAGCTTGAGGCCCCACGTTTGTTTTGGTTTTTCGACCCGATCCTCAGCTTCCAGGTAGCGTTTCAAGCGCGTTTCTTTCGCTTTGGCGCGCTTGGCGACCTTTTTCGCATACCGTCGCTGCCGGTCATCGTTGGTCGCGTTTTCTTTACGGACCGCCCGCGCCATCGTCTGGCGCATATCCGCTTCCAGCCGCACGATCTCCACCTGCTGATCGCGCCACGCCGCCCACTGCTTGTCGAGTTCGGATCGCACCACCGCGACATAAGCACTGTAGCCGCCTTCCAGAACACGCGCCGTATGCGTTTTGTCATCAATCGCCACGATCCGGTTCGCGGTTTGATCCAGGAAAGTGCGGTCATGTGACACGATCAGCGCGCCGCCCGCAAAATCCATCAGCCATTCTTCCAGCCATTCCAGCGCCGACACATCCAGGTGATTCGTCGGCTCATCCAGAATCAGCAGTTGCGGATCGCGCAGCAGCAGCGCCGCCAGCCCCAGGCGTGTTTTCTGCCCCCCGGACAGCGTTCCCACCGGCGTATCCAGCGTCATCTGATCCAGGCTCAACCCGGCCAGAATCCGCTCCACGCCCACCGCATCCGACTGCTGGCTGAGCTGGCTCAGCCGTTCAAGCGCCTCGCTATAATCGGCCAGCAGCGTATCCATTTCTTCATTGGGGGCCGCCGACATCGCGCCCGCCAGCCGCTCGATCTCCGCTTCCACATTGCTTAAGGCCGCCGCGTGTGGAAAAAGAATATGCTGAAGCGGCGTTTCATCCGGCGCTTCCAAGCCCTGCGCCAGGTATCCGATCCGCAGGTTGGACGGTGAATGCAGCACGCTGCCCGCGTCCGCTGTCACTTCGCCCATGATGATCCGCAGCAGGGTGGATTTGCCGCACCCGTTCGGCCCGATCAACCCGACGCGTTCGCCTGCGTTGACCGTAAAAGAGACGTTTTTGAGAATCGGCTCGTCTGCGCCGGGAAATCGTTTGGAGATATTAGAGACTGTAAGCATGAGTAGGTATCCTTTCGCTGGCTGAACATGACAAGAATCAAAAACGCCGCCGGGACTCAAGCCCTGTGCGGCATTTATCGCTTCATTGCATGGTCAGCAGGCAAGCATCATGGTCAGCGCACACAGCAGTCCCGAAAACAGACTAGTGGTTGCAGACCTCGACTAACATACCTTCTCCCTGCTCAAGTAGACGAAGACGGAATGAGGGTTGCTCGCCCCGCCACTACTCATTATAAAAGTTTGGGCCGCCCTGTCAACTACATTTTCCGCCAGACGATCAGTTCCAGCACCACATGCTCAAAAAAGCTGTTCGTTGGCAGCGCCGGATCATACCCCGGCTGGGTGGACAACACCCGCACGCGCAGTTTAAGCTGCTGCGTTTCCAGGGTCAGGCTCGCGTCTTCGTCGACTTGAACCGCCTCCCCCTTCGATTTCAGTTTGCTGCGCTCAACCTCGTTCTGAAATGAATATGGACTCAGCAGCACGCCTGTCATCGTGTGAATATCGCTTTTATCGAACAGCCACACTTCCAGCGCGCTGACCTTCCCCGGATCATAGCGATTTACATGCTCCGCAATATTGATCCCGCACTCGCCGTAAAATTCGCCCCTGTTCGGCGCTTCGATGCTGAACGATTCGTCATACCGGTTATCACCCTGGACATACGTGGTCAGTTTGTGCAGCTTCACCAAGTCTTCGTCTTCGGGCACTGTCATGCGTTTTTCCGCCGCAGCCTGCATCGCCAGCCGCCGTAAATGCAGGCTGGATTTTTCGGAGTGTTTTTTCTTGGGATTATCGCCGTCCGAAATTCGATCAATCAACCGCGTGACCAGACTTTTGGACGGTGTAGAGGTATGAACGGGTCTTTTAAAAAATAGGGTGACGATCACCACCAGCAGCACCGAAACACAGAGTAAACAGGCCAGGCTGGTAAAAGCGACCGAACGGGTGCTCATACCATCTGATCCATCGGCCTCCCGCAGCGTGCCGAGGCGCGGCATCAGGTGATTGATGTCCCGATAGGTTCCCAGATTGAGCAGAAAGGTGACACCAGGGAACTGGGTCTCGATGGCGGTTCCATTGGATGCCGCGCGGTGATCCGGTGAAATACAAATCACCTTAACGCCGCGTGTAATCATCGTCTGGACGACCATCTCCAGCGTTATATCCGTTGTATTGAAGTTGGAGAAAAAAATAAGCTTTTTGCTCTGGAGCGTCGTTTCGCTGTACGGCACATCCGGCACATCGTCCCACCCATAATCGGCGGCTGGCCCAGCCAGGATAACACCCACCGGAGCCGATTCATTGTCCGCCACCATAAAAAACACAACCCCGGTGAGCAGGACCAGCGGCAGGAGCAGCAGAAAAACCAGTAAGCGGAAGGAATTGTGATGCATAATCCAATCCAGTTTAAATAATCCCTGCCTCGATCATACGCCCATCTTCTGGGTCCGGTATCCCCCAAAAATGAAGGGGCCATTTGGCCCCCTCAATTGGTCGGGTTTTAGAACCCCGCGAGTTCGCTCAGTTCTGCGCGCCCATTGGCTAACGCGGCCACCGCTTGCAGCAACCCCAGGCGGTTCTGCCGCACAGTGACATCCTCCGCATTCACCATCACGCTTTCGAAGAAGCGTTGGATCACGGGCACAACCGGTTCAAAAGCAGTCAGGAAAGCATCCACATTATCGGCGGCTGACAGTTGCCCCGCCGCTGTTTGATACGCTGCATACAGCGCGCGTTCCGACTCATCCACAAACGCTTCAGCATTCACCGGATACACCTCGACTTCGCCGCGCGTAATACGCACGCAGCGGGCGTAGTTATCCAGAATCAGCGGCCAGTTCTCACGCCGGACCCACTGATCGAGTTCTTTGACGCCCTGCACGGCGCGCGCCGGGTTGCTGCCCTGTTCCGCCAGCACCGCCGCGATCACGTCATGCGCCCAGCCCTGTTCGTGCAAAACCACGTCCAGCCGCCCGCTGATAAAGTTCACCACGTCCTGTTTGATCTGCTCATCCACACGGATCGGCTGCGCTTCCGCCACCAGTTCCACCGCGTGATACAAGTCCAGGTTGATCTGGTGTTCCAGCACAATCTGCACCACACCCAGCGCCGCGCGCCGCAGCGCAAACGGATCCGCGCTGGCAGTGGGCGCGAGTCCCGCTGCGAACAACCCCACCAGGCTATCGAGCCGGTCTGTCAGCGCCAGCACGATCCCCGGTGCCGACTGCGGCAGAATATCCCCTGCACCGCGTGGCAGCCAATGTTCAAAAATGGCGTCCGCCACCGCTTGCGCCTCACCTTGTTTCAGCGCATAATGCCGTCCCATGCTGCCTTGCAGTGAGGTCATTTCCACGACCATCTGGGTCGCGAGATCCGCTTTTGCCAGTTGGGCGGCGCGTTGCACCGTCCGCAGATCGGCATCCAACAGCCCCAGGAAACGCCCAATCACGTCAACCAGCCCGGCCACGCGGTTATTTTTATCCAGCATCGACCCCAGTTTTTCCTGAAAGGTCAGCGTCCCCAGACGCGGCAGGAAGGACTCCAGCGGCTTCTGGATGTCCGCGCTGTAGAAATAATTTGCGTCCGCAAACCGGGCGCGGATCACGTGTTCGTTCCCGTCCGTCACCACATCCAGGTGTTGATCATCCCCGTTCCGCACGGCGATAAAATAGGGCAGCAGATGGCCTTTTTTGTCCACCACCGGGAAATACCGCTGGTGTTTGCGCATCACACCGATCAAAACTTCGCGCGGCAGTTCGAGATATTTCACCTCAAACGCGCCACGTAAAGCGGTGGGACGCTCCACCAGATTCGTCACCTCGTCCAGCAGTGCCGGGTCTTCGGGAATCATACCGCCCACTTCCTGCGCCAGCGCCACCACCTGCTCCCAGATCGCCGCCCGCCGCGCGTCGAAGTCCAGCACCACGCCCTGCTCTTGCATCGCGTTGAAATAGCTCTGGACATTCCCCAACACCAGATCAGGCGATCCGTGCGGGCGAATGCCGCGCGTTACGGGTCCGCTGGGCACTTCGGCATATTTAAAGGGGATCACGAAATTCCCCAACAGAGCGACCACCCACCGCACCGGGCGCGAGAAACTCACCCCGCTCGAATTCCACCGCATCGACTTGCCAAACTTGATCTCGGCAATCAATCGCGGAAGCGCTTCACCCAGCACCTCGGCGGTAGGCTGTCCTTTGGACTGCACCAGCGCCACCGCATATTTGCCGCCATCCATTTCGCGCACTTCCAGCGCTGCCACATCAATCCCCTTGCCCCGTGCGAATCCGATAGCCGCCTGTGTGGGGTTGCCCTCGGCATCAAAAGCGCGGGCGGCGGGTGGTCCCTTCACCAGATTTTCTTCATCGCGCTGGTACGGGGCCAGATTTTGGACATGGATCACCAGGCGGCGCGGCGTGCCCATCACGCGAATACCCTCATGCTCCAGGCGAAGGGAGTCAAACAGCGCGGGCACAGTCTCATTCAGTTGGTTAAGGGCATCAGCCAGATCACCGGCAGGCAGTTCTTCCGTGCCAATTTCGAACAGCAGGTCAGCCGGCACAATCGGCATACTGCCAGCCGTCGCATGGCGCGGCAGGCGGGCCGTATCATCACTGGCCCCCTCAAATGACTTAATCAGCGGATATTCCAGCCGTTGGCGCTGGTCCGCATAGGCGCGCGCAATATTGCGTGTCATATCGCGCATCCGCCGGAAATACGCCGCCCGTTCCGTGACGCCAATCGCCCCCCGCGCATCCAGCACATTAAACAGGTGGCTGCACTTCAACACATAATCATACGCGGGTGCAATCGCATCAGCGGCCAGCGCCAGCTCATACTCGTGCGAATACACGTCATAGGTCCGCTTCAGCCCCTCCACATCGGCGATCTCGAAATAGTATTTGCAATATTCGATTTCGCTTTGCAGACGCACATCCGCATACTGCACATTCTCGGTCCAATCAATTTCCCAAACCGCGTTTTTCCCTTGCAGCGCCAGGATGATCCGTTCCAACCCATACGTAATCTCGACGCTGACCGGGTCCAGCATCAGGCCGCCCGCTTGCTGAAAATAGGTGAACTGCGTGATCTCTTGACCATCCAGCCAGACTTCCCAGCCCAGACCCCACGCACCCAGGGCGGGTGATTCCCAGTTGTCTTCGACAAAACGAACGTCATGTTCGCGCAGGTTGATGCCCAATGCTTCCAGGCTTTGCAGATACAATTCCTGCGGATTCCCTGGATCAGGCTTCAGAATGACCTGATATTGGTAGTAATACTGCATCCGGTTGGGGTTTTCGCCATACCGCCCATCATCCGGGCGCACACTTGGCTCAACATAAGCAACGCGCCAGGGTTCCGGCCCCAATACCGAGAGCAGCGTGGCGGGGTTGCCGGTTCCTGCGCCCACTTGCACATTGTGCGGATTCCACAGCACACACCCCTGGTTCGCCCAGAACTGGTGCAGTTTCATGATAACTTCTTGAAAGGAAAGTGGTTTGGTCATGTTTGATCTCGCATCGGGCTAGGCACACAAATTGGGCGCATTATAGCGCTTTTTCGTGAGGACACTCAATATTGTTCTCACCATGCCTCACTATTCAAGTTCGTCACCAACAACTAAAAACGAATGACTAATAACTCAAGGGGGGGATCACTCAGAAGTTCGACCAACTTTCCTGATTTTTTAATCCAGGAGGAAATCAGGGCCGTTCCACATACAGTTCGCGGGCGAGTTCGCTGCCCAGCACAAAGCTGTTGCCGTTGCACGTCAGATGCATCGGACCATTAAACGGGCTGCGTGCCGTAACGGTCAGATTAGCCCCCGGCACCAAATGGATGCTCGACAAATAGCGCAGTTTTTCTGGGTCATGAGTTTTGACCCGGCTGATTCGCGCATCCGTTTTTTCCGGCCATTCACTCAGCGGTTTGTCGTTCACCACCGGCATAACGCCGTCCTTCGATGGAATCGGTTCGCCGTGCGGACACCGTTTGGGAAACCCGGCCATCTCGTCCATCCGGTCAATCAGCCGGTCTTCCACGCCGCGTTCCAGGTTTTCTACCATCTCATGCACTTCATCCCAGCCAAAGGACATTATTTTCACCATATACACTTCAAGGATGCGATGGCGGCGAACCACCTGAAGTGCGATTTTTTGGCCTTCGGCAGTTAACCGGACACCTTTGTATGGTTCGTGTTCAATATACCCGTTCTCGGCCATCTGCCGGATCATACGGGACGCGGCCTGCAATGAAACCCCCATGCTCTCGGCCACCATCGACAGGGTCGGCCAGGCAGCAAGTTCCTGCAAACGGAAAATTTCTCCCAAATAAAACCAGACGGTTGGACACATAAATAAGCGATGACCTTTTTTTAGATAAATATCTGAGAAAATATAGCGAATTGTGCTTTTGGGTGCAACTCGTAGTGACAAGTTGACAGCGAGTAGGGGTACAATCATACAGGTCCGATCAATCCAGGGAGATGCAGAATGCGTCAGTTCCAATCGATTGTGCTTCTGTTGGTCTTGCTGACCATCACTTTTTTCGGTCAGCCCGTTCGTGCCCAAAGCAATGACGCCGAGCAGATTGAAGACTTGCTCAACCAGATGGAACAGGCCGTCGTTGCCGGAGATAAAGACACCTATATGACCTACATCGATCAGACCGATCCCGTGTTTGCGCTGGAACATTCACGCTGGGCCGACGATTGGGTGGAACTGCATCCCATCAAACGCTTTGATCTGGTGGTGGACGATCTGGAAATCAGCGCAGATGCAGCCACCGCCGAACTGACGATGATCTGGGAATTGCAAGAAGACCCCCGCGCTCAGGCGGCAACCTTCGCGGTGAACTTCCGGCGGAATGACGCTGGGCAGTGGTTATACGCGGGTGAACGCTGGGCCAGCGTGGAGACGGAAAACTTCATCGTGCGTTATGTCGAAGGCGAAGGCGATATTGCGGATCGTGTGGTCGAGATGCTGCCGGATGTGTTTTCCCATACGACAACCAACCTGGATTATGCGCCCACCAACGTCAACGAGATCAAACTCTACGATTCGCGTGAAGCGCTGATCGCCAACACGCTCCTGAGCTTACCGCCGATTTCGGGCTGGAACGAACCCGAAGAAGCGCTCAAACTCTATGCGGGCGATATGGATGCCGGGCGGCTGCAATTCGTGCTGGTCCACGAATTCACCCATAAGCTCACCTTCGATATGGCGAACAATACGCACGGGTATATGTCCTGGTGGTTGGAAGAAGGCATCGCCCAATATATCGCCTACCAACTCCTGCCCGATGAAGATCAGGATGGGTATCTGCTGATCGCTCAGGAATGGGCGCAGGAAGACGCACTGGCCGACTGGGATCAGATTACCGATTTCGCCAACACGCCGCTGGACCTGTGGGAATATGTTTACCCGCAGGGTTACGCCATGATCCGCTATGTAACGGAAACCTACGGCAACGACGCCCGCAACGAGTGGATTCGCGCGATGGGTGGCGACATGCGGTTGGACGAAGCCACAAACACTATTTTGGGTGTTGAGTTTGACGCGCTGAACGCGGCCTTCGAAGACTGGTTAAAAGCGAAGTAGCGCCCAGTATAAACGTTATGAAACGTTTCTGGTTGCTCCTGATTCCAATGGCGCTCTACACGCTGAGCATCGTGCATGGTCATCCGCGTCCGGAACCCGACTTAATTTGCTGGGATCCCCAGATTTTTGGGGATTCAAACTTACGCCAACAGCCGCCGGGCCAGCGTTAAGGCTTCATCCTCGGATGCAACCACGTCAAACTTGATGAACCCAAACGCTTTGCTGTTCATTCCTTCAGCCGATTTTGCGACCACCGCGTTTGTGGTAATCAGAATCATGCGGCAAAGTTGCGGATGGCCGGTCAACTCCTCCGGGACACTGTGACTGGCTGTATAAATAATGTCTTCCACGGTCGTGAGTACCTGACGCAGATCCACCACCAGGACCATCGATTGAGTGGAAGCATTGAGAATCTTTAACTCGCTCTGAGTGGAAGCCTCAGCATCTACTTCAGGCTTAAAATCCGCACCCCAAACTTCCCAGATAATACGTTCACCGGGTCGCACGCCAATTGTAAAGCTCACGTTGTTCTTTCTCCCTCTTCCAGCGCATAACACGGAAGTTCAGTGCCATAACAGGCCAACAAACCCACATGATGCATGCCGATTTTCTGCATCACGCGTTCGGAAGCGGTGTTTTCAGGGACAAACACCGCCACAATCCGATCCAAAGCCAGATGCTCAAATCCATAGCGCAGACAGGCCGCCGCCGCTTCGGAAGCCAGCCCTTTCCCCCAACACGATTTTGCCAGCGCATATGCCAGTTCAACGTGGTTGGTATCGGGAATATATTGCAGGCCGCAGTGCCCGATCACCTGACCCTCATATTCCACCGCGAAAATCCCAAAATCGTGCTGCTGCCAATGCTCAAGAAAACGGCGGATCACACGTTCCGATCCGTCACGCGGACGCGGCGCGCCACCCGGTAAAAAGCGGGTCACGTCAGGATCAGAAAAGATCGCCGTGTGATAGGCGTCCAGATCATCCAGGGTAAATAAGCGCAGCCGCAGCCGGGCCGTTTCGATTTGTACCATACAATCCTCAGCGATAGTCCTCAGAGCGCTTCGCGGCGCAAACGGTGCAAAAATTCCACGCTCTGGAGCCGCTGCTCCAGCAGATAGGTGATGTAAGCCAGCATCAACCGCTCCAGGTCGAGGTGCAGCGTCGCAGATAAATTGAGTACTTTGACGGCATCCCAGGGCCGAGTCTGAAGATAACGCAGTGTTTTGAGCGCATTCAGGCTAATCGGCACGCCGCGCTGGAATCCTGCATAGTGTTCAAGGCAGACCACCCCGCCATCGAACGGGCTGAAGTATTGGTCAACCGGCTCAATTTCTTCCTGCCCGATGCCGCACTGGTGCAGCGATGGGGCAAAACCCGCCCGGTTGAGCAGTGCCAATTCATAGTAACGAGCAACCAGGCGCGGATCGATGTCTTCACACAGCCAGCCCAGGGCATTCACCAGCAGGTTATATTCTGCCTGGCTGGCATCCTGTTCCGCAGTAAACCGGTCCAGCAGTTCGACAAAATGATTGGCGTACACGCCGCGAATCAAATCTTCGCGCAGCCGCAGAAACGGTTCTTTGGTTTCGGCCTGCGTCACCAGATGCAGTTCGCGCCCGGTGGCGATCAGCATATCGACCAGGGCGAACAGTTCCACATGGCCGGTTTTGCGGGCGATAGGTTTGCGCGTCCCTTTGGCAATGGCGCGAAATTTGCCATGTTCGGGAGTGAGCAGCAGCAAAAGCCGATCCGCTTCGCCAAAGTCCTGCCGCCGCAAAATAATCGCATCAGTCCGAAAAGAGCGTTCCTGCGCGGGCATACCAGCCTATTCCTGTAAACTCGCCTGACCTTCGGCTAATTTTTTGGGGCCAAAACCAAGCGGCAGCAGCGTCGTCAGCGGGCCTTCCCACACGATCTGCCCTTCCATATCGGCCAAAATCACGGTCATCTCTGGGCCAAATTCAAACAACACCTGGCGGCAGATTCCACACGGTGAAGCGCCATTACTCGTGACCACTGCAACCGCCTCAAAATCTCGTTCACCGTCGCTGACGGCTTTAAATGCGGCAGTGCGTTCACCGCAAACCGTCGCGCCATAAGAGGCGATTTCGATGTTGCAGCCCTGATAGATTTTTCCCGTGGAGGTGAGAAGCGCTGCGCCAACCGGATAATGCGAATAGGGGACATAAGCGCGCTGCTGGGCATCACGCGCCAGATCGATTAATTGGCGGCGCAGTTCATCGGTGAGTGTAAAACTGTGGGACATAGCGGCTTCCATCGTCTCATGAATATTAGGCTATCCCAAGAAAATCCCATTCACCCGGTTTGCCTCCTCTTCCCTGATGGAAGGGGGGGATGGGGTAAAAAATCTTGGCGCAGCCATATTTTTAAGGAGTGGTAATTATACCAGAATTCCCCATCCGATGCTTCACCGGTTGTCAGGTGAACGTAAGCGACAAGTCATTGGCGAGCGAGAAGTACAGGGCTATAATGGCAGAAAAGTTCCTGACCTGGAATGGACGTGAGATATGCCTGACTACAAGCAACAGCTTCTCGACCGTTTGCATAACCGGACTGCAAAGGTCGCAATCATTGGTATGGGTTACGTGGGCCTGCCGCTCGCCGTCGAATTTGCCCGCGCGGGTTATCATGTCATTGGGCTGGATGTGCTGCCCGACAAAGTGGCCAAGCTGAACGCCGGAATCAGCTATATTCCTGATATTGCCACCGAAACACTGGCTCCCCTGGTCAAAAGCGGCCATCTGCGCGCCACGACTTCTTACGATGACCTCCGCGATGTCGATGCTGTGAGCATTTGCGTTCCTACCCCGCTGCGCAAGACCAAAGACCCCGATATGAGCTTTGTGATTGCGGCGGCGGATTCAGTTTCGACTATCTGCCATCCGGGTATGCTGGTCGTGCTGGAAAGCACCACCTATCCCGGCACGACAGATGAAGTCATCCTGCCGCGTTTGCTCAACAACGGGCTGACGGTGGGCGTGGATGTATTCGTTGCATTTTCGCCCGAACGGGTGGACCCCGGCAACGAAAAATATGGAGTGCGCAATACCCCCAAAGTGGTGGGCGGTGTCACATCCGACTGTGTGGAAGCCGTCACCGCGCTGTATGAACCCGCCGTTGATCGGGTGATCCCGGTGTCGTCAACCGCCGCCGCCGAAATGGTCAAACTGCTCGAAAACACGTTCCGCGCAGTGAATATTGGGCTGGTCAACGAAATGGCGATCATGTGCCGCAAGCTGGATGTTGATGTCTGGGAAGTAATTCGTGCCGCCAGCAGCAAACCCTTCGGATTTATGCCGTTTTATCCTGGTCCCGGCCTCGGTGGACACTGCATCCCGATTGATCCGCTCTACCTGAGCTGGAAACTGCGCGCGCTGAATTACACCGCCCGCTTCATTGATCTCGCCAGCGAAATCAACACCCAGATGCCCTACTTTGTGATCGATCTGGTCATGGAAGCGCTGAATGAGGAATGCAAAGCGCTCAAGGGATCGAAAGTCGCCGTGCTGGGGATGGCCTACAAGCGCGATATTGACGACGTGCGCGAATCGCCCGCCCTGGACATTCACGAACTGCTTGAAGAAAAAGGCGCGCAGGTCACTTTCAACGATCCCTATGTCGCCAGTGTGCGGCTGTCCGGTGATCGTATCGCCCAAAGCGTCGAACTCACGGCGGACTGGTTAGCGGCGCAGGACTGCGTGGTGATCGTCACCGATCATAAAGTGTATGATGTAGACTTCATTCTGAAACATGCGCGACTGGTTGTGGACACCCGTAATCTTACGGTGGGACACAGCGGCAGTGCGCATGTTGTGCGTTTGTAGGCTTTTGTGCAGCGGCATGGTATCCTTGTAGGGGTGATTTTGCCCCTACATTTGTTTTGACCTATGCGTATTTTTGTTGCAACCGGCATTTTTCATCCTGAACCGGGTGGCCCGGCCACCTATCTTTACCATATTCTGCCCGCCATCCAGGCGCGCGGACACGAGGTCCATTTATTAACTTTTGGCGATGCCCCCATTGCAGGATATCCATATCCTGTGCGGCGCATTCCCCGGCGATTTTCTCCCCGGCGCATGGCGGATTATGCGCGCGCGGCGTGGCCGGAAATTCGACGCGCCGATCTGGTTTTTATCCACAGTTTAGGACTGCCGCTGATAGGAGCGAATCGCAAGCCGCGCGTTGTAAAAGTAGTCGGCGATTTGGCATGGGAACGGGCCGTGAACAAGGGCTGGATTCCGCCCACAACGGATATTGATGAGTTCCAGCAGCGCCGCTATGAT
Source organism: uncultured Anaerolineaceae bacterium (assembly GCA_964472565.1). GTDB lineage: Bacteria > Chloroflexota > Anaerolineae > Aggregatilineales > Aggregatilineaceae > DATAMF01. The sequence continues at coordinate 14,218 of CAYYNB010000082.1, forward strand.
TGGCGCGTTCGGCTGGTACAAGGCCAGCGGGCACGTGAAGCACAGCAGATGGACCATATCATTGTGCCAAGTCAGTATTTACGGACAATGGTGATCGGGTGGGGCGCACCGCCTCAGCGTGTGCAGGTAATCTACAACTCGATTTCGCCGCAGCACCGCACCAGTTCGCTTTCACGAGACGAGGCACGGCAGCAGCTTGGTTTGGATGATGCGCCGCTGCTGCTGTATAGTGGACGGCTCACCGCGTGGAAAGGTGTTGATCACGTGATCCGTGCCCTGCGGCAGGTGCCCAATGTGCGGCTGTTGATCGCCGGCGATGGGCCGGAGGAGGGCGCATTGCAGGCGCTGGCGGAATCGATAAATATAGTGGATCGTATTCACTTTTTGAGGAGAGTCAGTCGGGATCAACTGGCGATTTACTACCGCGCTGCCGATTACACAATTTTGTATTCTGGCTATGAAGGACTGTCCCATGTGCTGCTGGAATCTCTGATGGCGGGAACGCCCGTGATCGCCAGCGACAAGGGCGGCAACCCTGAAGTGGTGCGGCATGGAGAAAATGGGCTGCTGGTGCCTTATGTCGCCCTGGACGCTCTGATCGCGACCATTCAAGCGGCAATAGCGAGCGATCAACAGGCACGGCTGGCAGCGCAGACAGGCAATGGTTTGGAGCGGTTCGCCTGGAACACGATGGTAGAGCAGACGGTTGCCGCCCTGGAAGGCGTATGTGGGTGCTGCTAGTGAGCCGGGATGGGCGTCTGTTGGGAAAACAACACGGCGATACCGTCCAGTGCCCCTTGCCGCGCGGCGGCAAACTCTCGATATAACGCCAGCGACTCCGGTGCCGTGCGGCTGGTCGCAGCGCCGATTTTGGATGAGATAATACCGTTGTTCAAACGGAAGCGGCACGAGTAGGGAGCAAAGCATGAATCTCTTGATGATCGGCGGGGACACAACCGTAGCGGCGGGCGAAGACGGCGCGCTGTACCAGATGCTGCGGCGTTTCTCCGCCCACTGGGACCGGATCGATATGATCTGCCCGCGCGCCCCCGGCACCCAGGCCCGCACAGTACACGGTAATGTGCATTTTTACCCGTCTCCCTGGCCCAAATTATTTCAGCCCTGGTTTATCGTGCGCCAGGGCCGCAAGCTGATGAAAGAACGGCAGTACGATCTGGTGGTGACACACGACTTCGGCACATTTTACACCGGGATCGGAACCTACCTGTTGACGCGCGGTCAGGGTGTGCCCTATGTCAGCGAAATTCACCATATCGACGGCTACCCCCGCGCGGTGACATTGCGCGAGAAAATGTACCGTGCCCTCGCCCAAATTTATCTGCGCTGGGTGTGGCGGCATGTGCTGGCGATCCGTGTAGTGAATACGGTTGAAGTGCCCGAACTGCTGAAAAAGCTGGGCGTTCCCCAAGAAAAAATACTGCATCTGCCCTCGTTTTATCTGGATTTCGACGTTTTCCACCCCATGCCGGGCGAGCCGTGTAATTACGATCTGTTATTCGTCGGGCGGCTGGCCTCGAATAAGGGATTGTTTACGCTTCTGGATGCGCTGGCGCAGGTCAAACAGACCTATCCTGCCGTCCGCCTGGGGATTCTGGGGCGTGGGCCGCTGTTAGGCGCGGTGGAAGAACGCATCGCGGCACTGAATCTCGGCGCTAATGTCACCTTTATTCCGCGCCAGCCAAGCGCGCCCGATGTCGCCCGCGTTTACAACCAGGCCAAAATGCTGATCTGCGCGTCCACTGCCGAAGGTGGCCCGCGTGTCACCGTCGAGGCGATGGCCTGCGGCGTCCCGGCGATCTCGACTCCGGTAGGAGTCATGGTCGAACTGGTTGAAGACGGCGTAAATGGGCTGCTGTTCCACTGGGACGCAGCAGAACTGGCCGGCAAGGTGAATCAACTGTTGGCGGACGACCACAAACGCGCCGAGATCGGGGAACAGGGACGGCTCGCTGTGCAAAAATTCCAGGCGGATGAGGTCATCCAACGTTATGCCCAGGGCTACCAGGACTTGGTCCGGCGGGCTAAGGAGGACTGATGCGAGTTCTGATGATGGTGCAGTTGGTGGATGAGAACGAGTGGATGCGCGGATTCACGATCGGTTGGATACGAGCGTTAGCGGCACGGGTCGAGCACGTCCATGTGATCACTCTGGAAAAAGGGTATGCGACGCTGCCCGAAAATGTCAGCGTGCAGTCGATGGGCAAGGAAAAAGGGTACAACCGGCTGCGCGAAATTTGGGAACTGCAACGGGCGATGCTTCGGGTGATCCGGGATACGGATGTGATTTTTTGCCACATGACGCCCCGGTTGACGTGGGCGGCGGCTCCGCTGGCGATGCTGTTCCGTAAGCCGCAGATGCTGTGGTTCGCACACCGCCAGAAAACACGCGAACTGCGCCTTGCACTGGCATGCGCGCATTGGATCACGACCTCGACAGAAACCGGTTTTGCATTCCGCAGTCCTAAAGTGCATGTCATGGGGCAAGGTATTGACACCGCCTTGTTTTCGCCCGGCACTACTCCACCCGACGATCCGCCAGTGGTGATGGCGGTGGGACGCGTTTCACCGATCAAACATCATCACACCCTGCTCGAAGCGGCGGCGCTGCTGCGGGATCAGTATGGCAATCCCCCGGTGCGGTTTGCCATTGCCGGAGAGCCGCACACCGCCAGCGACCAAACATATTATGAAAATCTGCTCAAACGTCGCGCCGAGTTAGGCCTGACCGCACAGGATTTCGATTTTCTGGGCGGTCAGACACAAAAAGCGTTGGTGGACCTTTACCGCCGCTCGTCCATTGCCGTCAACCTCACCCCGCTCGGATCGTTTGACAAGGTCGTGCTCGAAGCCATGCTCACTGGGGTTCCGCTGGTAGCCGCGAATCCGGCCTTCGGCGCGTTGCTGGGATCGCATACGGATCAATTGCTCGTAGAGAAGCCTGAAGACGCGTCAAGTGTCGCACAACGGCTGGCCGGACTGCTTGCGCTCCCGGCAGCAGAACGAACGGCAATAGGCTTGGAACTGCGCGAACGTACCGCAGCAGAACACAGCCTGGACCACTTGATGGATCAGTTAGTGAAATTGATGAGTAGGCGCTGATGCGGCTGATTTATCTCTGCAATAACCGGCTTCCCACCGAAAAAGCACACGGCCTGCAAATCGTCCAGATGTGTGAAGCGTTTGCCGACGCGGGCAGCACAGTCACGCTGGTTTCGTCGCGGCGCATTAATACCGCTGCCATGCGTGCCGTGCCCGATCTGTGGTCCCATTACGGCGTGAAGCAAAATTTCACGTTTCGGCGGTTGGTCTGCCTGGACCTGATCGACACGCTGCCCGCCCGCATCCAGCGGTTGACGTTTCTGCTGCAAACCCTGACCTATCTGATCGCGCTGTTGATCTGGCTGCTGCCGCGCCGCGCCGATGTGTTTTATACGCGCGATCTGTTTATTGCAGTGCTCGTCAAACTGATCCGGCCTCGCGTCCCGCTGGCCTATGAGGTCCACCAACTGAGCCACTCCCGCCTGGGAAGCCGCTTGCAGTGTTGGGTGATGCGCCGCGCCTATGTGATCGCTGTGACCCAACACTTGGCCGCAAAAATCGAGGCGAAGCGGATCATGGTGGCCCACGATGGCTACCGTCAGGCCCGTTTTGAGAATCTACCGGGCAAAACAGACGCGCGGGCAGATGTGGGGATTCCGGCGGATGCGTTTGTCGTCGGCTATGTCGGCCAACTCCATACGATGCGCATGTCAAAGGGGCTGGATACGCTGGTGGATGCCATCGCACAGACGCCGCGCGAAGTCCATTTGCTGGTGGTAGGTGGGCCAGCGGAGGGAGTCGAGCAGGTGCGCCAGCAGTGGCAGGCGTGCGGCTTGCCCGCCGATTTGCTGCACACCAGCGGACAGGTGCGCGCGGAAGCCGTGCCGCGTTATATGGCGGCGATGGATGTCGGCGCGATGCCCCTGCCCTGGACCGAACACTTCGCCTATTACGCCTCCGCCATCAAATTATTTGAATATATGGCAGCGGGCTGTGTGCTTCTGGCGTCAGACTTGCCCAGCACGGCAGAAGTGGTGCAAAATGAAGTCTCCGCGCTGTTGGCTCCCCCCGGCGATGGAGCCGCGTTTGCGGCGTCGCTTCAGCGCTTGGCGGATGATGCTGATCTTTGCGCGTATCTCAGCCAGCAGGCTAAGGAGATTGCCCGCCAGTACACCTGGGAAGTGCGGGCGGCACGGATTATTGAGTGGGTCCAATGCGAGTAGCACTCTTTACACCAGAAATCACCTCTTCCTATGGCTGGGCGCGCTATGCCCTGGAAATGGGTCGCGCGCTCAGTCAGCAGGGCGTGGAGATCGTGGCGATCACCCAACCCACCCCCGCCGAACATTTCTCCTGGCTGACCGGTGTGCGCCCCGTTCTGCCGATGCTCGTGCCCCGTTCGCGCGGCTTTTTGATTCGCTCGCTGCTGGCGGCTCCGCGTGTCCGGCGGGCAGTGGCCGATTGTGATGTAATTCATGTGGTAGCCGAACCCTACACGCCGCTGGCGATGTGGGCCGCCTCCCAACAGCGTGTCGTCGTGACGGCGCATGGCACCTATGTGCCGCAAACCGCGCGCCGCCGCTGGGTTGGATCGCTCTACCGCCGCGCCTATCGTCGTGCCCATCTGATCGCGGTGAGCCATTACACCGCCCAACAGCTACGCGCCGCCCTGCCGGATGCTAACCTCACCATGATTCATAATGGGGTGCATTTCGAGCGCTTCCAAAAGCCCATGCCGCCGCCGGACAAGTTCGGCCCCACCGTAATGGCATCCGGCGGGGTGAAGTATCGCAAAGGCACGCATCTGCTGGTCGAGGCGCTGGCCCAGGTCCGCGACCAGATTCCCGATGTGCAGCTTGTCGTCACCGGGCGACAGGACGAAGGGGCCTACACCCAGCAGGTGCGCAAACAGATCGACGAATTGGGCCTCGCTCAACAGGTGCATCTGGTAGGACAAATTTCTGAAGAACAACTCCTGGCGTGGTACCAGCATTGTGATGTGTTCGCCCTGCCCTCGCTCAATGTGGGGGAGCAGTTCGAGGGCTTTGGCCTGGTCTTTCTCGAAGCCAGCGCCTGTGGCCGCCCCGTGATCGGCACGTTGGGCAGCGGCGTCGAAGAGGCGGTACTTCCCAACGAAACCGGGCTGCTCGTCCCCCAGAACGATGTTCCCGTGCTGGCTAATGCGCTCATCCATCTGCTGACCGATGCGGCGCTGCGCCATGCGATGGGGGACGCTGGACGGCGTTACGCCCAATCACAGGATTGGTCGGTAGTCGCCGAGCAGGTGCAGCGCCTCTACCAGCCATAAACGATGAAGGGAGCGGTGTGCTCCCTTCATTTTTCGGGTGGGCGGCTACCTCACCGCCTGCCGAATTGCCGGAATAATCTCCTGGGCGAACACCTCAATCTGTTCTCGTTCGCGCCCCCCAACCGGCCAGAACAGGAATGTATCCACGCGGTATTCCTGGTGCAGCCGTGCCAGTTCATCCACCCAATACGCCACCGGGCCGATCATCTCATCTTTTGTTGATGCCACCACCGGACGGATCGCGCCCATCAAATTATAGCCGCGCCGAATTTCCGAAGGATCGCGCCCCGCGCGAACCGCGCCGTCATCAATGGCGGCGTTCAAGGCTGGTAGTTTGCCGGGGGGCACATAAGGCCGCGACACCAGCACCCCATCCGCCATTCGCCCGGTCAGGCGCAGCATCCGGGGACCAATCGCCCCTGTCCAGATCGGTATCCGGTGCGCGGGAGCCGGACCGGGCCGCGCCCCTTTGACCTGATAAATCGTCCCTTCATAATCAAAGGTGCCGCCGGCATGATCCCAGAAACCGCGCAGAATATGCAGGGCTTCTTCAAAAGCGCTATACGCTTCACCCGGCGTGCGCGCCTCACCGCCGTAAGCCTCCACACCCTGCCAAAATACGCCGGCTCCCAAACCGAGTTCGACACGGCCCCCGGTCAAAACGTCGAGTGTCGCCGCCATTTTCGCCAGCATAACCGGGGGACGCAGCGGCAGATTCGCCACATTTGTTGCCACATGCACCTGCTGAGTGTGGGTGGCTAAGGCGGTTAAGAGCGTCCACGTATCCAGAAAGCGGCGGTTATACGGATGATCCTGGATGGTGATCAAGTCCAATCGAAGATCATCCGCCAACCGCGCCAATTGAAACGCGTCCTGCGCCTGTTCCGACGAGGGATCGATATTGATGCCAAACCGGATGCTGTTCATGGGGCTTTCTCCGCTAAACGGCTTCGGTTACTTCCTGCTTGATCAGTTCGAGTTCAACATCGATTGTAATCACATCGCCCACCAGCCAACCACCCGCTTCGAGCGCCTGATTCCAGTTCAGGCCCCAGTCTTTGCGGTTGATCTTCGTGCGGCCACTAAACCCGGCGATCATCATCCCCCAGGGATTCTTTGCCTGCCCTGCGTATTCAACGTCCATTACCACTTCACGCGCCTCGCCGCGAATGGTCAGATCGCCGATCAGACGAGCGGTGCTTTCCCCGGTACGCTCCACACGCTTGCTCTTGAAAGTGAGAAAAGGATACTTGTCGGCGTCCAGAAAATCAGGCGATTTCAGATGAGCATCACGGCGCGCTTCGCGGGTGTTGATGCTGTTCGCGTCGATTTGAATATCAACAACTGTTGCTTCAGGCTTATTCTCGTCCAGTTCAATCCGGCCCTCAAACTTCTCGAATTCGCCGCGCACATTGGTGAACATCATGTGACGAACGGTGAAGTGAACCGAAGAGTGAGCGAAATCAATTTGCCAGGTCATGTGATCATCCTCCGAGATGAAATTCGTTTTAAGGTATACTGTTTATATATAAACAGTTCTCGCAAAAAAAAGAGGACACTTTACCGTAATGCCCGATCCAGTTTCGCCAGCAGAGTCAAAAGCGTATCTCTTTCACCATCATTGAGTTGTTCAAACTGCTGTCCTATCGCTTCTTCCAGCGCCGGGGCCGCCTGTTTAAACAATTCTGCACCCGCCGCCGTCAGATGCAGATGGTACGTCCGCCGATCCTGCGGATCGTTGCGGCGTTCCACCAGCCCCGCCAGTTCCAGGCGGTCAATCAACCCACAGACATTTCCTTTTGTAACCAGCAGCCGGTCCGCCAGCATCTGCTGATTTAGTCCCGGTTCCGTCGCCAGTCGCGACAGCACATCAAACTGCGCACCGGTCAGTCCATAAGGCTGAAGTGCGTTTTGCTCTTCATGCACCAGCCGCGTATTTAAGCGAGCTAAGTGCAGCCGCGCAAGCACGCTGGGACGATATTGGCGTTGGATAGCAGGTTTCATGGCGCCCAAACCGTTCATATCTGAACTGTTTATAAGTATACAGATTATCTGAGATATTGTCAAGACCATTCCAAGCAAATAATTACCCCGTATCTATCCAGTTTGACTCCCCTTCCCTGGGGGATGGGGTAAAAAAATAGTGGCGCAGCCCAAACATCTGATCCAATTTGCGCGAAGCGGTCAACTGGACCTATAACACAACTATCCCCTGAAGTTTAATGAGGAAAAGGAGCGAGGCCATATGTACACCTGTGATCCCAATCTCGAACTCGATGGCTTTACCGCCATTTCTTTAGTCAGCAGCGTGAATGTCAAAGCTTATTTTGATATTCTGGCCGCCCATCACCTGGATCAAATTGTTCCCGAAGGCTGGTACTCCGTTCAGGAAATTCTCAATGTGTTCAATGACATCGAAAAGCGTACCGGGGCGATGTTCGATCTCGTGAGCGTGGGCATGGCTGTCGCTGTGGTCAAACCCTTTCCGCCCGATAAAAAACCAACCCTGCTTCAATTTTTGAACGTTTATAATGAGCGTTATCGTCAGTCACACCGCAACGGTGATCCCGGCCAGATCGATGCTCAGCAAATCGGCGAAACAGAATTCATTCTCCAGGTGCAGGTTCCTTATCCCGACGATATGATGTACGGGTTATTTTACGGTTATGTTCGCGAACTACGGCCTGCGGATAAACATTTTATTGTGAAGTATGATGAAAACCGTCTGCGCAAAGATAAAGGCGGTGACATAACCATCTTCCATATCCAATGGGATAAATAATTTGTGAGCCTGCCCAAGCGCAGGGAACCAGTCTATAAAGGCGCACTGTTTTTCCGCCTCGCCAACTGGCTACGCCCCGGTAGGCGATCCGAACCGGGGCCACTCTTTCCGTGACGCTCAACGCACACACATGTAGAAGCAATCACCCAATCAGGATGCTTCTGGCCTGCTGAAAAGCGTCGTCCAGGTTATCAAACAGCGGAAACATCAATTTCTGACGCATCTCATCCACATATTCAGGAGGAAGTACGTAGACAAGCCCACGTAAATACGGCTGAGGAGCACCATTCTGAGATATCATGCTAATGATCTGCATGAATTCCCCAATAAATGCGGTAGATGCAGCCCTCATATCTGCAATCCACACAACGGGCTGGACTTGTGTCTCCAGCAACCGTTGCCCTTCTTCTCGTCCGGCGGCTAATTCAGCTATCGAATAATCGGCATACAGCGTTTCAAGAATAATCGGTTCATTAGGTAGTTTTTGAAGTTGGCGTAACATCCGAAAAAGTTCCTTTTCCTAACTATGGCAGAGATTCTATATCATGGAATTGGGTTAGAAATCAATAGGCTGAGTGAAATCTGGATGTTTTGCTTGCCCGGTCACTCAGGAACATAATTGAGAGTAACTATAATCTGTTTGCGAGAGGATTTAGGCATGTCTACTTATCGTATACCGGAACTTAAAGAACCTCCTGCCCCCAGGCCCAATGAAGCCGTGCTGGTCGCCAGCGGAGATTTACGTCTGTCGGCCAACCAGATGTGCTGGCCTGCGCAGGAAGCCATGGAAAAACAAATAGTAGCCGCTTTTGCAGAAGAAGGCATCACGGTCCGGCGCGGACACGCTTATGATCCCGTCGAACACCATGGTTTCATTTCCAGCCAGCGTATGGGCATGGATGTCTTCAAAAATATTCATCCGGAAGCACGTTTAATTGTCGCCGAAGCCGTTTGGCAGTACAGCCATCATGTCCTGGCCGGGCTGCGCGATCATCGTGGCCCGATCCTGACCGTCGCCAACTGGTCTGGCGCATGGCCGGGGTTGGTCGGCATGTTAAATCTGAATGGATCTTTGACCAAAATGGGCGTTCCTTACAGCACCATTTGGAGCGAAAATTTCACTGATGAGTTTTTCCGGCGTGGGATTCGCCAGTGGATCAAGGAAGGGCGGATCACGCATGACACCAGCCATGTCCGCGATCTCGATGCCAGCCGGATTCCGCAGCCCGAAGCGGAATTAGGGATCAAACTCGCCCAGCAGATCAAGCGCGAAAAGGCGATCATGGGCATCTTCGATGAAGGCTGCATGGGCATGTACAACGCGATCATTGAAGACGAACTGCTGAATCCATCCGGTGTCTATAAAGAACGTCTTAGCCAGTCCGCCCTTGTCGCGGCGATGCGGCTGGTCAGTGCCGAAGAAGTGCGGCAGGCGCGGGACTGGCTCGAATCACGCGGCATGAAATTTATAACGGGGCAGGACGAAGCCACCGAACTCACCGCTAACCAGATCGCCCAGCAGCTTCAAATGTATATCGCGGCGGTGCGCATCGCGCACAGTTTCGGCTGTGCAGCCATCGGCATCCAATACCAGCAGGGTCTGAAGGACATGGTCCCCGCGTCCGATCTGGTCGAAGGTCTGTTAAATAACGTCGAACGCCCGCCGGTCTACGATCCAGCCACCGGGCAGGAATTGTACGCTGGACAAGCGGTCCCTCATTTTAACGAAGTCGATGAAGGCGCGGGCTTGGATAGTCTGGTCACGAACCGCATCTGGAATGCGATGGGCTTTGATCCGGCCACCACCCTGCACGACATCCGGTGGGGCGAACACTATCGCGGGGATGGCGTCGATGATTTTGTCTGGGTCTTTCTCATCTCCGGTGCAGTCCCGGCGTCTCACTTAGGCGGTTATGCTTATGCCAGCAGCGAACGCCAACCGCCCATGTATTTCCCATTGGGCGGCGGGACGCTCACCGGGGTAAGCAAACCGGGCGAAATCGTCTGGAGCCGCGTGTTCGTGATGGATGGCAAACTGCACGTCGATCTGGGGCGGGCAACGGCAATCAGCTTACCGGACGCCGAAACCGAGCGCCGCTGGCAGGCCACAACCCCGCAGTGGCCGATCATGCACCTGGTGTTACATGGTGTCACCCGCGATCAGATGATGGCGCGCCACAAAGCCAATCACGCCAATGTCGCCTATGCGCCCTCTGCCGCAGCCGCCGATAAAGCGCTCGCGGTCAAAGCCGCCATGTTCCACGTGATGGGCCTCCAGGTTCATTTGTGCGGCGCGGTGACGTTCTAAATGAGCACGCTGTTTTTCATTTGACTTTAGCTTCCCTCTCTGCCAACTCGGTTGGAGAGGGGATGAGGTTCGTAGGGGCAATTCACGCATTGCCCCGTTAATTTTTCATTCCACCCTGACTTGTGATTCCCTGGGCAATGGGGATCAAGAAAATCCTGGCGCAGCCTTAGGCCGATCCAAGAAAATAATTCCCCACATTCTGTGAGTTTGACTCCCCTTCCCTAAGGGAA
>CAYYNB010000083.1:0-1536 GCA_964472565.1 uncultured Anaerolineaceae bacterium
GTTCCGGGACATGCAAAGGATAACGCTGTGGTTAGCAACCAATCATCTTTACGCCGGGTTTTTGGCCTGGGTTTGCTGTTCGTGACGCTGGCGGCGAGTTTGTTCGCACTGGTGGGGACGGGCGGCCCTGGTGTTTCGAATGCGGGGGCGGATATGCCGCCGACGATGATCGGCACGGAAGAACCTATCGGGACGCCGGGGCCGACGTGGACGCCCGCGCCGACGGTCACGCCGACGTATGTGATTCAGGGCACGTATACCCCGCCCGCGCAGCCGCCTGCCTTCCCGATTCCTGACATGGTGCCGCTGATGGAAGACGATGATCAGATCGTGAATATTCTGCTGCTGGGCAGCGATTCGAGCGATAACATGGTGCGGCGGACGGATGTGATCATCCTGCTGTCGATCAATAAGGCGGCGGGTACGGCGGCGATGTGGCATGTGCCGCGCGATCTGTTCGTGTATATCCCGAATTATACGATGGATCGGATCAATGTGGCGTATGGGTGGGGCGTCACGAATGGGTACGCCGGAGCGGATGTGATCAAGGATGTGTTCCGGTACAACTTCGGGATTCAGGTGGATTTTTTCGCGCGGGTGGATTACAACGATTTCAAGCAGATCGTGGATTACCTGGGCGGGCTGGTCGTTAGCGTGGACTGTGCGCTGAAGGATTGGCGGCTGAAAGAACCCGAACTTGATCCGGCGGTGGAGGAAAACTGGGAACAGTATACGCTCAATATTGGGCGGCAGCGGCTGGACGCGGATACGGCGCTGTGGTACGTGCGGAGCCGCCAGAGTACGAGCGACCTGGATCGCGGGCGGCGGCAAATGGACGTGCTGCGGGCGATGTGGGTCCAGGCGCGGGAGATGGGCATTTTTACGCAGGTGACGCAGCTCTGGCCGATGGTCACGGGCGTGGTGGAGACGGATCTCACGCTGACGGATGTGATCGAACTGGCTCCGCTGGCGATGCAGATGGATATGGGGCAGGTGGCACGTTACAGCGGGGAAGTGGGCGTGCATTATATCCGCACGTATACGCCGGACGATGGGCGGGATGTGCAGATTCCGAATAACGATGAACTGCTGCCGATGGTCCGCGATCTGCTCACGCCGCCGACGGAAAACCGATTGGCGCGGCAGGTGGTGAGCGTCGATGTGGTGGACGGATCGTGGTACGGGATCGGATTCGAGCGGGTGGCGGCGGATCGGTTGGCGTGGGAAGGCTTCGCGGCGACTCCGGTGGAGGGGCTGGGGCCGATCAACCGGGAACTGACGGTGATCTATGATTACACGGGGCAGATGAAGGGCAGTGTGCTGGCGGATTTACAGCGGGTGCTGCGGGTGGAAGATGGGCAGGTGATCATCGAGCCGGACCCGAATCGTACGGTGGATTACCGGGTGGAGATCGGGACGGCGTATCGATCCTGCATTTATTCGTTTGCGGAGGATGAGATTCCGGGGGAGTAAACGGGAACCCCTATCCCCCGGCCCCTTTCCCCGCGCGCGGAGAAAGGGGGGAAAAGCGGGCGC